>NZ_JBVVPZ010000045.1:0-19947 GCF_055811415.1 Mesorhizobium sp. WSM4846
CACCCTGCCCGCCCCGCTTCAAGCTCCGAAGCATGCATCCTCTTAATTACCGCGGCCAACGTCATGTCAGATAGTTTTCCGCCGCGCACGGCAGGAAAGATAAGATCGGTGCCTTCAAATCGTGGTGTCGCCTTAAGCAATCTCACCGCGGCTTTTGACAACGCAACACGATGTTCTTTGCCTTCCTTCATTCTTTTGGCCGGGATCACCCAAAGCGCTTCATCCAAGTCTATTTCTGGCCACGAGGCGCCACGCGTCTCTCCGCTTCTGGCCGCATTCAGGATTGTGAATTCGAGCGCTCTCGCACCCATGCCACCGACGCCACGCAGTTTCTTGACGAACGAAGCAACGCGACTGTACGGCAGCGCAGGGTGATTGTTGGTGTTGGTCAGAGCGTCCGGCTTGTGGAGTACATGCTCCAGATTGCCCTTCCATACGGCCGGATTTTCGCCCGTTCTCAAGCCCTCAACCTTCGCTGAGTCAAGCACGCGCTCAATGCGCTCGCGCAGCTTTTCAGCAGTTTCCTGCTTTACACCCCACAGCGGTCGAAGGACGGACAAGACATGTGGCACGCCAATCTCGGCTATAGCGGTTTCGCGGATCGGCCCTGCATGAACGGTCATGGTGTTTCGCCATCCCGCCTCAGTCTTGGCGCCGCGCCACCGTCCAGCCTTGACCGCCGCGGCAATGAAGTCGTCCGCGTATGGCCCGAACGTCTTTACCTCAGCCTTGGCCTTAGCCGCCTCGATCGCCTCTACACCGTGTCTGTGCTCGATTGGATCGATGCCCTGCCGCACCAGCGCGCGAGCAGCCTCAGCCTTCTGGCGAGCGTCTGCCAGGCCAACACTGTGCAGCGGCCCCAGCCCCAACTCACGCCGCTTGCCTGCGAAGCGATAATCAAAGATCCAGTATCGACCATTCCCCTTGGTGACGAGCCACAGCCCGCCACCGTCGCGCAGCTTGACTGACTTGCTGGCCGCGATGGCCTTCACCGTCAGAACGTTTCTCGTATGCTTGCCCATGTCTTCCCCGCTTTTTCCCCGCTATTTGGGTGTGCGCTATAGGTAACCAACATAGACGATATGGGCAAGAGGAATGTTGGTATTCAACGGCTTATGCGGTGCGGGGTGGTCGCTATGGGTTACAATGGATATTGAAATGTATCCGGCCCGGGGAGCCAACATTTTCAAGCACTTAGATACCAATCTGAACTCTGCAATTTCGCAGGCAACTCGCTCTGGGCTACATTCCGGGCTACATCTGAGGCAACGAGTGACTTTCGCGTTTGCTTTCGTCACTCGACGATTGGCGTTCGTCGCAGCTGACCGGCGCTTAAGCGGTGCGCCCGACGCGCATGGCCTTCTAGCTACCAAGCTGTGCAGCCTTGAGACGTCCGACGGTCAAGGTTTCATCACTTACGCTGGCGCTGGCGCCAGGTCGGGCCGAAAGCCGTTCGAGGTCAGTGAGTGGATCGAGCGCGTTTTACGTGGTGCCAACCGGACATTAAATCAGACCTTGTTGGAGATTGCTGCTGCTGCTGAGGAGCAACGTTTGGATAGCCATGCTGCTGGCCACACTTTCGGCTACGCGGGCTTCGTGGACGGGAAACCCAGGTTGCACGCGATCACATCGCGAGATGAAATGCGAATGCGGGTCAAAGACAAGAACTCGCCGGTGGACACCGGAGGCCACACCAGGTTTCGGGTGATGAATTTCAACCTCAGCGACCGAGTAAACAATTTTGCGCTCGCTCTTGGGAGCGGTGCCCAACATTTCCCGCCGCACGCAATTATGCAGATGATGGCGAGGCAGTCTGCCAAGGCTCGCACGAAAGAAGTTGCTGCGGATCGTCTTTGCGCGTGATTTAACCACATCAACCGAGAGATCAGCGCGAAAGAGTCCGCAACTGTCGGGCCTGAGGCGGTTTACGCATGGAAATTCGCCGGAGGCGGAGGTGCGCACATTGCCTACGATGCCAACGGCCAGCGGAGTAACAACGCTGGCTTGTTGCCAGCAATTTCAAAAGGCTTCCCGCTGAACTAGTTGCTCCAGCCAATGTGGGACCAAATGCAACTGCGAATGAAAGGGTGGAAGCCGGGGGATCCTCCGCCGGTACCTTTCCGCGAGGACTTGGAGGAATTGAACAAGATCGCCCGGTCGATCGACACTAGACCGCAACGAAAATTCTAAAGACACCCCGCCTTGGTCAAATAGCCCGCCACCGTGAGGCAGCGGGCGCCGTATGACCGCACTCTGCTTGACCTTCAGGCAGCCCTCGAATCCGCCGGGGTCGAGTTCATCCCCGAGAATGGCGGCGGCGCCGGGGTGAGGTTGAGGAAGAAATAACGCGGAAATCGTCAGCGCGCCCTTGCACTTGAAACTACACTTTTATGCGATAACCCTTTATGCGGATTGCTCTGGCTTGCCTTTGCGCCAGATCGGCGCGATGCTGCCCTTGGGAGTTGTCAAAGGAGAGATCTCCAGCAGCACACCGCTACCAGGAGGTAAGCGATGGGTCCTTTGGAAAAGCCGCCTTATGTGCCGACAGAGATTCATGTCGGAACGGTCACGGACAAGATCGGCAATCTCGGAATCCTCTCAATCCAGACGACAGAAGGCCGCCTGGATGTTGCGCTTGACCGCCAGGCAGCGGAGGCGATCGTCAATGCCATTAGCGCAATTCGGAGGAAGCTTGCATCGAACCAAAGCTAGTGGCCTAGTCGTTCAACATTCTGCCGGTAAAAGCTTTCTAGTGACTTCCGCTTTTGCGGTTGGAGGGGCATCAACTGACACGGCTTTGGAGATTTCCTGATGCACCTCGTCATAGCAGCACTGAGATGGCAGTCCAATCGTTCGAAGGCAGCACTGCTCCTGGGATCGGCACTTTTCGCCGCTAGCGCATCCGTAGCATGGGCCGATGCTCTTGAGGTTTTGCAAGGCGTATGGGTCGGGGAACGCACCGACTGCACGAGGGTGTTCGAGAAGATCCAGGGGAAAGTCCGCTTCAAGGACCGTACCTATGCGTCCGAGCACGGTTTCATCATTACCGGCAACAAGGGAAAGGGCCCGGTTGGGGGCGCCTGCACGATCTCGCAAGTCAACGAGGAGAACGACCGCTTCTCCGCCCTATTAACCTGTGCGGACGCTGTTGTATCCCGGAACTTTTCATGGTCATTCCGCATCATCGACGCAACCCACTTTGAGCGCTTTGATGCGATGGTTGGTGCCTTTAAATACAAGAAATGCGCGTTCTGACTAAAGCGTTGAACAAGCCTGCCCGACACCCACTCATGGAACCGAGTCTAGGCTCATCCGATTTGAGGGCTAGAGGAACCGAACACAGCCGTTTTGCTAAGTTAGCAGCGATGCTTGAGCGGCCTACAGTCTTCCCAGCCGGCGAACCTACCCCGTTTGCTGGTTAGGCCCGGAGGCCGGCTGTTGGTCACCCCCAATAGTGGCTGTCGGGCCGCTCGAACTTGCGGTGATGGCTGAAATGCAAAAAGCCCCGCCGCTCCATTTGCGAAGCGGCGGGGCCCCCCACTCGCCCCGATGCTGACCATGCAATTGCGGTGCCAGCAGCAAATGACCCACTGTGGGACAGGCCCACGGGCGACGTGGTTTTTCCGTGCCGTACAGAGCCTCGCCAGCGTGCGTTCCCGCTGGCCGCTGTCCTACACCGCCGAAGCACCTCGCGCGTCCTGGCGGCCCCTTGTGCCAGCGCCGGCACTCACTCTTTTAGGCATCAAATTGACTCTAGGCTCATCCGATTTGACAGCCAGGGGAACGGAACCGTGACCATTTTACTAAATTACAAATGATGCATTTAGCCGCCTATCGTAGAAGTAGCCGGCGACCGTCCCGCAGACGCCCCCTCGCCGGTCAGGCCCAGCGGCCACCCGCCCAACTCCAACTGACTGCTGGGCCGCCCATTGACTCTCGCTCTCGCTACTCAAAGCTCGGGCTGCGACGTGCACACCTTCGCCGTGCGTAACGGAAACTCAGGCGCTATAGAAAATACCTGCCAGCGAGGGCGTACCATGCCAAGCCCAACATTGAGAGCACATACAGAACCAGGAACGGAAGCACGGGCGGCTGGCTGTCTAGGACGGCGTCAGCTTCTTCCCATTCCTCAACCAGATTGCGATCCCGCCACGCCTCCGTGACCGCGAAACCGTCCGGCCCGATTTTACCCTCGATCTCTCTCGAAATTCTTTTCGTGATATCGGCTAGGATCACTGGATCCTCGGGCAGGTTGCCCGGAAACCACTCAGGAAGATTGTCGCCATCGTTCTTGTCCATGGCGCCAACAATGTTTCTGCCCCACTTATGTTCCAAGTTGCTGAGCAAGATGGTGGCTGCCGAGCGAAGAAAGCACTGCGCCTAAAACTTGTAGTACGCCCTATCCACGAGGGCGAAGCACTTGCGAAGGGAATCATTGGGACCGTCGCAAGGCTAGAGCGCCGCGACAGCGAAAATCCGTGACGCCTAAGCTCGGCGACGCTCTTCGGACCCCAGCCCTGCCCTGAGTGCCTCCAGGCTGTTCGCGCCATTTCTAAATAGCAACATGACTAGCCACGCGGCGTCGTCACGGCCTTGCTCGTCCGAAATCCCACGAGTGAGGCAATACTCGTCCAAAGCTTGGCGAAGAATGCTGAGCTGTTCCGGGTCAGCTATTCCTGTGAAAGGCATCGGGCCAACTCCCTTTTGCGTTAGGGCGAAAGCGATCGACACTTTCAATCGCCCCTGTGCCGTTCGAAAGCAGGCGACGGTTTATTGTACGAGATCGGGCAGAAGAGTCTATTCGGAAGTTGGTGGAAAAGCCCGCCTACCGCTTGGCAGCGAGGGCCTTTGCTTCCCGGAGCAGCGATGCCCAATGGAGCCCGAGGAAAAAGATAAGCTCTCGGGCCTGTTCTTCAGTAATGCCGGTTTCTTTTACCAACCGTCGAACGACGACTTCAGGGTTGTTCGACGTTCTGTCCTGTTCGTCAGCCATAGGAGAAACTCCTTACGTTGGTAACTTCGCTATCTAGCGCTTGTTCCCAAGCGCGTGACATCGCTCGGCTTATTGCCAGAGGCTGGCGCAACGGAAACTCAAAGCGCGCTATGGAAGATACCAACTAGCGAGGGCGTACCCTGCCAAGCCCAACATAAAGAGCGCATACAGAACCAGAAACAACGGAACCACGGGCGGCTGGCTGTCGATGGCGGGGTCAGCTTCTTCCCATTCCTCAACCAGATTGCGATCCCGCCTGGCCTCCGTGACCGCCAAACCGTCCGGCCCAATTTTACCGTCGATCTCTCTCGAAATTCTTTTCGTGATATCGGCTAGGATCACTGGATCCTCGGGCAGGTTGCCCGGAAACCCCTCAGGAAGATTGTCGCCATCGTTCTTGTCCATGGCGTCAACAATGTTCTCTGCCTCACTTATGTTCCAAGTTTCTAATGTGAAATTTTGACCAGATCCGGCCACCTCAACGGCGTGGTAAGGAAAGGCGGCTGTCGGGGAACGACACAACCAACCCTCAACCAGCCACCCAGACAAGCAGTGCGACGCCGATGAAGAGCATGGCCCGTTGGGCCTGTCCTAAACTTCTAGGCTGATTTGCCGGACGCCGATCACGTCCATGCACATCATGAAGAACGCGGCGGTGAAGCTGCCCCGGCTTATCTTGTTGGCCAGATTGCGCTCGCTCTCGTGCGCCCCTCGTTCATTCAATTTCTCGGCGAGCAGCGCATAGGTTATGCCCCGGCGTTTCAACTCGCCCTTCAGAATGTTTTTTGCTTTTTCCTCATAGAACGCGGTGGGGGAAACATCGTCGGACATCATCATCCTGCGAAAAACATCGCAAATGATGATGTACCCCCTTGCATCTGCTGATTCAAAGTCCCACATCCGATGTGCAACATCATCGGATGTGATATGTCTCGGCGCTTTTTCCTCCTTGTGGTTCTTTTCCTCAGCCCTCATTGGCCATGGCCGGGAAGAACGATGCCGAGTGGAACCCGCCCGCCCGCTTCGATCACGCCTATACCGGCCAGTTGACCGTGCGTTATCTGCCTCAGAAGAAGGTCGTCGCGGCTTGCGCAAAGCTGTTTGCCGAATACAAGGTTGCGACGAGGTCATCCTTTACCCAGCGCGGGTGCTCAGCGATCACCGGCAAGACAACCTACACCGTGATTGTGATCGACAAGACCTTTGGGCTAGCTACGCCGAAGGCTGTCCTTCGCCACGAAATCGGCCATTGCAACGGCTGGTCGGCGAGCCACCCTGATTAGTACTTTGGGAACGACTGCAGGAGCATCGAAACGAGCGCGCTCCTGCTGCTCGTAAAACTGACCACACGGTTGCTCTGCAGCACAGTCGGATGATCCCAGCCCCAACTTCTCGTATGGCTGCCCTGGGTGTCCTCGCCCTGCTCTGTCAGATTGGTCCAGGTGATGTTGTTCGTGTTGCGCTTTGCACTTCGCCGTAACGGCGTCGCTACCGGCCAGGAACTGCTTTGGCGGATTGTCCATGCCGGCGATTTTCACAAGGGCGTCGCCAAGTTTGGCGGGGTCACCCTGCTGCTTGCCGTTGTAGCCGGACCACATGGCTTTGGCGCTGCCTTCTGCAGCATAGTCGTCGATGGTGCTGCTGCCGTACCTGGCGTTCTGATCATCGAGGAGGTCGGTGCGGAAGAAGCCCGGCGCGACGGCTGTGACCCTGATGCCGAATTGAGCGACTTCCTGAGCCACCGACTGCGAAAGGCCTTCGACGGCGAACTTGGCGGCGCTATAGGCTCCGCAATGCTTGAAGCCGATGATTCCGGCGAGCGAACTGACGTTGATAATGTGTCCTGAGCGCCGCTTGCGCATGACCGGAATGACCGCACGCATGACGTGAACCACGCCGTGCAGATTGGTCGAAATCAGCCCATCGATTTCAGCGGTGGTCAACTCTTCGAAATTGCCGAGCAGGCTGTAACCGGCATTGTTGACCAGAACGTCGATGCGGCCGAACGCCTCCATCGCCTTGTCGACGGCCGCCTTGGCCTGAATTGCATCGGCCACGTCCAACTGGACGACCGCAAGTCTGTCGCTGGCGACACCACGCAGGGCGTTCCTTATCTTGTCGGGATTGCGGCCGGTGGCGACCACCCGATCACCTGCTCCCAGTGCAGCCCTGGCGGTTGCGGCGCCGATGCCGCTGCCAGCCCCGGTGATGAACCAGACTTTGCTCATATCCAACTCCTGTTTTCGATGAACAGGAAGTTTAGGTGATGGCGCGCCGGCCGATTAGACGGCATAATCGGCATGAAGTTAGAAATCGCATTGCTAAATGGTCGGTCCGCCCGTTATTCCCTGTATCGGAGAGCGTCGACCAGAAGCGTGAAGGCGGCAGTATGCTGCCGCCGGCTTGGATAATAGAGGTGGTATCCAGAATATGGCGGGCACCAGTCTTCCAGCACCCGGACCAGGCGACCGTCCGCAACATGCTGGGATATCTGGTTTTCGAACGTGTACACCAAACACAAGCCATCGACCGCGGCATGCAAGAGCATCTCGTTGTCGTTGAAAATAACCGGTCCATTGACCCGGACCTCAAGTTCGACACCGTCCTGTTCGAACTCCCAGGCATAAAGGCCGCCCCCGGAGTTCTGGCGATAGCTTGCGCATCGGTGTTCGCTCAACTCGCGGGGTGTCTGCGGGGCGGGACGATTGGCAAAGTAGGCCGGGGATCCCACGACTGCCATCCTGACGTCGGGGCTAATCCGGACCGCAACCATGTCCTTTTGCACGTGTTCGCCCATGCGAATACCGGCGTCGAAGCGCTCTGCGACAATGTCGGTGAGACCTTCATCGACATGGACCTCAACCGTGATGTCGGGATAATTCTGCAGCAGTTTCGACAATACGGGCCACAGGACAGTTTGGGCGGCATGCCGGAACGTGGTGATGCGGATCGTGCCTGCAGGCTTGTCGCGAAGCGCCGTGAGCGCAGCAATTTCACTGTCGATATGGTCGAATGCCGGGCGCAGGCTGATAAGCAGCCTTTCGCCTGCCTCGGTCAGCGACAGGCTGCGCGTCGTTCGCGAGATCAACCGCACACTGATCCGTTGTTCGAGCATGCGCACCGCATAGCTGAGCGCGGATTGGGAGAGGCCGAGCTTCGCGGCCGCGCGTGTAAAACTCCCCTCCTCGGCAACCGCGATAAACACAGCCCATTCGCTGAAGTCGCCTTTTCTCACCTATAAACCTCATTTCTGTATCCATGAGGATTATGGCGGATAATCAGCATGCCTGTCTCGTCATATTTATGCTCCGCGCAGCCCCGACGGCACGAGTCAGCATCAGGACTGCCTGGTACTGCGCGGATTCCGAACGCCTCGATGGCAGCCGAGCGCCGACAAGGCGTTATCTGCCTTGCTCGCTGCCGGAACAGCAAGCAGCGAGCAGAAGCGGTCTGGCGTAAAAACGGCTACGTCAGATTGAACGGCAATTGACGCAGCGGTTTTCCCGTGAGCCGTGCTATTGCGTTGGCAAATGCCGGCGCCAATGGTGGCAAGCCGGGCTCGCCCATGCCCGTGGGCGGTTCGGCGCTAGGGACGATGTGGATGTCGAATTCCGGCACGTCCGTGATGCGCGCCACCGTATAGTCACTGAAGTTGCTCTGCTCGACGACGCCGTCCTTGAGCGTAATTGCAGAGCCTGCCAAGCACATCGACAAGCCCATGATCGCCGCGCCCTGTACCTGCGCCTCCACGGTCAGAGGGTTGACGGCCAGATTGCAGTGAACCCCGGCCGTGACCCGATGCAGTTTAGGCTGTCCATCGGCAACAGAGGCTTCCACCACGTAAGCGACCACTGAGCTGAAGGACTCGTGCACCGCCACACCCCAGGCCCGCCCCTCGGACAATTGCGTCTTGCCATACCCGCTCTTGTCAACGGCCAGTTGCAATGCGTCACGATGGCGGATGTGCTGATCGCCGAAGAGCTGCATGCGGTAGGCTACAGGGTCTTGGCCGGTTGCACGCGCTATATCGTCGAGCAGGGTCTCCATCACATAAGCCGTATGGGTGGAGCCGACGCTGCGCCACCACAGAACCGGCACGTTGTCCTTGGGATGATGCACGGTCAGCCGCATTGGAAGCGGATAGGGAGCCCGCATGCCCTCCGTCGTGGCGGCGTCGATGCCATTCTTCACCATGAACTGCTCGAACACGGTTCCGGTAAGTATCGACTGGCCGACGATGCTGTGATCCCAGGCCAGCACCTTGCCTTGATCGTCAAAGCCGATGCGGGCGCGGTGCAGGTGCAATGGACGGTAGTAGCCGCCCCTCATATCGTCCTCGCGGCTCCAAAGCGTACGGATCGGTGCATTCAGCCCCGCCGACCTGGCGGCCTTGGCTATTTCGCAGGCCTCGACCACGATGTCGGAGGTGCTGGAAAAGCGCCGACCGAAGCCGCCGCCCGACATCTGCACGTTAAGCACGACCTGTTCCGGCTTGAGGCCGAGCGCGGCTGCGGCAGCGGCGGCATCGGGTCCGGCACTTTGGCTTCCCATCCAGATCTCGGCACGACCATCGGCAAGCCGTACCGTGCAGTTCAGCGGTTCCATCGCCGCGTGAGCGAGATACGGGAACACGAACTCAGCTTCCAGCTTCAGCGGCGCCGTTTCCAATGGCACCATGTCGGAATCGAACTGGCGCGGGCCGGGGCGAGTGGCCATCTCGCGATAATGCGCGAGTTGCCGTTCGCTATCGACCTTTTCGACGGCAGATGTGTCCCACTCCACCTTAAGGGCATCGCGGCCCTGAGACGCCTGCCAATATCCGTCGGCCACGACGGCCACGCCCTCGGCACCGCGATCCAGCGGCACGCGCAGGACGGCCTTCACGCCCTTGAGGGCGCGGGCTGCGCTGTCGTCCAGGGTGGCTATCTTGGCTCCGAAGACCGGAGGACGAGCCACCACGGCCGTCAACTGTCCCGGCAGCTTGAAGTCGATGCCAAAACTCTGTTGGCCGCTGCTCTTGGCTTGAGCGTCCAAACGCCGGGTGGGCTGGCCGATGATGCGGAAATCCTTGGGATCCTTCAGCGCAATCTTCTGCGGCACTGGCAAGGCCATGGCCGCCTCGGCAAGCTCTCCATAACCAAGCTTGCGGCCATCGGAGGCCAGAACCGCGCCGGCCTCAGTTCGCAGAGTGGACGCCTCCACATTCCAGCGGGTCGTCGCAGCCGCCAGCAGCATGGCGCGAACACGAGCACCCAGTTCGCGATACTGCGTAAAGCTGTTCTTGATTGTGTTCGAACCGCCAGTAAGGTGCATGCCGAAGAGCGGATCGACATAGGCCATGTCATTGGTGCCGAGTTGGCTGCGCACCAAGTTCCAGTCCGCATCGAGTTCTTCGGCAAGGATCATGGGCAATGCCGTTTGGACGCCTTGACCGAACTCCAGCCGGTTGATTGTGACCGTAACCTCTCCATTGGGCGCGATGTAGACAAATGCAGAGGGCTGCTCGGTCGGCTTCAGACTGGCTGCCGCCTCATCGGCGTCGGACGACTGCGCGACTGCCAAATCAGGGAAAATGCCGACAGCCAGGCCGAGGGTCCCCGTCAGCTTGAGAAAGCTGCGGCGTGGCATCGCCTGGACCGTCGTTGAACGGCCCCGTTCCATGATGTACTGCAGCGCACGCGGCAGCTCTTTGTGATCCATGTTGGGGAACATATGCGTCTCCTTCAGACGAGGGTGCTGGCGGCGTCGGCTATAGCGGCGCGGATACGGGCATAGGTTCCACAGCGGCAGATGTTTCCGGCCATGGCGGAGTCGATCTCTTCGGCGGTCGGCTGCGCTCCGGGCGACAGCGACGCGAGCAAGGCCGTCGCGCTCATGATCTGGCCGCTCTGACAGTAGCCGCATTGTGCCACGTCGTGCCTGACCCATGCAGCGTGGACAGCCGCGCCGACACGGTCGGTGCCGTCGGTTGTCTTTTCAATCGTGGTGATCTTGCCGCTTTCAACGGCGGAAACCGGTGTGCTGCACGAGCGGATTGCCTCGCCATCCAGATGCACCGTACAGGCGCCACAGAGCGCTGCGCCGCAGCCGAATTTGGTGCCGCTCATTCCTAGCGTGTCACGCAGGACCCAAAGGATCGGAGTTTCGGGGTCAACGTCAACCTCGTGCTCTCGCCCGTTGATATTCAATGAGATCATGGCCGGTAGGTTCTCCTGGGTTGCTCCACCCGAATAGGCTTCCCAAAGCGGCCTGGAGCTTCCCGGCCGACTGAGACATTGGCAATCTGGTGGCTAGCGCTAAAGCTAGCTCGCCGGGCGATTCTGGATTAGACTGCGCAATTTGCATGACCTTAGAAACGTGGTTTCTGAATGCGTCACACAGGCGAGGCACGTCCGCGTTTGCGCGGTCAGCGCCGGCATTGCCGTTCACTGGGATCGAATAGCAGTAGATGCGCCAGTTGCGGCGAACGGCCCTGAAAAGGACTGTTGCTTCCGCTTCGAAAGATCAACACCTCAGGCCGCCAAACGTTCAGCGCTGTGCATAAACCCTGCTAGAGTGGATTGAATCCGACGCTTGGTACCCGCCCGAGACTGTCCCCTCACAGATCGGGGAAGAGTGGCGCGGCCCTAATCGTTGCAGATGTTTGGAAGGTCGCCATAGGTGGGAGGCGGCGGTTGCCGCGAGGTAGTTGCTGCCTGCCCGAGCCGAGAACTGGACAGCCATCAAGGCTTCCAGATGTCATTCCACTACCTGAGCGGTTTCGACATCGATTCGGTCGTGAATTTTCCCATCATGACGGAAACTGATCCAGCTGATCGGAATGTAGGCGAGATAAAGGACAGTCAGAACAACCAGAAACTCGCTGGGGTAGAGCACGACGGCCGCAACCAACCCTGCGACTGCTAAGAACAACGCAATCATCATCCACTTGGGGACTTGGCAAGCCCACTTCTTCCCGGACTGTTGAAGGCGAATACGAGTGTCGTTGTCCAATGCGTCGTCGGAGCAAAGCGGGTCCGTTGCCGCAGGTCGCAGAGACTGCACGTGCTCAGGGTTGGAGGCCGGCGCATGGCGGCGGGCGGGTTCGAAAACGATGCCCGCATTCCGGGATGCAAATTCGAGTCTACTGCGACAAGGACTTCAGGTATGCGACAATATTCTGTCGGTCCTCAGGCTTGGACACGGCCATCGTCATCGTCGTTTTCGGAACAACCTCGCCGGGCGCCGCTAGAAACCGGTCCAGCGTTGCCTCGTCCCATACCAATCCGGACGACTTCAGGGCTTTCGAATAACGGTACCCCTCCATAGATCCGGCCGGCCGTCCGACAATACCGCCGAGGCCGGGGCCGGCTTTTTTCTGGTCGGCGGTTGAATGACAGCCTAAGCAGCGTTGAAACGCCCTTTGCCCCGCGCAGCATCTCCCTCCGCAAAGGCAGGGACAGATACCGACAGAAGGGCCAAGGCAGAGGACGCGACGCAGAGCAGAATTCTTTTCAGGCGAATTGTTCCCGAATTGGACGGCCAAAAAGCCTAATGAAAGAGATGATCCGACTTCGATTTGCTCAGGCTTCTATCTGGCGACGATAACCTCTGTGCCAAAGCCGGATTAGCTGGCGTTCGTTGCTTAAGCCCAGAAGTGCGATTTCTAAGTACGCAGTTCCGATCCGCGAGCACGCCGCTCCAAATCGGCGATCGCGCGCAGGTAATGCCCCTCGAACAAACAACGTTGGAAGGGAAATCCCCGGAGGCATAGTCAGGCCCGGCGAACTTCCGCGATCACGCCATAACCGATCTGGCAAACTTTGCTACGCTTCCTTCGTGGCGAACCCCAACGCCGCCTGGCCGGCGCCAACCTAGGCAACCCCACCTCCCCCGCTCCCTGCGGCGCCGGCCATCTTTCCGCTGATGCATGTCGCGCAAAAGCACGTCCTTGGGGTGGAACCGAGGGTGCGCAGCGGTTTTGCAATACGGCGCGCATAACTTCAAAAACCCTAAGCGCGCCGCATGCGTCGCATGGGTCCATTCCAACGCGACGCGCTTTAGGCAGCTACATCGGTTACGCCGTCACGCCACCGCGACCGGTTTTCTGTGCCGTCATCCAGGGCATAGCTGCAGAGACGTCCTCGAGTATTTTGGCCGATCTCGCGAAGCCGGCGAAAGCCTCGCGTGCAACGGAAATGGGAACCTGGCCATCATAGGCGCGCTGGCAGGCGCGAAACGCCGTGTCAAAGATTGGCCCTCTGCGATTGTTCGGCCATTCCTGCAGGAACTCGAAAGCATCGGCCAAGCATTCGATTTCCTCCACCATGAACTCCCCTTTCCTGACGAAAACAGGCCGGTCGAAAGTCCTGTCGTTCATTACAACCTCCATTCAACTGAACGAGTGTTTGAGCTTCCACGAGAGCCGTGAGCGACGGCCGCGGAAAATATGTGAAGCGCACTTTTTGCTGTCAAGGAACGGCCAATTCGGGACTGAAGCAAACCTCGAGTTCGGTTTCATCGGGAGCGATGGCGTGCAGACCGTCCTCAGCTGTGGTTTGCAGCGGCTCAGTCCGGCGCGCCTGGACGCGGCTTCCGCGCCCGGTCAATTCGCCTGGAACAAAACATTCCAGAGGTGGTTTTCCCCATGAAGGGACAGACTTTTCGAAGGAGACGTCTCGTGAAAAAAGTTCTGATCACCAGTATGCTGGCCATAGGCGTTGGCTGTGGCGCAGCATTCGCTCAGGAACAGCAGCCGGCCCAAAGCCAGTCCGGCACCGACTGCCCGGCCGGCTCGGCCGGTTGCCCGGAAGGTGCGATGGCCGAACAGGGTAAGGCCGGCGCCACCACCAAGGAGCAGGCTCAAGGCAAGGCGAAGATGCAGACCGACGAGCAAGCCCAGGGTAAAGCCGGCGTAACCACCGAGCAGCAGACTCAAGGCGAGGCTGGCGCCACAACCGAGCAACAGGCGCAGGACAAGGCCAAGACCCAGACCGAGCAGCAGACCCAAGGCGAGGCTGGCGCCACGACCGAGCAACAGGCGCAGGACAAGGCCAAGACCCAGACCGAGCAGCAGACTCAGGGCGAGGCCGGTACCACCACAGAGCAGCAGACCCAGGGCACTACTCAGTCACAGGATGAGACGGAGACCGGCGCGATCAGCAATGTGACCGTTGAACAGAAAACGGAAATCACCCAGATCCTCAAGGAGGAAAAGGTCGAACCGGTTGCCGACGTCGATTTTGACATCTCAGTGGGTGTCGAGGTTCCGCGGCAGAGGGTTGAGCTGCGTCCTCTGCCACGGCGAATCATCGAGATCGTCCCGGCTTACGAAGAGTACCAGTATTTCGTGTTGGCCGATGGCCGTATCGTCATCGTCGACCCGGATACATTCAAGATCGTCCTTATTCTGGCCTGACGCCCTAGTTCGGGCTAAACGAGGGGTCCGCTGCCCCCACGGCGGACCCCTCGTTTGGATGGACCAGTCTCTGCCACCAAAGGCACGGCTATTACGCCTGTTCAAACTGACAGGCTTTCTGCGTGTCGAGGTTTCTTCAGCCGCTTCCCACCTGGATTACATCTGGACGGCGTCCTCCCTGCTCAAAAGGCCTGAGCTAGGACTTCGGTCTGGCCGCTTGCCGACCATGGGCTGGCCCAGGCAGTGCTTTGGTCCGGGACCCCTATGGCAAAAGCCTGAAATGGGGGAGTTTGTAGGAACCGAGCTCCTGCTGGCGTCGTTGCGATCCCGACACCGTGACAGGAGGCTGCAATGGACCCCAGCATTCACCAGGCACGTTGGCTGCTTTTTCCGATATGTGGCCTGGCGTTCGGGGTTGCAGCCGTTGGGCTTTTCATCGGCTGATGAGGTCCACCGATGAAGGCAATGCACTCGCGCAGTCATGAGTCCCTTCCTGCGCCAGCGAGACCCACCGGTTCTCCCCCTCGAGACTGGTGGGTCTTGACACAGCCCGATGATGGCGAAAGCCTGATAAATCGGTGCAGTTCAGAAGATTGGCTAGGGCGAAGGATTGACTTGGGCGAATTCGAAATAGGCAGAGATGCAACATAGGGCGTGACGGTAAAAGGATATTCTGGCGTGCTATTGGCAAATTCATTGATCACAGACGCAATACGGCCGCAGCGCCCGAAGCATTGTGAGACAAGAGTTCTCGCCTGTGCGCGGCCTGCCCGGCCTCAATCGCAGCGCAGTCTCAAATCTCTTCGAGGGCTTCGCGTCGCCATCCGCCTGAGCGCATCGGCCTTGGTTCTCGTCGTCAGCCCCTACCGTGTGGCACAGGACGGCCTGTCCCTGACGCTAAGCCCACAGGCCGCCTGGGCACAAGGGAACTCTGGGAACGCTGGGAACTCAGACTCCGGCAACTCTGATTCCGGCAACTCCGGCTCCGGCAACTCCGGCTCCGGCAACTCTGGCTCCGGCAACTCAGGCTCCGGCAACACTGGCTCCGGCAACTCAGGAGACACTGAAAGCCCCGGCAACTCTGGAAACGCTCCTGGAAATGCCACAGACCCTGGAAATGCCGCAGCCCCACAGGCCACGGACCCGAACGGCAATGCGAACGAAACAAAAGCACTGAACGTCACTCCCCCGACAAATCCGGCTACCGCGCTAAATCCTGGCAACAAGCCCAAGACGTATATCAACGTGACCACTGGAGACCGGATCGAGGTGCGCGGGGCAAGCGTGGGTGTGGTGCATTCCAACGGGCTGAGCGAGCGCATCGACGGCGGCCATTACGAGATGCGCGATGCCATGGGCCGCACCATCATTCGGCGGCAGGCAAAGAAATCCGATCGGGCAAGACTGCTCCGGATGATCGAGTGATGGCGCGTTCCACAGGCCGCAAGGCTGTCTTGCTTCATGCAGGATCGCGGACAGGCGGATGCTGATGCTCGGTCGCGTCGCGCAATGTCATCGCGGCTTCGGTGCGGTTGCTCACATTGAGCTTGGCCAGAATCCGCGTCATGTGATGCTTTATGGTTTTCTCGTGCAGCTTCAGCTGAAGACCGATCCGCTTGTTGCTCAATCCCGCGGCAACGAGCGTCAGGATCTCTCTTTCGCGACTGGTGAGTTCGGCCAGCACGTCGGGTTTCTCGATCGCGGTTGATTGGCTCGACAAGTCGACCAACACGCGCGCCGACAATTGCGGGCAAACATACCGCTCGCCCATCGCCACCGTGCGCAGTATGGCGGCCAGGGTTCTCGACCCGACACCCTTCAGGACGTAGCCTCTTGCCCCGCTCTGCAAGGCGGTCATGACGTGCTGGTTTTCCTCCGAAACGGTCAGCATCACGATTTTCAAATCCGGGTGCCGCTCCAGAGCCGGCTCGATCGCGCTGAGGCCCCCTCCAGGCACCGAGATGTCCATCAGCAGAATATCGAGTTGCTGGTCTTCCGATATCCGCAAGGCGTCATCTCTGCTGCTGCCTTGGGCAACGATCTCGAACCCGCCGATCTGCTCGAGGGTGCGCACAACACCTTCCCTGAACAGCGGATGGTCGTCCACAATGGCGAGCTTTATGGCCGCTGCCATCACGCCTGTCCTATTTCGACTGTGTTGAGAACCATTTTCACCACCGTGCCATCCTGTGAAGATGTTACATCAAATTGGCCGCCGAGGCTTTCTACCCGCTCACGCATCCCGATGAGCCCCAGCCGTTCAGGATGGATGATCTTCGGGTCGAAACCTGGGCCGGTGTCGGAAACCTCGATAGAAACGCGCTCCCCGTCGAAATGTTTCGCGACCGATTGACCGGCACCCCCGGCATGGTGGAAGCCGTTGTTCAGCGCCTCCTGAATGAAGCGAAAGATGCAGATCTTGGCCGCTGGCGATAAGGGGGTGTGTTTCCCGGTCATGGACAGCATCACTTTGACGCCGGTCCGCTCTTCGTGCGCTCGCACGGCAAGCTCGAGGATTTCCGTCAACTCGGCATTCTCGACATGCGGCAGCATAAGACCCTTGCTGACATTCCTGATTTCTCGCATCGCATCGTCCAGATTCGCTTTGACCACCTGCAATTCGCGCGCGCGCGCCGCAGCCGGCGTGGCAGGATCGGCTAGCACGGGGCTGTCAATCCCTAGCGCAGCGAGGGCAACCAGTTGCGCCGGCCCGTCGTGCAGGTCCGCGCCGATCCGCCTGAGGTAACGCTCGTTAAGTGCCGTGGCGCGCTGCGAAGCACGCTGCACCCGCAGCCTCAACATTCTGTTTTGAGCAACCAGGACGGAAAGTTCGGCAATGCGCTGCTTCAAGGAGCGGCTCTGCGAACGAATCGTGCGGCTGCCACGAAAAACGATCACCGAAAGACCGAGGAAAAAAACCGCGGTGACGGCTGCGACATCGAACCAGGTCCGAACCAGTGCCTGCCGGAGATCCTTCTCAAAATCGGTGGCGATCTCGTCGAATTCCAAAACAGCCACGACTTCGCCCGACCATGGCTGAAGCATCGGATTATAGATTTCAAGAAGATGCAGGCCGCTGTCCCTCTCAGCCTGGTTGTCATAGTGCCTGTCCAATTCAGCAACGATGTCGCCGGCGAATGCGGCCCGGAGATTGTCGCTGAGTGGAAAGCGCTTCCCGGCCAAATTCTTATTGCTCGAATAGAGGATGGTGCCATCGCGGCGCCATAGCTTGAACGATTCGAGCCTTTTGCCGAGCGCGCCTTGTCCCAGCGTTTCATCCAGCGCGTGCGCAACGCTCTCGTCCAGCATCTCGCTCCTGCGCATGTCGGGAAGCAGCGGCGCGATGACGCTGTCGACGTAAAGAGCGGTAGAGGCGGCCGAGTTCCGGGTGACCGCGGCTTCAATCTGGCTTGTCACGGACATTCCCACCACGATCATCGCCGACAGCGAGAACAGCCCGCCGGCGAGCAGAAACTGAGTGGCCAGCGACAGTGCATTCCACCGATCGAGCAATCTTGTCGGT
Source organism: Mesorhizobium sp. WSM4846 (assembly GCF_055811415.1). NCBI lineage: Bacteria > Pseudomonadati > Pseudomonadota > Alphaproteobacteria > Hyphomicrobiales > Phyllobacteriaceae > Mesorhizobium > Mesorhizobium sp. WSM4846. The sequence goes on from NZ_JBVVPZ010000045.1 coordinate 17,914, forward strand.
CTGTATGGCGCCATATCTCCCCATATCCCCACCGGCCCGGTCGGCGGCGCGTCGCGCCAGCGGCACGATTCGAGAGAACCAGCCAATCTGTCGTCGAACGACGCTAAATGACGCCATCTTTGATCTGCACCGATCAATAACAAGGGAACTTAGGGCTTGCGGGCTGGACGAAAACCGCAACCTTGCGGTTTTTTGCGCAAGCGCCACTGCCATGGTTGAGCGAGGCAGCAAATATGACTCCTCAACCACGTGCTGCCGGCACCGATCGCCCCTGGCAGCGCGGCGCGGCGGAAGGTGCGGCGGCTTTCACTTCCGGTCGCGCAATGCTCTCACCGCTTGCGTAAGGGTCACCCGATCGTTGCCGTTCTTTTTGATCAGCCTGCTGACCTGGCTGGGCGAAACGCCATTTTCTCGCGCGAAATGCTCCACCTCGTAATACTGGTCCACCGAAAGGCGGTCGCGGTCGAGAAACGATCGATCTTTGTTGTTGTCGTCCATTTCCGTTTTCCCACTAAAGCTCGTTTGAACATTGGACGCAAACGAGGGACCACCCGCCAAATCGAGGAATGGCGGGTGGTCCCTTATCGGCGCAGGAAGGGACTTAACTGCGCAGATATCTTCGTCCATCAGCCACATCGTTAAGTCGGTCGTTCATCAGCTGACGACTATTCCAATTGCCAGGAAGGCAATGGAGACAGCGAAGACCGGTGCAAGTAGCCAGCGGGCTTGGTGAACACTATTCTCCATCGATTCCTCCCGTGACGCACGGCGAGCAACGAGTGCTGGCAGTCGTGGTTCCGGGCCACACGCCATCGTCGCCCTTTGCGCACGACAGTTCAGACTTAGGTCCATCGGCACGGCGTCTCTGGTCGGACCGAAGCCCAGCCGCGGAACGTTTGCAGCTGTCTCGTTGTTGAAGGTGAGCTTGGCGCGACGAAGATGCGTCCCAGCGCAAGACAGCTCATCACGAAGGAAAAACTTATGGGAATGCATCTTTCCACTGCAGCCGCAGGATTTCTGCTGCTGGCAAGTGTCGGCGCCGTGGCTGCCCAGGACGTGATCATCCAGCCCGAACAGGAGACCGTCATCAGGGAGTATGTGAAAAAGCAGCCGCTCGCCTCGGTGAACCTGCTTGGCGTGGAGCTCAATATCGGCTCGGCGCTGCCCGAGACGGTCGAGCTCCATGAAGTTCCCGACGTCCAATATCGCTACGTCGTCGTCGACAATCGGACCGTTCTTGTCGATCCAGGCACACGCAGGATCGTTAAAATCATCGATTGACTGAAATGGCCTGGGGAGGAGACGCCCGCCGCTTGGACTCGGCGGGCCGTCTTGCCGTTCCGCTGTCGCCTACGGTTCAAAGCGCCTACGGTTTCATAGCGCCCATGGTTCATAGCAATTGAAGCGTGCAGTCGGTGCGCCCCGAAACCCGCGGCATCGTCCTTTGGGCGCGACGCGTCAGACTTAGGTCCTACGCAAAGGCCTACCGAATCGGACCGAAGCCCAGCTAAGGAACGTTTGCGGCTGCCTCAAGTTTGGGTAAGCAAGGCGCTGATGCCGTCCAGCGCAAATGGGCTTACAAGTCACAGACATAAAGGAGGCAGTTATGAGAATGCATCTTTCCACCGCAGCTGCGGGCCTTTTTCTGCTGGCCAGCGTTGGTGCTGTTGCCGCTCAGGACGTGATCATCGCGCCTGAACAGGAGACCGTGATCAGGGAATATGTGAAAAAGCAGCCGCTCGCATCCGTGGAACTCCCTGGGGTGGAACTCAATATCGGTTCAACGATACCCGAGACGGTCGAGCTTCACGAGGTTCCCGACGTCGAGTATCGCTACGTCGTCGTTGACAATCGCACCGTTCTTGTTGATCCGGGCACACGCAAGATCGTCAAGATCATTCAGTGACCTGAACGCGAGGGGAGGAGACGCCCCCCCCGTGGAAACGAGCGGCGGGCGCCTATTGGATGGGCAGTGTGAAAAAGCGAACAATAAGCAGACTTTTAGATTACCCCGCCCAGGCCGCGCGGGCCCTT
>NZ_JBVVPZ010000045.1:19957-56755 GCF_055811415.1 Mesorhizobium sp. WSM4846
TTTGTTTTTTTTTTTTTGCGCCCCCCAACTTCTCTTTTAATATTTTTTTTTCCCTTGCCGGGGGGGGGTCCCCCCCCCGCGCCCTTCAATCCGCGCGGGGCGCGACTATGCGATGGGCAGTGTCAAAATGCGAACAATCAGCAGACTTTTCGATTCCCGCGACCAGGCAGCGCGTGCCGTTGCCGCGCTTCAGGCGGCAGGAGTTTCTCAAGAACAGATCAGCGTCATCGGACCTTACGACGACGAAATCAGGGCTGTCCTGCGTGGTCCGGGCGGAGCCGCGCTTGGCGCGGCCGCTGGTCTGTTAATCGGCCTGGGTGCTTTTGAGGCCACGGGCATTGATCCTGTCGGAGCGGTGGCTGGCCTAACCCTCGTGGGTGGGGCCTGCGGCGGCCTTGCGGGTGGGCTTCTCCAGGCATCTGCCGATGTTGCCAGACAGCCGGGTGAGCCGAACGTTGAACAAGGCGTCATTTTTGTGATGGTGCAGGTCAATGAAAATCAGGCCGATGCCGCACAGGCAGTGCTGGAAAATCCCGTCCGCGTAACGCAACTCGTGGCCACAGCCGGCTGAGATGCGTCGGATTGCGCCTGACTCCTTCCCGGCTTATCGTCCACGAATCGCATTCAGATCGATTTTCCCGCTGAGCCGTCAGTTTTCGCTCTGACGGTTCACGAGGCGGGAAGCGTCTGCTCGACCAGATTGACGTAGTAGCGCAGCACGGTCGGCACGATCTCGTCATTGAAGACGTAGCGGTCGCCGTGCAGGCCCCCGCCGGGCCCAACATCGCCGACGCCGATCCACGCGTAGCAGCCGCCTGCCTCGCGGATCATGAAGGCGAAATCCTCGCAGCCGAGGCTCGGGCTGAACTCGGTCGAGACGTTCTCGCTGCCGACGGTGGCGGCGGCTGCCGCGATGGCGCGGGCCGTGGCGTCAGCCGTGTTGATGAGCGGCGGATAGCCCTTCTTGTAGTCGAGCGTGGCCTTGAGCGCATGGGCTACGGCAATGCCGTGGGCGATCTCGCCGATCAGCTTTTCGCAATGATCGGAATGACCGGGCTCGAAAAACCGGCAGGTGCCTTGCAGCCAGACCTTGCCCGGCACGATGTTGCCGACATTGCCGCCGTGGATCTGGGTGAGGCTGACGACCAGCGCGGTTTGCGGATCGACCGAGCGGCTGACGATGCGCTGAACCGCCTGGACAAAGGCGCCCGCGGCCAGGATCGGGTCGTCGCCGAGCTGCGGCATGGCGGCATGCGCGCCAAAACCCTCGAAGGTCAGCTCGAAATTGTCGACGGCCGCCATCTGTGCTCCAGCGCGAGCGGCGATCGTCCCCTGCTCCAAGCCCGGCCAGTTGTGGACGGCATAGATCGCCTCGATCGGGAAACGCTCGAACAGGCCGTCTTCGATCATGCGCACGCTGCCGCCTTCGTTTTCTTCGGCTGGCTGGAAGACGAAGTAGACGGTGCCGTCGAAGGCGCGGGATTGGCTGAGCAGTCTGGCCGCGCCGAGCAGCATGGCGGTGTGGCCGTCATGGCCGCAGGCGTGCATCACGCCCTCGTTCCTGGACGCATAGGGCAAGCCGGTCCTCTCGACGACGGGAAGCGCGTCCAGCTCGGCGCGAAGGCCGATGGCGCGTGTGCCCGTGCCGCTCCGCAGCACGCCGACGACCCCGGTGCCGCCGATCCCCTCATGCACCTCGTCGAGGCCGAAGGCGCGCAGTTTCTCGGCAATGAAACGCGCCGTTTCGTATTCCTTGAATCCGAGTTCGGGATTGCGATGGATGTGGTGCCGCCAGGCTATGACCTCTGGAGTCAGAGCGGCGATCGGGTCATTATGCAGCATGATGCTCTCCTTCCAAGCCGCAAAGGGCGGTTTGGATCACGATTAGAAGGTCGCACAACAGGCGTCTTGAACCAGATTGACCGCTGCAGGGACAAAAGCCGTGGACGCGACAGAGACCAGGAAATACTGGCGCCATCCCTGCTTCCCTGAGCTTGGCCTGTTCAAGGCGCGCTTCACGCGGCATCGCTACGAACTGCACACGCACCCAACCTATGTGATCGCGCTGATGACGGCTGGCTGCGAACGCATCCGCATCGGGCGCCACAAAATAGTCGCTCCGGCAGGCACCATTGCCGTCGTCAATCCCGAGGAGTGGCACGACGGGGAGCAGGGTGCGGATGAAGGCTGGGCCTACCGGACGTTTTATCCCCCGGTGCCGCTGATGGCGGGGCTCGCCCACGAGCTGGGCAGGGCTGACGCTCCGGTCTTCTCACGTCCGAATATCGAAGACAGCGATCTCGCCGCAGCGTTGCTGGCAGCGCACCTGAGCTCGACCTCACCGGACGCGACGCAGGCCGAGACGTCGCTGCTCGTCGCACTGAGGCATCTCATCGTTCGGCATGGCGATTGCAGCGGGCGGGTAGAGGAGATCGAAAGCTCGGGATCGCGACGGAGGTTCTCGCTCTACGAGGAGCTTGTCGAAAGCGACCTTGGCTCGCAGTTCGACCTGCAGCGGCTTGCCGACGCCGCGCGCGTCACCCGATTCCAGGTCATCCGGGATTTCAAGAAAGCGATTGGCCTGACGCCTGCAGCCTATATCCGCGACCGGAGACTGCGTCGCGCCAGTTTCTTGATCGAACAGGGGCTCGGCCTCGCTGAGGCCGCCATTGCGGCAGGTTTCGCCGACCAGAGCCATCTTTCCCGTGCGTTCCGGACCATGCATGGCATGACGCCAGGCATGTTCAGGAGAGGCAGAACTCCCGAACCAAACCGAGTTCACATCGACATGAAATGATCGGGCAGTGGCCGGACCACCAATGTCGGCGCCAATTGGTTCCCGGCGCAACCTTGCGTTGTCATTTCGCCGCCGCCTCCACCCGGTCCGCAGCGGCGGCCAGCACGGCGCGGTCGCCCTCCTCGTACAAGCGATGGATCGAGATGGCGCTGACGCGCCAGCATTCGGGCGTCCGCACCAGCCGGTGCAGATAGCTGGCGCCGACCGTCCAGAACCGCGTGTCGATCCAATGGGTAGCGCGAACATGGCTGCGCGCGACCGCGTCGTTGCCCGCGCCTTCGACAACGATGTTGGTGATAAGGTGCTGGGTGGCGTCGAAGCCCGGCAACAGGCCTTGCCACTGAGCAATCAGCGCGTCGCGGTCGCTGGTCGCGGCCTCGCCACCGAAAAGGCTGCTATAGTCTGTCGTTACGCGGGTCGTGAAATAGGATTTTACCCGATCCCATTCGCGCAAATCGGCATAGAGGCCGATCCCCGCCACCGCCTCGGCGATGGCGGTCTTGTCTTCGCTCGTCAGCGCAGCCGTGGACTGCATGGTGCTCAAGGCGGGCAGAGCGGCAAGCGTCGCGGCAAAAACTGCCAAGGCCAAAACAAACCGGCGGGTGACGGGGCTCATTGTCCCGCCTCCCCTGCACTGCCCAGCGTGGCGCGGAAATGCGCGGCAACGACGTCGCTCGCCGACTTTACCGGCGCAGCGCGGTCGTAGAAGTCGAACTGGGTGACGTTGTCGAGCCACAGCTGCTGCTTCGGCCCGGTCAGCCGCGCATAGAATTTGCGCGCGCCCTGCGGGATGGCAGCCGCCTCGCTATGCACCATCAGCAAGGGCTGATGCAGGCGCCGGGCAGCCTGGATCGCATCGAATGTCAGCCAGCCGCGCCAAAAGGCCGCGTCGGCCTCGTTGCGCCAGGCCGGGATCATGCCGCGACCAGCCTCTGTATAGTAAGGCACCTTGAACATGATCGCCCGCTCGTCGGCCAGGCTGGCGGCGGGCAGGAAAGCCTGCTTGTCGGTGCGGCGATAGGCGGCCTCGGCCGCATCACCCACGGCTTCAAGCCTGGCAATGCCGTCCTTGCCGCCATAGGTCTGCTCGACCACCTCGGCATCGTGCAGCCAGGGCGCGACCAAAGCGACCGACTTGATCGCGGCATTTTTGGCGGCGACAGTGACCATGTAGCCGGAGCTGGCGCAAATGCCGAGCCCGCCGACGCGGTCCTTGCTGATCTCGGGCCGGGCCGCGAGATAGGCGACCGCCGCCTCGATGTCGGCGACCTTGGTGCTGGGGTCCTCATACTGGCGGCGGGCGCCGCCGCTCTCGCCCCAGCCGCGAAAATCGAAGCTCAAGGCGACCAAGCCGCGGTCGGCCAGCTCGCGGGCGTAGCGGGCCGGCATCTGTTCCTTCACCGTCATCCAGGCACCGGTCACCACCAGCGCGGGTCGAGGTCTCGCCGGGTCCAGATCCTCGGGCAGATAGAGGTCGCCGACGATCTGCTCACCGTGCGAGGCGAAAGCAACGCGCTCGACGCGCGATGCGGCGAAGGCGCTTGAGCCGAGGGCGACGGCGGTCGCCGTGGCCAGCGTCAGGATTTTCAACATCGTAAATCTCCTTTGGCCTGGAGCGAAAAGCGCGGAGCGACGGCCGCCGTCTCAGCGGTCATCCGCCAGTCGGCCGGGTAGTGGCTTCAGCGGGAAGTGCGTCCAGTAGAAGGTGTCCGACTGGTACATGTCGGTCAAGAAATTCTGCGCCTCGGTGATCTTGCCGTCCTTGATGCGAAACATCAGGGCGTAAAGCTGGTCGATCTCGGGACCCGAGCCGACGTTCGACCAGCCGCGATGGATGTCGACGACGAGATCGCCCTGCGCCTGGAAGAAGATCGGCTCAGCCCTGAATTTGCCCTCGGCCAGGCCACGGAAGAAGGCGACCACTTCCTCCGGCCCGCGCTTGTCGCCGGCTAGCGGATGGTGGCCGGGAATGCGCCACACGATGTCGGCCGCCAGGAAGGGCCGAACCGCCTCCGGGTTCCCGGTCGCATAGGCTGCGTAATAGTCCTTGATCAACTGGATGTTGCGGTCTTCCTGCGGGCCGCCGTTCGCGGGGGCGGCGGACACCGCCAAGAGAGCGCCGGCGGCGAGCGAAGCAAGCCTGGTCATCGGTCCTGTCTCCTTCCCTTTCGGGCCGTCTTGCCTTTCGGGCCGTCGCCACAGCGAAGCGCGTTCGTCGGACCAACATGACGCTTTTGGTTCGCCGGAAAAACCCGTAGAGTTCGACAAGGCTATTTGGAATATCCTCACAATGCGACTCGATCAGTTCAGCGGCATCGTCGCCTTCGTGAAGGTCGCGGAAGCAAAAAGCTTCACCCGCGCCGCTGCCGAACTCGGCGTCGCCCCGGCCTCGCTCAGCGAGGCGGTCAAGGGCCTCGAGGAGCGTCTCGGGGTGCGGCTCCTCAACCGCACGACCCGCAGCGTCGGCCTGACCGAAGCCGGCGCCCACTATTTCGACCACGTGCGCCCAGCGGCCGAGGAGATCCGGGCGGCCGGCGCGGCACTGCGCGAGACCCGCGACCGCCCCGCCGGCACGCTGCGGCTGAGCCTGCCGTGGATCGCCGCGCCGCTGCTGATCGAGCCGCTGATGGGGCCGTTCATGGATGCCTACCCGGAGGTGCGGCTTAGCCTGATCTTCGACGACAATTTCGTCGATATCGCCGCGCAGGGCTTCGATGCCGGCCTGCGGATCGGCGAGCTTCTCGAGAAGGATATGATCGGCGCGCGTCTGGGCGGGCCTTTGCAGACGGTGGTGTTGGGCAGCCCCGACTACCTGGCGCGTAACGGCACGCCAAAACGACCCGCCGACCTCGCTGCCCACCGCTGCATCGCCTTCGCCTTCACCCGCACCCGCGCCATCTCGCCCTGGGAGTTCGTTGTCGCTGGACGCCAGGTCGAGTTCACGCCCGACGCACGTCTGGTCGTGAACACCCTACCGCTCTGCATCACCGCCGCCGCGCAAGGGCTTGGCCTGGCCTTTGCCGTCGAAGGCCTCGCTGCGCCGCTTCTCGCCTCAGGCGCGCTGGTCGAGGTGCTGGAGCCGTTCTGTCCCAGCTACGAACCGCTCCACCTCTATTATCCCAGCCGCCGCCTCGTCCCGCCAAAACTGCGGGCGTTCATCGATTTCGTCCGCGCCAACGCGCACAATTTGCGGATCTGATGCGCCGCCGCGAAACCAGCCATGACGCATATCGGCGAGCCGGTCCGGCTCACCCCAGGCGCCGACCATCTGCCGGGTGGCGGCGTTGAGGCGGTTGAAGGCGTTGATTGGCCGCAATGCTAACCGCAACAACCCGTCGCGTTGAGCCAGTAGTTCCGGCTTTCGCGGCACGGAGCCCGATGCTAAGGGCTGCACATCTTGAAACAGCAACGGATCGCCCTGTGATCGACACCGAACGCCCTCGCCTGCCGCTGATCGAAATCTGCGTCGAAGGCATAGATGGCCTGCTCGCCGCGCAAGCCGCCGGCGCCGACCGGGTCGAACTCTGCGCCAGCCTCGTCGAGGGCGGCGTCACACCGAGTTTTGGCATGGTGCGCGCAGCCCTCGAACTGGCGACGATCCCATTCCACGTCATCGTGCGGCCGCGCGGCGGCGATTTTCTCTATAGTGACGCCGAGTACCGTTCGATGCTCGCCGATGTGCGCACGCTGCGCGAGCTTGGCGTGGCCGGTGTCGTCGTCGGCTGCCTGAATGCCGACGGTGCCATCGACGAAAAGCGGATGAGCGAATTGGTGCAGGCGGCAGGGCATTTGAACGTCACCTGCCACCGTGCCTTCGACATGACACGCGATCCGACTGATGCGCTGGAAGCGCTGATCCGCAGCAAGGTCGGCCGCGTGCTGACCAGCGGCCAGCGCGACACCGCTTTGGAGGGCGTGGCCCTGCTGGCGGACCTCGTCCGACAGGCGGGGAAGCGCATCATCATCCTCGGCTGCGGCGGGCTCGACCCGAACAACATCGCCGAAGTGCGGGAAAGAACCGGACTGACCGAAATGCATTTCGCCGCACTCAAGGACGTGCCGAGTGCCATGCGCTACCGCAATCCGCGGGTTGGCATGGGCGGCACCGACCTCGACCGCGAGTACCGCAACACGGTGACCGACGCGGCGCTGGTGGCGGCGACGATTGCGGCGGCGAAAGCATGATCGCGAAGGAAGAAAACAAACGGGTACGCTTGCCGATCGACCGGGTCTCGCCGCAGGACGAGCCCCTCATCCTCGCCCTCAACAACGCCCACGCGGCCGAGTTGTCGTGGCTTGAGCCGGAACGCCTGTCCTTCCTGCTCGGCGAGGCGTTCTATGCGCGCCGCATCGGCGCGCTCGAAGCCTTCATCATGACCTTCGACCAGGACGCCCGTTACGACAGCCCGAACTTCCTGTGGTTCCGCGAGCGCTATCCGCGCTTCGTCTATGTCGACCGCGTCGTCGTTGCGGGAGAAGCGCGTGGCCGCGGCCATGCCCGGCGGCTCTATGAGGATCTGTTCGACCATGTCTCGCGTGCCGGCCAGACCATCGTCACCTGCGAGGTGAATGCCGAACCGCCCAACCCGGCTTCAGATGCCTTTCACGCAGCGCTCGGCTTCGTCGAGGTCGGCGACGCGGTGATCCACGGCGGCAAGAAGGCGGTGCGCTACTATACCAGGCCGATCACCGGCTGAGGCGCCAGCGCTGCCCTGCCAGTTGCGGTTTGCAGGGCGAGCCGCTCTGCTCGTGCGTTTCTCCCCTTGCTTGTTGTGGGAGAAAGAAGAACCGGCACGCTGCCGTTTCAGGCGTTGGCGGCGGCTACTGCGCGCTTGGCCATCACCACGATCAGATTGGCCCGGTAATCGGCCGAGGCATGGATGTCGCTCATCAAATCATTCGCCGGCACTTTTACTCCGTTGAGGGCAGCGGCGTCGAAATTCATGGCAAGTGCCGCCTCGATTTCCTTCGAACGAAAGACGCCGCTGTCGCCGGCTCCGGTGACGGCAACGCGGACTCCGCCCGCGCCGTTGGCCACGAACACACCGACGATCGCATAGCGCGATGCCGGATTGCGGAACTTTTCATAGGCCGCCTTGGCCGGCGCGGTGAAGGTCACCGCGGTGACGATCTCGCCGTCCTCCAGCGCCGTCTCGAACAGCCCCGTGAAGAATGCGTCGGCGGCGATCTCGCGCTTGTTGGTGACGATGGTGGCGTCGAGGGCAAGAAGTGCCGCCGGATAATCGGCGGCGGGGTCGTTGTTGGCGATCGAGCCGCCGATTGTGCCCTTGTAGCGCACCGCAGGATCGCCGATCCGGGACGCCATATGGGCGAGCGCCGGACACGCCCTCTTCAGCTTCTCGTCGCTGGCGACATCGTGATGCGTGGTGGCGGCGTGGATGGTGATGGTGGAGCCCGCCACCTCAATGCCTTTCAATTCCTCGATGTGCGAAAGATCGACGAGATCGGACGGTGCGGCAAGCCGCGTCTTCATCGCCGGGATCAGTGTCATGCCGCCCGACAAAAGCTTTGCATCGCCGGTCTCGAGCAGCTTGACGGCCTCGGCGACGGAGGCGGCTCGGTGGTAGTTGACTGGGTACATTTGTCTTTCTCCCTTCGGGGGAAAGGAGCGAATAGGGAGTAGTGAGTAGCGAATAGGGCCTACCCCTTCGCACGCACTTTGTTCCCTATTCGCTACTCCCTATTCGCTATTTGCTTATCAATGTTTCGTTCCCCGGATCGCTGCCCACACCGTGGACGGCGATGCCGGCATGGCGATATCGGTGATGCCGATGGCGTCGGTGATGGCGTTGATCACGGCCGGCGGTGAGCCGATGGCGCCGGCCTCGCCGCAGCCCTTGATGCCGAGCGGATTGCCCGGGCACGGCGTGTTCGAGGTCGAGACCTTGAACGACGGCAGGTCGTCGGCGCGCGGCATGGCGTAGTCCATGTAGCTCGCCGTCAAAAGCTGCCCGCTGGCGTCGTAGCGGGTGCCCTCCAGCAAGGCCTGGCCGATTCCCTGGGCTACGCCGCCATGCACCTGGCCTTCGACGATCATCGGGTTGATGATGTTGCCGAAATCGTCGGCCGCGACGAACTGGACGACCTCGGTCACGCCGGTCTCGGGATCGATCTCGACCTCGCAGACATAGCAGCCGGCCGGGAAGGTGAAGTTCGACGGATCGTAGAATGAGGTCTCTTTCAGCCCCGGCTCCATGCCGCCAGGCAGGTTGTGGGCGGTGTAGGCAGCAAGCGCCATCTGGAACCACGGCACTTGTTTGTCGGTGCCGGCGACCTTCAAGGCGCCGTTTTCGATGACGATGTCGCCCTCGTCGGCCTCGAGCAGATGGGCGGCGATCTTCTTGGCCTTGGCCTCGACCTTGTCGAGCGCCTTGACAACGGCCGACATGCCGACGGCGCCCGAGCGCGAGCCGTAAGTGCCCATGCCCATCTGCACCTTGTCGGTATCGCCATGGACGATGGAGACGCTGTCGATCGGCACGCCGAAGCGCTGGCTGACCAGTTGCGCGAAGGTCGTCTCATGGCCCTGGCCGTGGCTGTGCGAGCCGGTCAGCACCTCGATGGTTCCAGCGGCGTTGACGCGCACCTCGGCACTTTCCCAAAGGCCGACACCCGCTCCAAGACTGCCGACCGCCGCCGACGGCGCCAGTCCGCAGGCCTCGATATAGCAGCTCATGCCGATGCCGCGCAGCTTGCCTCTGTTGGCGGCGTCGGCCTTGCGCTGGGCAAAACCGGCATAATCGGCAGCGGCCATCGCCGCGTCCAGCGAAGCGGCATAATCGCCGGCATCATAGTTCATGATGACCGGTGTCTGGTGCGGGAACGCGGTGATGAAGTTCTTTCGGCGAAGTTCCGCCGGCGACACGCCCAGCTCGCGTGCGGCGGTCTCCATGGTGCGTTCGAGCAGATAGGTGGCCTCCGGCCGCCCTGCCCCGCGATAGGCGTCGACCGGCGCGGTGTTGGTGTAGACGGCGCGCACATTGGCGTGGATCGCCGGAATGTCGTACTGGCCCGACAACAGCGTCGCGTAGAGATAGGTCGGCACACAGGACGAGAACAGCGACATGTAGGCGCCGAGATTGGCGATGGTGTCGACCTTTAGCCCGGTGATCTTGTTGTCCTTGTCGAAGGCCATTTCGACCGTCGAGACATGGTCGCGGCCATGGGCGTCGGTGAGAAAGCTCTCGGTGCGGTCAGCGACCCATTTGACCGGCACGCCGGTTTTCTTCGAGGCCCAAAGGCAGATGATTTCTTCCGGATAGATGTAAATCTTCGAGCCGAAGCCGCCGCCGACATCCGGCGCGATGACGCGCAGCTTGTTTTCGGGCGCGACATTGTAGAAGGCGCTCATCACCAGGCGCGCGAGATGCGGGTTCTGCGAGGTCGTCCAGCAGGTATAGTGGTCCTCGGCCTTGTCGTAGTGACCAAGCGCTGCGCGCGGCTCCATGGCGTTCGGCACCAGCCGGTTGTTGACGATCTTCATGCGGGTGATGTGGGCAGCCGCCTTGATTGCCGCGTTGGTCGCCGCGCTGTCGCCGAGCTCCCAGTCGAAAATCAGATTGCCGTCGGCTTCCGGATGGATCTGTGGCGCACTCCTTTCGAGCGCCTTCGGAGCATCGACGACTGCCTTCAGTTCCTCGTAGGTGATGTCGACCGCTTCGGCAGCGTCGCGCGCCTGGCCCTTGGTTTCGGCAACCACGACGACCACCGCGTCGCCGACATAACGGACCCTGTCGAAGGCCAGCGGCGACCACGCCCCCATCTTCATCGGCGAGCCGTCCTTGGAATGGATCATCCAGCCGCAGATGAGATTGCCGATGCCGTCGGCCTTGAGCTCTTTGCCGGTCAGCACGCCGATGACACCCGGCATGGCCTGGGCTTTTTTGACATCGATCTTCTTGATCTCAGCATGCGCATGCGGGCTGCGTACGAAGGCCGCATGCTTCATGCCGGGAACCACCATGTCGTCGACATAGCGCCCGGCGCCGGTAATGAACCGCTTGTCTTCCTTGCGCGCTACACGAGCGCCAACACCTTCAATGCCCATCGCAGAAATTCCTCCCGAATTTTGAAGCGAATAGTGACTAGCGAATAGGGAAGAGAGGGTTTGCAAACTCGCCGGTGCCTCTGCAAACGCGAGCCGGTTTTTTTTACCCTACTCGCTATTCGCCACTCCCTATTCGCCTCTTCCCTACGCCGCTTGCCTGGCCTTGCCCTTCGAAGACATCGTCTCCGATGCGGCGAGGATCGCCTTCACGATGTTGTGGTAGCCGGTGCAGCGGCAGATATTGCCTTCGAGCTCGGCCCGCACCGTGGCCTCGTCGAGGCCTTCGGGGTGACGGTTGACCATGTCGGTTGCCGCCATGATCATGCCCGGCGTGCAGAAACCGCATTGCAGGCCGTGATGCTCCTTGAACGCCGCCTGCATCGGATGCAGGTCGGCGCCGTCAGCCAAGCCTTCGATGGTCACGACGCTTGACCCGGAGGCTTGCACCGCAAGAATCGTGCAGGATTTTACCGCCTTGCCGTCGACATGGATCACACAGGCGCCGCATTGTGAGGTGTCGCAGCCGACATGCGTCCCGGTCAGGCCGAGATTCTCCCTCAAGAAATGAACCAGAAGCGTCCGGTCTTCGGCAGCGCCGCTGACCCGCTTTCCGTTCACCGTCAATGATATCTCCGACATGAAACCTCCCTGGGTGTTACCTTGGTCGTTTTTGGCGTCGGTGGTGCCCGAGCCCTCCATCTGTCCGCTATTCTTATACCGCTTAGAGCACGGGAAATAGTGCCGCGGAATGCCGAGATTGCGAGAATGCAGTTCGGCCGAAAATCCGCCTATTGTACTTTCGGTCACGCAAAGACAGGCAAACGGCGGAGCGAAGCGAAACCATGGTCGCCTGGCGATGCCGCCTGCCGGCCATCAGCGGCAATGGTGCTGGCCAGGCCGATTTCAGCCGATGCCGTGCTTTCTGAGAACCTCCTGCTCGTCGCCTGACACCCAGCCAAATATTTTAGGCTCCCCACCCAGTTTCTGCACCAGGTAGTGGACGTCGAAATCGATCGTGACGTCAGTCTGGCCTTTGCGCGCGAAGATCGACGTCCAGGCGACGTGGGCAACGCAATGATGCTCGTCAATCGGCGAAATGCCAACATCGCGTATTCGCATCTCCTTGGTGCCGATCGCTCGATAGCGAGCATAGCCTTGTTCCATAGCCTGCTTGAGCTGGTCGTCGTTCTTCCCGACCATGATGCCGGCAGGCGACGCCGCAATGAAGGCGGAAGCATAGACCGACGTGACTTCGTCCATGTCGGCATCACCGGCGAGGGATTTCCGGAAAAGCTGCTCGTACCGTTCGAATAGCTTCCTGACCTGGGCGTCCATGGATAACTCCCTTCCGCTGTGGTTTTGGATCTGACGTTTCTGAGCGCCGATGCTGTCAAAAACAGCAGAAAATTCAATTCCGTCATGTTGGCTCATTGCCAAAGTAGCACTTGAAGACAACAATGCCTTCGACGCCGGCGCGCCAGGATCAAAAAAAGAGCCGCGCACAAAAAGAGCGTCGGAGGAAATGGAGGAGGAAGCCGCTGGCCAGTTCACGGACGCGCTATGCATGCGGCCTATCGGTTCTCACCACCGACGAACCCGACGCGGATGCGTTCGCGCGGGCGGTGGCAGTGGAAGCCGCGGCCATCGACGCTGGATTTGCCCTGCTGTTTTTCTCGCAAAGCCTGCTTGAGGCAGTCGCCCTTTCGGAAGCGCTGGAGAACCACGCGCCGGCGCTCCGCTATGCCGGCTGCTCGACGGCCGGCGAGATTACGCCCAAAGGCCTGGAGGACGGCCAGGTCATGGCCATGCTGCTTCCCTCCGCATCTTTTTCGGCAGCCAGCACCATGGTCGAAAATCTGTCGTCATCGGGTATGGACGGGATCACCGGCGAAGTCGAGGCGCTGAGGCGTTCGCTACGCGGCCGCGTCGGGCACGAGCGAGCCGACACCACTTTCGCGCTCTGCCTCATCGACGGGCTGTCCTATGCCGAGGAAGCGGTCACCTCCGCCATCCATTGGGGGCTCGACGATATTCCACTGATCGGCGGGTCGGCAGGCGATGATTTGAAGTTCGAGACGACGCGGCTGATCTCGAACGGCAAGGTTGCCTGCGACTGCGCCATCATCGTGCTGATCACCACGGAAATTCCTTTCCACGTGTTCAAGACCGACAATTTCGTCCCCACCGACGAGAAGCTGGTGGTGACCGCGTCCGATCCCGATCACCGCACCGTGCGCGAATTCAACGCCACCAATGCCGCCGAGGAATATGCCGCCTCGGTCGGCGTCATCCCGCAGATGCTGACGCCGCTGAGTTTCGCTTCGCACCCGGTGGTGGTGAAAGTCGGCGGCGAGTTTTACTGCCGCTCGATCCAGAAGATGCACGCGGACGGCTCGCTGTCGTTCTTCTGCGCCATCGACGATGGCGTCGTCCTGTCCATCGCCCGACCCAAGAACATGGTTGAATCGACGCGTGCCGCCTTCAGGGATGTCGAGGAAAGGCTTGGCGGCATCGACATGATCCTCGCCTTTGACTGCGTGCTGCGCAGGCTCGATGCGCGCAACCGCCAGGTCTTTCGGGAGATGTCGGAACTTTACAAGGTCAACAACGTCATCGGCTTCGGCACCTATGGCGAGCAGTACCGGTCGATGCATCTGAACCAGACGTTCACCGGCATCGCCTTCGGAGAGCGGCAGGCGGCGGAGTAGGAGGTTTCATGCCGCTCAGGGACATCAACGACCTGGAGAAGCTGAAGAAGATCAACGCAGCCCTTGTCAGCCGCGTCGAGCGCTCGATGGACCAGCAAGGCAACGCGTTCTCGCTGTTCCAGACCGCGATTTCGCTCGAGAATCGAGTGCGTACGCGCACCGAGGAACTGCACTCGACACTGCGTAGATTGGAACAATCCAACATCGATTTGAGCGCGGCCAAGGAAAACGCCGAACTGGCGAACCTGTCCAAGACCAGGTTCCTGGCAGCCGCCAGTCACGACGTGTTGCAACCGCTGAACGCCGCGCATCTCTCCGTCTCGGCGCTGGCCGAAGTGCAGACCAGCGACGAAGGCAAAAAACTGGTCCGGCAGGTCGAGCGGTCGCTGGAGACGATGGAGGATCTGCTCCGCACCCTGCTCGACATCTCCAAGCTCGACGCCGGCGTCGTGCAGCCCGATATCGGCGACGTCAGCCTGGAGGTGCTGTTTTCGTCGCTGCGCTCGGATTTCCTGCCGGTCGCCGAGTTGAAGGGCCTGACGCTAAAATTCCGGCCGGTCAACGCCGTCGTGCGCTCGGACCGCACCTTGCTGCGCCGCATCCTGCAGAACATCCTTTCCAACGCGCTGCGCTACACCCGCTCCGGCGGCGTGCTGGTTGGCACCAGGCATCGCGGCGACACGATCCGCATCGATGTCGCCGATACCGGCTGCGGTATCCCCGACGACCAGCGCGAGGCGGTGTTCGAGGAATTCCACCGCGGCACGATCCCGACCGATGCCGGGCTAGCCGGCGGCGGGCTGGGACTGGGCCTGGCCATCGTGCGCCGCATCGCCGCCGCACTCGGCCATCCCGTGACGTTTTCGTCGAAAGTCGGACACGGCACGATTTTTCACATCGACGTTCCCGTCGGGATCGGCGCCAGCGTCGATGCCATTGCCAGCAGCGCCGACATGGAGCGGCCGCGCGGCTACGGTCTGTTCGGCACAAAGGTGCTGCTGGTCGAGAACGACGTCGAGGTGCTGCAGGCGATGACATCCCTGCTCGAGCGCTGGCAATGCCTGGTGCGCCCCGCCACCTCGACCGATGCTGCACTCGACATGCTCGGCGATACGGACTGGGTGCCGGACATCGTCATCGCCGACCAGCATCTCGACGGCGGCGACCTCGGCACCACCACGATCGCTGAGGTCCGCGATTATCTCAGCCGCGCCGTGCCGGCGCTGATCGTCACCGCCGACGGTTCGGAGACCGTCGCCAAAGCCGCCCGCGCCGCCGGCATCGAGCTGATGCGCAAGCCGCTGAAACCGGCGCAGCTACGCGCCCTGCTGGCGCATCTCTTGGCTTGATCCCAAAGACATTGGCAGAAGACCGCGAGCGACAAGAAAATGGTGCGCTGTTACCGTGATTTCTCGTCCTTGGACGGAAAAGGTAAGTTCTCGGTGACGGTTTAGTCACCCTAACGGGTACGGCTAAAACCCCGCCTGGCCGCGAAACAGCTCGGCGCTGTCGAGCTTCGAAACCTCGATGACGGCTTGCGTGCGGCTGTAGACATTGAGCTTGCGCAGGATTTCGGAGACATGCGCCTTGACGGTGGTTTCGCCGACCTGCAGCTCGTAGGCGATCTGCTTGTTGAGCAGGCCCTGGCGCAGCATCTGCAGCACCCGCAATTGCTGCGGCGTCAGTTTGGCAAGGCGCTGCACCATCTCGGCGCGATCGGTGCTGTCGGCGTCCGGCGGCTGGCCCTCATAGGTTTCGGGCACGTAGATCGCGCCTTCCATCACCGAGCGTATGGCGGCGGCTAGATCGCTCTTGCGCGCCGATTTCGGGATGAAGCCGGCAGCACCATAGGACAGCGCCTCGGAAATGATTTTTGGCTCCTCATGCCCCGAAACGATGACCACCGGCAGGCGCGGATAGCGGGTCCGAAGCTGCAGCAGCCCGTCGAAGCCGTGCACATCAGGCATGCTGAGGTCGAGCAGCGCGAGATCGAATGGCTTGGCGTCCGCCAGAAGCTCGAACGCCTCGGTGATCGAACGCGCCTCGACAGTGTCGACGTCCGGATAGGCCATCTGCACAGCGCTGTGCAGCGCCTCGCGAAACAGCGGGTGGTCGTCGATGATCAGAAACCGGGCGCGATCGTTGACTGCGGTCATGGCGTTCGTTTCAGTTCAGGGCAGGATAGAATAGCCCAGTGACCATGGCCAGATTATTGGCAAATAGTACATCGCCATCCCTGGCTGAAGGGCGGAGATGGCAATTTCAGGACCACCACGCCTTGCCCGGTCGTCCAAATCGGCCGAATGTGCAGGGATGAGCGACCTCATCCTGCATAACTACTACCGCTCCTCCACCTCCTACCGGGTGCGGATCGCGCTGGAGATGAAGGGCCTGACCTACCAATATGTGCCGCATCATCTGCGCCACGGCGAGCATCTTGAGCCCGCTTATCTCTCGGTCAATCCGCAAGGACTGGTGCCGGCGCTGATCCTGGGCGACGGCACGCTGCTGACGCAATCGCTGGCGATCATCGAATTTCTCGACGAGACCAGCCCCGAACCGCCGCTTTTGCCACAGGACGCGCCTGGCCGGGCCCGCGTCAGGATGCTGGCGCAGATGATCGCCTGCGACATCCATCCGGTGAACAACCTGCGCGTGCTCACGTCGCTGCGCACGCTGTTCGGCGCCGGCGACGAGGACGTCGCCAACTGGTTCCGGCACTGGGTGAACGAAGGTTTCCAGCCGCTTGAAAAGATTCTGACTTCCTCGGCCGAAACCGGGACATTCTGCCATGGCGAAACGCCGGGGTTGGCCGACATCTGCCTGGTCGCCCAGGTCACCAGCAATGCCCGTTTCGGCGTCGACCTGACGCCCTACCCGACGATCGCCCGCATCCACGCCGCCTGCATGGCGCTGCCGGCCTTCCAAAAGGCGGCGCCCCAGAACCAGATCGATGCCGAGTAGAGCAAGTTGAGGAATTGCCGATGAAAGCCGTTGTCTTCGAAAGATTCGGCCAGGTGCCGACGATCCAGACTGTTGCCGATCCGGAGCCAGCACCGGGCGGCGTTGTCATCAAGGTCGAGGCGACCGGGCTCTGCCGCAGCGACTGGCATGGCTGGATGGGCCACGACGACGGCATCCGCCTGCCGCATGTGCCGGGCCACGAGCTTGCCGGCGTCGTGGTGGCCGCCGGCAGCCAGGTGACCCGCTGGAAGACCGGCGAGCGCGTCACCGTGCCGTTCGCCGTCGGCTGCGGCCGCTGCTTCGAATGCAGCTCCGGCAACCATCAGGTCTGCGAGCACCAGACCCAGCCCGGCTTCACCGGCTGGGGCTCATTCGCCGAATATGTCGCCATCGACCATGCCGACACCAATCTGGTCCGCTTGCCGGACGAGATGGAATTCGCCACCGCCGCCAGTCTCGGCTGCCGCTTCGTCACCTCGTTCCGCGCCATTGTCGACCAGGGCCGGGTGACACCAGGCGAATGGGTGGCCGTGCATGGCTGTGGCGGCGTCGGCCTGTCGGCGATCATGATCGCCAGCGCCATGGGCGCCAACGTGATCGCCATCGACCTGACCGACGAGAAGCTGGACTTCGCCAAAAAAATTGGCGCGGTGGCGACGATCAATGCCGCCAAGACGCCGAACGTGGTCAAGGCGGTCAAGCAGATCACCAATGGCGGCGCGCACATGTCGATGGACGCGCTCGGCCATCCGACGACCTCGTTCAACTCGATCGCCAACCTGCGCCGGCGCGGCCGCCATGTGCAGGTCGGGTTGATGCTCGGCGATCACGCCAGGCCGCAGATCCCGATGGACAAGGTGATCGCCTTCGAGCTCGAAATCCTCGGCAGCCACGGCATGCAAGCCTACCGCTACCAGGCGATGATGGAGATGATCCGCACCGGCAAGCTGAAGCCAGAACTGCTGGTCGGCAAGCGGATCAGCCTCGATGAGGCGCCCGCGGCGCTGATGGCGATGGGCGGCTTCGAAGGCATCGGCATCGGCGTGGTGACGAAGTTCTAGCCGTGCGGCTCTCCCTTCTCCCCTTTGTGGGAGAAGGTGGCCGCGAGGCGGCCGGATGAGGGGTGCTCCAGCTTGGCACCAACAGCACTCCGGCCAGCACCCCTCAACCGTCTTGGCGCTGCGCGCCAATCCACCTTCTCCCACAAGGGGAGAAGGAAGAAGGGCTGGCGGCTACCGCGCATATCTCTTCGCACCGACCACGCAGAGCACTACGGCGGCGGTAACGGCGATCATGGCGGGGCTGACTTGCTCGTGCAGCAGCATTGCCGCCAGCCCGAGGCCGAAGAAAGGCTGCAGAAGTTGCAACTGCCCGACCGCGGCGATGCCGCCTTGCGCCAGCCCGCGATACCAGAATACGAAACCGATCAGCATGCTGAACAGCGAGACATAGGCGAGGCCGATCCAGGCGGCCTTGCCGACGTTTGCGAGCGACGGTGGCATGGTGATGAGCGTCAGCGCCAGCATGACCGGCAGCGACAACACCAGCGCCCATGAGATCACCTGCCAGCCGCCAAGTTTGCGCGACAGCGTGGCGCCTTCCGCATAGCCCAGTCCGCACACGATGACTGCCGCCAGCATCAGCATGTCGCCAAGCGGCGAGGCCGAGACACCTTGGGTCACCGCAAATCCGGCAACAAGGGCGCTGCCAAGGCATGAAAACAGCCAGAAGGCCGGTTTGGGGCGATCGCCGCCGCGAATGACGCCGAAGATCGCGGTCGCCAGCGGCAACAGGCCGATGAAGATGATGGAATGGGCCGAGGTGACGTGTTTGAGCGCCAGCGCGGTCAGCAGCGGAAAGCCGACCACGACGCCGAGCGCCACGATGGCCAGCGACAACAAATCCTGCCGTTCCGGACGCTTCTGGCGAAAAACGAGCAAAAGCGCGAGGCCGAGGATGCCTGCCGTGGCAGCGCGGGCGACGGTCAGGAAGGCCGGATCGAAATCCATCACCGCAACCCGCGTTGCCGGAAGCGATCCGCTGAAAATCAGCACGCCTACGAATCCGTTGATCCAGCCGCCCGCCCCCTTGTCCATCGCATGCTCCTGATGTTCTCGCCCTCTATCGGGCAGGACCTATGGCGCCGCCAGAGACAATGAGGTACAGATCGACTAAACTGTCATGGTATATTGAGCAGTACGGATGGACGAGCAGACGACGGCAAACGAGGGCAGCGGGACGCTTGTCGAAAGCGTCATGGCGACGATCAGGCACAGGATCGCCGCGCGCAGCCTGACACCGGGAACGCGATTGCCTTCGATCCGGGCTTTCGCGAAAACCATGCAGGTTTCGAAATCCACAGTGGTCGAAGCCTATGAGCGTCTTGCCGCGGAGGGCATCATCCGCTCGCGTCCCGGCTCGGGTTTTTATGCCGCCGGACCGCTGGCTCCGTTGTCGCTGGCCGAGATCGGCCCCAGGCTTGACCGTGCCGTCGATCCGCTATGGGTTTCGCGCCAGTCGCTGGAAGCCGGCGACGGCGTACTCAAACCCGGCTGCGGCTGGCTGCCAGCCTCATGGATGCCGGAGGCTGGGTTGCGCCGGGCACTGCGGACAATGGCACGCGGCGATGATGTCGCGCTGACCGACTACGGCACCCCGCTCGGGCTGCCGCCGCTGCGGCATCTGCTCGCACGGCGCATGGCAGAGCACGGCATCGAGGCGTCTCTCGACCAGATCATGCTGACGGAATCGGGCACCCAGGCCATCGACCTCCTGTGCCGGTTCCTGCTCGAGCCGGGCGACACGGTGCTGGTGGACGATCCCTGCTATTTCAACTTCCATGCTCTGCTGCGCGCTCACCGGGCCAAGGTGGTCGGCGTTCCCTACACGCCGTCGGGACCGGACATCGAGCTGTTTGCGCAGGCGCTGATCGAGCACCGGCCGCGCCTCTACATCACCAATTCCGCGCTTCACAATCCAACGGGTGCAATTCTGTCGCCGGTCGTCGCCCATCGATTGCTCAAGCTCGCCGACCAATCGGATCTGACGATCATCGAAGACGATATCTTTGCCGACTTCGAACACACCCCGGCACCCAGGCTGGCGGCATTCGACGGTCTTGGTCGCGTCGTCCATATCGGCAGCTTCTCCAAGACGCTTTCGGCGTCGGTGCGCTGCGGCTTCATCGCGGCTCCGCGCGACTGGATGGAAGGACTGACCGATCTCAAGATCGCCACGTCTTTCGGCAGCGGACGGCTTGCCGGCGAACTGGTGCTGACGCTGCTGAAAGACGGCAGCTATCGCAAGCACGTCGATTTGCTGCGAACGCGGCTTTCCCGCGCCATGGCTGAGACAAGCAGCCGCCTGAAGGCGATCGGCATCACCCCGTGGATCGACCAGCCGACCGGCATGTTCTTGTGGTGCAGACTGCCGGAAGGCGTCGATGCTGCGGAAATGGCCCGCCGCGCCCTGTCGGCCAATGTCGTGCTGGCGCCCGGCAATGCGTTCAGCCTGTCCCAAACCGCCAGCCGTTTCCTGCGCTTCAACGTCGCGCAGTCGGCAGACGAGAGAATTTTCAGGACGCTTGAAGAGGCGATGTCGCGTTGATTTTCCCGCACTGCCCTTCTCCCGTTGTGGGAGAAGGTGGCCTCGCGAAGCGAGGTCGGATGAGGGGTGTTCCAGCTTGGCACCAACAGCACTCCGGCCAACACCCCTCAACCGTCTCGGCGCTGCGCGCCGATCCACCTTCTCCCACAAGGGGAGAAGGCAAGATGGCGCTTGGCTCTGCTCACGGCCCTGCCCGCCTGCGCCGCCGCTCATAGAGCATGACCAGCGTTTCGGCGGTCAGCGCCGGCTTCTTCTCACCTTCGATCTCAACGATGTTGGCCGCCTTCATCAGATACTGGCCGGGGCCCTTGTCCTCCATGGACAACAGCGTGATGCGCAGCCTGATGCGCGCGCCGGCCCTGACCGGAGCCAGGAACCGCACCTTATCGAAACCATAATTGAAGACGGCTTGCGTATTTTCCGGCACGATGCCCATGTCGAGCGCCAGCGCGCCGATGATCGACAGCGTCAGATAGCCATGCGCGATGGTGGCGCGGAACGGGCTCTGCCGCTTCGCCCGCTCTGGATCGACATGGATCCATTGGCGATCGCCGGTGCATTCGGCGAACTGGTCGATGCGGCTCTGGTCGACCGTCGTCCAGTCCGACACGCCAAGCTCCTGCCCTGTCATCGTCCTGAGCTGTTCGTAGGTCGGCGGCGGCCTCAGCCGTATTTGCGTCATTCCTGCTTTCCCGATCGCTTGCCCTGCCTCCGGACCACGAACCGGCCGCCTCTGTCAATTCGCTCAGTGTGTTCCGCTGCGATATCCTCGGCCGGATCGCGCCAGTGGCGGGTCCAGTGCCGGCTCCAGCATTGGCAACAGGATTATCGGGCAAGAGCAACTTTGGGCGCCGCGGCGGGGATGACGGGAGATAAGTCCATCTGCCTGAGAAACAGCCTACTTCTTGTCGTAGCCGCTGCGGATTTCCTCCATCGCCTCCTTGATGCGCTCGCGCAGGATCTCGACCGATTCGGTGCCGGATTTCCTGGCCAACTCGGCCACCTCGCCAGCATTCTTCAATGCGGTTTCGAAGGATTTCCTGGCGAACGCCGTTTGCTTGGCCATCAACTCCCGAGGATCGCCCGGAGCCCTGTAGTCCTGCGCCATGTCGGCGATCTCGCGCAGCGTGTCCTGCAGCATCTCGCGTTGTCTGGAGAGCAGCGACGACGCTCCGGCAGCACTTGCCCTGGCCGACTTTTCCAGTGCTTCGAGGTTCTTGCGATGATGGCTGAGGATCGCCTCGACATCGACGTTCGGCAGCTTCAGGTCGCGGCCGAACCTGCCGAACATGTCGATGAAGCTGTCGGATTCCGGTCGCTTTGCCATAGTGGCGTCTCCCCTGTTGCTGCGAATGCGGCAGCTGAAGAGAACAATAGGGCACTGGAGCTTCGCGGTCCATTCGCAGGCGCAATACATCGCGGCTCAGTCGACGAGGAACAGCCGTTCCAAGGTATGGAGCACGACGCCGGCCAGGCCGCCGATGACCATGCCGTTGAAGCGGATATATTGCAGGTCCCTGCCGATGTTCATTTCGATCAGCCTGGTCAGCTGGGCAAGGTCCCAGCGCTTGACCTGATCGGCGATGAATTTCGAGACGCCGCTCTTCTGGCTTTCGACGAAGGACGACAGCGCAACGATAAACCCCTGGTTCATGTCGGCCCTGATCTGGGCGTCGCCGGCAAGATGGCGGCCGACCTCGACGAACATGCTGGCGAGATGGGCGCGGATCATCGAATTCGGCGCCCTGGCGTCCTGCTCGATGAACACACTGAGGCTTTCCCACATGTCGCCGGCCAGCGCCTTCAGCTCCGGCCGGGCGAGGAAATCGCGCTTCAGTTTCTCGGCGCGCTTGGCATATTGCTTGGATGTCCTCAGCCGCTCGACGAAGCTCAGGACAAAACGGTCGAATTCGGCGCGCATCGGGTGGTCGGGATCGGCCCGCACCTCGTCGAGCAACGAACCGGCTGAGGCGACGATCTTCTTCAGCAGATAGGCGTCGGCGCGAAACAGGTTGAACAGCGACGGCAATTCCTCGCGGATCTTCTCGCGCATCGTCGCCAGCGCCTGCTCGTCGCTCAGGAAGCGGCCGACCACCTTGGTGAATTCGTCGAACAGTCTTTGGTGGCGGCGATCATCGGTCAAGGCCGACAGCAACTCGGCGGCGAGCGGCGCCAGCGGCACCTTTTCGATCTGCTCCAGCATGCGGCTGGTGACGAAGCCGCGCAGGCCGGACTGCTCGATCGCCGCCAGTGTCTGCGGCACCAGCCGGCCGACGAAATGCGACAGATCGGCGGCGCGGTTGGGGTCGGCCAGCCAGTCGGCGACGAGTGCGGAAAAATCGACCTCGGCAAGCTTTTCGCGCACCGGCTCGGGCGCCAGGAAATTGACCTCGATGAAGCGGCCGAGATTGTCGGCGATCCGGTTCTGGTTCTCCGGGATGATCGCGGTGTGCGGGATCGGCAGGCCGAGCGGTCGCCTGAACAGCGCCACCACCGCATACCAGTCGGCCAGCCCGCCGATCGTCGCCGCCTCGGCGAAAGCAGCGACGAAACCCAGCCACGGATAGTGGCCCTCGAACGACTTGGCCACCGCAAAGATGAGGACGCAGAACGCAAGCGCTGCGGTGGCGACGAATTTTGTGCGCCGAAGCGCCGAAAGCTTGGCCTCCGCGTCGGCATCGAACCGGGCGGACGCCCAAGCCGGTGATGATTGTGACATGGATGAACTGCTCCTGGTCGATGTCGCGGAGTTAACTTAGTGATCCGCCCACCCGAATGCGCGCCATATCAGGGTCATGGTTGCACAACCGCCCAC
Organism: Mesorhizobium sp. WSM4846; assembly: GCF_055811415.1. Lineage (NCBI taxonomy): Bacteria > Pseudomonadati > Pseudomonadota > Alphaproteobacteria > Hyphomicrobiales > Phyllobacteriaceae > Mesorhizobium > Mesorhizobium sp. WSM4846. The sequence continues at coordinate 42,916 of NZ_JBVVPZ010000045.1, forward strand.
ACAAACATGATAAAAATATTCAACTATCATGCGGTGCTTGTCTGGAATTATTCCAAGGTATAGGCCATATTAGGGTTGAGCTATTGCTTCGTGAGGACACAATGCGGCTGACACGCCAGACCAACTACGCCATGCGCATTCTGATGTATTGCGCCGCGAACACCGACCGGCTGAGCCGTATCCCGGAGATCGCTGCCGCCTACTCGGTGTCCGAGCTCTTTCTCTTCAAGATCCTGCAGCCCTTGGTCGAGCATGGTCTGGTCGAGACGGTGCGCGGCAGGAACGGCGGCGTCAGGCTCGGCCGCCCGGCCGAATCGATCACATTGTTCGACGTCGTGCGCGTGACCGAAGAGAGCTTCGCCATGGCCGAATGCTTCGAGAACGACGCCGCCGAATGTCCGCTGGTCGACAGTTGCGCACTGAATTCAGCGCTGCGCGAGGCGCTCAACGCCTTCTTCGCCGTGCTCGAGCGCTATACGATCGCCGACATGGTGGCGGCGCGCCCGAGCGTGCGGCACCTGCTCGGCATCGACATGCTGGTGCAAAGAGCGCCGGCCGCCTGATCCGGGTCGGGTCGCGGTTTGGCTAGGTCTGTTGAGATTCAGGTCAGGCCGAGCCGGAGTCGAAGACGGGCGCGAAGCGACCAAACAGGTGGGTTCCGAGAACCGGAACGGAGCGTACGTTTGGTACGTGAGTACCGGAAGGGCAGGAAACCGCCATTTGCAGGCCGGCATCACCTGAATATCAATAGACCGACTGCGGTAGCACGAACGGCATGTCTCCAGCCGGCAGCACGCCGACCCGCAGCCGGCAGTCGAACACTTTTTCGATCAGATCGTCGCTCAGCACGTCCTGCGGTGAGCCGGTGGCGGCAAGCCTGCCGCGGTGCATGACGAATATCCGGTCGGCATACATGGCCGTCAAATTGAGGTCGTGCAGGATGGCGACAACGCCGCCGCCCCGCCTAGTAAAATCGCGGGCGATGTTCATGATGATCAATTGGTGCTTGATGTCGAGGCTGGAAACCGGCTCGTCGAGGAAGAGATAGCGCGGTTTGCCGTCGAGGACCGGCGCCCAGACCTGGCAGAGCACACGGGCCAACTGCACGCGCTGCTGCTCGCCGCCCGAAAGCTCCTGGTAGAAACGGCCGGCAAAGCCGTCGAGATCGACGCGCGCCAGCGTCCGTTCGGGCAGGCGCTCGTCCTCGCCGGGCAGCGCGCCCGAGCGCCCGCCGAGCAGGCCAAGCCTGACGATCTCGCGCACCGTGAACGGAAACGACAGCGTCGTCGCCTGCGGCAGCACGGCGCGCAGCATGGCGGCCTTGACCGGCTTCATCACCGACAGGTCGCGACCGTTGATGGTGACCTCTCCCGAATAGGCAAGATCGCCGGACAGCGCCCTCAGGAAGGTCGTCTTGCCCGAACCGTTGGGACCGACGATAGCCGCGATGTCACCGGGCCGCATGTCGAAATCGACATTGGCGACGATGCGCTTGCCGCCGATCGCTACCGAGACATCCCGCGCTTCGATCATGAAAACTCTCTCATAGGTCAATAACCCCACGCTTGCGCAGTAGGATCCAGAGGAAGAACGGCGCGCCGGCGATCGCGGTGACGATGCCGATCGGCAGCTCGGCCGGCGCCACGATGGTGCGGGCGACGGCGTCGGCCAGCAGCAGCAGGCAAGCGCCAAGCAGGGCCGAGGCCGGCAGCAAATAACGATTGTCCGGGCCGATAGCCAAACGCAGCAGATGCGGCACGACGATGCCGACAAAGCCGATGCCGCCGCTGACGGCGACAGACGCCCCGACCGCCGCCGAGACGCCGATGATGGCCGTGTATTTCAGCCGCTGCACCGGAATGCCGAGATGGCCGGCGGTGGCTTCGCCCAGCGCCAGCGCGTTGAGGCCGCGCGCCAGGAACGGCATCGCCGCCAACGCCAGCACGATCACCGGCCCAACGGAGCCGATTTTTTGCCAGGTCGCGCCGGCGAGCGAGCCGAGCTGCCAAAAAGTCAGGTCGCGCAACTGCCGGTCGTCGGCCATGAAGATCAGGATACCAGTCAGCGCCATGGCAAGGGCCGCCAGCGCGATGCCGGCGAGCAGCATGGTGGCGACCGAGGTTTGGCCGCGCCGGGTGGCAACCTGATAAAGCACCAATGTCGTCGCCAGCCCGCCGCAGAACGCCGCCAGCGGCAGAGCGAGTGTGCCCAGCATCGAAGTTATCGGCGCCAGCACCGTGGCGCCAAGCACGATGACGGACACCGCGCCGAGGCTTGCTCCGGCCGAAACGCCGATGAGACCGGGGTCTGCCAGCGGGTTGCGGAACAGCCCTTGCATCACCGCGCCGGAGACGGCCAGTGCTGCGCCGATCAGCACACCGAGCGTGACGCGCGGCAGGCGGATGTCGTAGACGATCAGGCGGTCGCGCGCGCTCAGCGCCTCATTGCCGGGTGCTGCACCCAACAGCCAGTCGCCGACGACGCTGACGGCCGAGGCATCCGATGCGCCTGATGTCAGCGAAAACAGGACGGCAACGGCAAGTCCCAGGCACAAAGCCAGGATGACGATGCGCGCGCGCCCCGAGCGGTCGCCGTCGGATGCTGTCGCCATAGTGCCCGCACCAGCGATCGATTGATCCACCATCGGGCGCCCGCTCAGTCCGCGGCCTGCCCGCCGTAGAGCGAGGCGGCAAGGTCGCGGATGACGTCGGCGGTGCGCGGCCCGAAGCCGAGCAGATAACCGCCATCCATGCGGACCACCTTGCGCGCCGCACCCGCCGCTGTCGACCGAATGGACGGGTTCGCGAACAATTCGTCGTCCGATACGCCGGGACCGGCATTGTTCATCATCAGGATCACGTCGGGCCTGGCGGTGATGACAGCCTCGTCGGACAGTTGCTTGTAGCCGGAATAGCCGTCGACCGCGTTGACGCCGCCAGAAAGTCTGATGATGCCGTCGGCGGCGGTGTTGCTGCCGGAAGCGAGGATCTTGCCGCCCCGCATCGACAGCACGAACAGGACGCGCTTGCGGTCCTTGATCGAGGCGGTCTGCTTTTCGGCGGCCTTCAGCTTGACATCGATCTCGGCTGCCAGCGCAGCCGCCTTGGCGTCGGCGCCAAGCGCCTTGCCGACGATGCGGATCTTTTCGAGAATGCCTTCGTGATCGTAGCGCTCGGGCACCTCGATGAACGGGATGCTCGTCTTCTTCAGCACGTCGACGGTTTCCTTCGGCCCGCTGCCGTGCAGCGCCAGGATGCCCGACGGATTGACCGACAGCACGCCTTCTGGCGACAGCTGGCGCATGTAACCGACGTCAGGCAGCTTGAGCGCCGCCTCGGGATATCGGCTGGTCGAATCGCGAGCGACCAGCCGGTCCTGCTCGCCGAGCGCAAAGACGATCTCGGTGATCGAACCGCCAATGGCCGCTATCTTCGACGGGTCCGCAAAAACCTCCGTGCCTTCGGCAGCGCGGGCCGGCAGCGCAAAGGCCACGCAAAGGCACATCGTGGCCCCAAGCGCCATTCCAAAAAAACGCGCCCGTTCAAGCAAAGCAGCCATTGTCGTTGTCCTCAGGCTGCGGTCGGGCTTGGAATGCGTGGCAGGTTCTCTGCCAGAAACCGCCAGTCCTCGCGCTCGCTTTCGCCTTCGTGGCGCTTGCCGAAGAACTGGATGATCATCTTGCCGTCGGCGCCATAGGCTTCGAGAGACGTGACATGGCCATCCTTGGTCGGCTTGCGCACGGCCCAGACCTCTTGGATGTGGTCGGCCCGCAGATGCAGGTGGAAGGTCTCGTCCAGCACGTTGATCCACGGCCCCATCGGCTTGATCGACTTGATCGGGCCCGAATGGATCTGGATGCAGCCGCGATTGCCGACAAAGCACATGATCGGCATCTCGCCCTCGGCGGCATGATGGAACATGGCGCTGACGGCATCGTGGTCGAGCCGCCAGGCGTAATCCTGGCCAACCATGCGCAGCGCCTGGCGGCGGTCGAGCTTCAGCGTCTTCAGCATGCCGAAGAACTGATGCACGTCGGTCAGCCGGCTCCAGCGGTCGCGCAGATCGTCGACATCAGCGGAAGCGGCGGAAGCCTCGGCCTCGCTTTCAAGCCCGCCTTCTGAAATCGCGACGCTCGACTCCTGGTTCGGCGATTCCAGCTCGGCCACCAGCTTCTGATAGGCATAGAGGTTGGACGCCGGCCGCAGATGCACCTTGTGCACCGCCTCGCCTTCCGCATCGAAGAACTGCAGGCTGCGCCTGATATCGCCGCCGTCGCGCTTTTCGACGGCAAAGCCGTGCGCCCAGGCTTTCGGGAACATGCGCAGGTCGATGTTCTCGCCAAGCACCATGGCATTGTGGTTGCCGGTCACGACCTTGTCGTAGACGCCGATCTTCTCGTGCACGGCGCTTTCATTGCGCGTCAGCGCCATGACCTCGCCGACGACCTCGAGGCCGGTCAGAAGATCGTTGACGCGCGGCTCGACGCGGAGGACGCCGTCGCCGCAATGCGCGGCGACCAGCTCGGCCTCCGAAATGCCAAGCTGGGCGGCGAGATCGCGCTCGCGCGTCTTCGGATTGTCTGCCCGCGCCCGCCGGATCTCGTGCGGCGCGGGCCTTACGCGCTGGTCCATATTTTTATTACCTACTTGTTGAGGATGAGCTTGCCCTGGCGGGTGATTTTCAGCCGGTAGAGCGCTCCGTGATGCTCGATGCCGATCTCGTGCTCGCCTTGGAACAGCGCGTTGCTGGACAGGGTCCTCACCGTCAACGGGACCCGGTCGAAACGAGCCGAATTGTCGTCGGAACGGCGAACGCGATCGCGAAAGTCACTGGGGCGAAAGTCACTGGGCCGAAAGTCCTTGGGATTGTGCGTGTTCATCTGGTTCGATCCCTTTCCTGGGCCGGGCCGGGCCTGGTCGGCTGGCGCGGCGGTGCGTGAAATGCCGATTCATTTCTTGACTTGAATACTCATGTTTACTAGTCAGTGCAATACCGGACTAGATGAGTCAAGATTTAAGAAGCCGGACACGACGAAAAATGCCGGCGCGTCAAGCCGGACAGCATCGAACCAGGATTTTTGGAGTTGGGGCATGGGGTTGGGGAATTGGGGACGGCTGGGTCCGGCGAATAGCAGTCCAGGTCCGGCGCATCGATCGATGGCAACGGGCATGGCGGCATTGCTGGCGGGCGCTGCGGCGATCGCTCTGCTCACCCCGTCGGCCCTTGCTCAGTCAGCCAATGCCCAACAGGCCGCCCAAACTGCAACAGATCGGCAGCAGGCCGAACAGGCGCAGACGCCTGAACGGCCGGCCGCGGCAGGCGCAACGCTGCTCGACCAGATCCTGGTCGTCAGCCGCACCGGCGAGACGGCGATCGATTCCCTGGCTTCGGTCAGCTATGTCGATCAGGAGCAATTGCAACGCCGCATGGCGACGACGCCCAACGACATGCTGTTGGGTGTGCCGGGTGTAGCGGTCCAGGCCGACGCAAGGCGCGTCTCCTCCAGCATCAACATCCGTGGCTTGCAGGATTTCGGCCGCGTCGCGGTCATCGTCGACGGTGCGCGGCAGAATTTCCAGCGCTCCGACCACGGCCCGCAATCGACCTTCTATATCGAGCCGGAACTCATCAAATCCGTCGACGTCATTCGCGGCCCGGTCGCCAACACCTACGGCTCGGGCGCCATTGGCGGCGTCGTCCTGTTCGAGACCAAGGACGCGGACGACTATCTTCGCGACGGCGAGACATGGGCGGCGTCCGCGACCGGGCGCTATGAGAGCAACGGCGAAGGCTGGACGACCAGCGCTGCCGGCGCCTACCGTTTCAACGAAAACTGGGATGTCCTCGGCAACATCGTCTATCGCGACTACGACGACTACAAGGATGGCGGCGGCGATACGGTCGACGGCAGCGGCTTCGACGTTTTGAGCGGCCTGCTGAAGACAACCATCCGCCCCAGCGAAGACAGCGAACTAAAACTGGGCTGAATGGCACGAGCGACGGCTGGAACGAGGTCAGCGGCGGCACGCCAGTGAATGACGTCGACCTGGAGGCGAATACCTTCACGGCGCGCTACAACATCACCGATGAGGACAAGAGCTGGCTCGATCTCCACGTCAACGCGTCCTACAACAAGACCAACATGGAAATGACGAGCCTGGTTCCGCAAAACCGGTTTGATCCAGTCACCGGTCTTCCCATCGTCCTGCCGGCGGGCTCGATGTCGACCTTCGATGTCGGCACTTCGGGCATCGACATCTGGAACACCTCGCGGTTCGAGACCGCCGGCATTGCGCACGAACTGACCTATGGCGGCGACTGGGTTGGCGACGATGTCGAGACCGGCGGCGCCGCAGGCGGCGCCAGTTTCTATACCCCTTCGGGCAAGAGAAACGTTTCCGGCGCCTATATCCAGGACAAGCTCAGCTGGGACTGGCTCGAAATCATCACCGGCCTGCGTTACGACAGCTACAAGCTCGAAAGCGATGTCGGCGAAACCTCCGGCGACCGGCTGTCGCCGCGCATCACCGTCGGCGTCTCGCCGTTCGAAACCGCCAGCCTTGCGGGACTGCAATTCTACGGCACCTATGCCGAGGGATATCGCTCTCCGTCGCTGTCGGAAACCCTCATCAGCGGCAACCATCCGGCAGGCGTCAGCTTTCCCTTCCTCCCCAATCCCGATCTGAAGCCTGAAACCGGGAAGACCGTCGAATTCGGTGTCAACTACAAGCGCGACGACATCCTCGAAACCGGCGACGCGTTTCGTTTCAAGGCCGCCTACTTCAACAACGACGTCGAAGACTACATAGCAGATGTAACGCTATCGGCATTCGACCCGACCAGCGGCTGCCCGTTCGGCCCCGGCATCCCGATCTGCGTCCAATACCAGAATTTCGCTAAGGCCAAGATCGACGGCTTCGAGATGGAAGGTGTCTATGATGCCGGATGGGGCTATGCCGGGCTCTCAGCTTCGATCATCGATGGTCACACGATTTCCTACGATGGCGAGCGGGCTGAGCTGCTTACCATCCCGTCTTCACAAATCACAGCACAGCTTGGGTTGCGATTCCTGGAGGACAAGCTCACCGTTGGTGGCGAAGTGCAGTACAACGGCAAACCGAAAGGCAATCCGATCGCCGACGATTATACGCTGGTCAATGTCTTTGCCAGTTACCAGGCGAGCGACAATTTCAAGATTGATTTCCGCGCCGACAACCTGTTCGATGTCAAATATGCCAACCCGCTCAATATCACCACGTCTGGCCAGCCTCCGGAGCCTGTCTTCGCGGCCTACGAGCCCGGCGTCACGCTGAAGCTGGCGGCGACAATGCGATTTGGAGGCTGACGACAATGACAAGCTTGACGGCATCGCTTCGCCTGCTGACCTCGGTGCTGGCCATGCCGCTTGCGATGGGTCCGGCGTGGGCGCAACAGTCTGCGCCGGCCCCTGCTCTGACGCTTGAGCTCAATGGCGCGCAGGCCTCCGAAAAAGGCTGCCGTCTGACGTTCGTGGTCAACAACACGCTCGGCGCCGACCTCTCGAAAGCGGCGTTCGAGATCGCGCTGTTCAACGAGGCCGGCGTCGTCGACCGGCTGACGGTGCTCGACTTCAAGGACCTGCCGGCGGGCAAGACCAAGGTGACGCGTTTCGATCTTGCCGGCGCCGACTGCGCCAAGGTCAGCCGCGTGCTGATCAACAGCTCGACTGAATGCGCCGGCACCGGCATCCAGCCGGACGCTTGCATGCGTGGACTGAAGACCGAGACCAAGACCGGCATCGCCTTCGGGGTCTGAGAAGGCAGCCCGCGCTGGCCGACCTGTTGCCGCTGGGGGCAAATGATGTTGATTTGACAAGTCCGCGCCGGTTGCGGCAGGTCTCGCCGCGAGCCATGCAGAACATCAGTCCCCTCCCCGACGCCGATGGCGAACTGGCGATTGCGCCGACCGGACCGCTTGCGCCGGCCCGACCGTCAGCCATGAGCCGCAAATGGACGGCGGCGATCGTCGCCTCCTGCCTGTTTCATGCCGCGGTGACGGCCGCTTTTCTCTTCGCACCTGCCGGCACGTTTGATGCCGGGGACGCAATCGAGATGGAAGGCGCCGATCAAACCGGCCCCAACGTGGTCGGCAGCGACTTGGATCGTCAGGTCCCGGGTGCGTTGAACGTTACTCTGGTGGCAGACCCGCGGCCAGCCAAGCCAGAGGTCAAGCCCGAGCCGCCTGCCGACCGGTCCACCGGTGACCGGCCGATCAGGGAAATGGCCGTGCAACCCCCCGCGCACTTGCCACAGATTGTCGAGCAATCCACTGCCGCGCCAGACATGTTGATGGCCGACACCCCAAGCCTGGACGAGCAGAGCGTGGCCCCGAAGATCGAAACACCGGCAGAGCCGGCTGCTCCGGCCGAAAACACCGAGGCCCGTCCTGCCGATATCGGGCAGCCGCCGATCCCGACGCCAAGCCCGAGCGCGACACCAGGTCTTGGCGGAGCCAGCGAGACGAACGATCCCCGCGGCGCGGCGGATGGCGAGGAACGCGACACGGTGACGTCCAGCAAGGGCAAGGAGCAGGCAGCGGCAGGCAATGCGATAGAATCCCGCTACAGCGGTGAAGTTCAGAAGAAGCTCGCCCGCGCCAACCGTCGTGTTTCGAAAGCGATACAGGCCAGCGCTCGCAACAATGCCAGGGTCGTTTTCGTTGTCATGGCCGATGGCAGCATCAGCGACATACAGCTTGCGGAAAGCTCAGGTTCTGCGGAGCTTGACCAATTCGCTTTAACACTGGTGCGCAAGCAGGCGCCGTTCCCTCCCATTCCAAGCGAAACCGGCAAGTCGAGTTGGGTGTTTAAAGCGCGGATCGGTCCATTTTAACAGCCTTCGCCTCATCGTTTCAGGCATTCCAACACACATCATAAACTGCAGTCACGAAAGGACGGCCAATGTACATCGCCATGAATCGCTTCAAGGTCCAGAATGGCTCGGAAGCCGCTTTCGAGGACATCTGGAAGAACCGTGATTCCAGCCTGTCCGAAATGAAAGGTTTCAAGGAATTTCATCTGCTGCGTGGTCCGGTCAACGAGGCCGAAGGCTACACGCTGTTCGCTTCGCACACGGTGTGGGCGAGCCATGAGGATTTCGTCGCCTGGACCAAATCCGAGAACTTCCGCGCCGCGCACCGCAACGCCGGCTCCACCAAGGTGCACTATCTCGGCCATCCGCAGTTCGAGGGCTTTTCGGTCGTCGAGGGCGCGTGAGTAGTCTGAGGCGACCCATGGTTCCCTTGGGCTTTTGCCGAACGATCGGCGCCTGACGAAATAGGGCGCCGTTCGGCGAAGCTGCCAATCTCCCCCCTAGTGGGGGAGATCGGCCGTCATCTCGGCCTTCGCCAATCGTGGGAATGCAGGAAAGCCCCGGCCGTCCCTTACGCCGCGGCCAGCAGGCTGGCATTGCCGCCGGCGGCCGTGGTGTCGACGCAGACGGCGCGCTCATGCGCATAGGCGGCCGGGTTGAGCACTTCGCTGACCAGCGGCACGATCGGGCCGGCGCGGTCGGCGATCACCTTGCGCACGATGCGAGCGGCCTCAGGCGTGCCGGAAAAGGCAACGACGTCGACACGCAGCGCGCGTGCCTCGACCGGGTCGGGCCGGCCGTCGATGGCCGCCAGCGGCAGGCCCTTGCCGGTCATTGACGAAAGTGCTGCCGGCGCACCGGGCGCGACGGCCAGCACCGCATTGCCGGCGGCGAGCGCCTGGATGGTCTGGGCAAGCAGCGTGTCGGCGTCCGGTCCGAGGCAGAGCACGCGGCCGCGCGGCGACAGCGACAGCGTGTTGGCCTCGCCGGTCGGCCCGGGCAAATCGACCTGGCCGAAATCGATGCTTGCGGCAGCACCGATGGCCGCGGCACCCTTGCCGCGCAAATGCTTCCTCAGCACCGCCACCCGGTCCGCCCGCGTCGACCAGCCGCCAAGCGTCGGGTCCGGCAGATTGTCGGCAAGTTCGGTCGCCGTCACCTTGCGGCCGTCAAGAACAGGCGTGCCCGCCTGCGGCCCCTTGCGGAACCGCCTGAGATAGTGCGGCCCGCCGGCCTTCGGCCCGGTGCCGGAAAGTCCTTCGCCGCCGAACGGCTGCGAGCCGACCACGGCGCCGATCTGGTTGCGGTTGACATAGATGTTGCCGGCATGGATGCCGTCGACGAAATGCTGGGCGCGGCCTTCGATGCGGGTGTGCAAGCCGAAGGTCAGGCCATAACCCTTGCGGTTGATCGCGGCGATGACCCCGTCGATATCGTCGGCGTCGAAGCTGGCGACATGCAGCACCGGCCCGAACACCTCGCGCTCGATGTCCTCGATGCCCTTGACCCGAAACACATGCGGCGCCACGAAGCGGCCATCCTTCGGCGCTTCGAGCTTGGCGATCAGCCGGCCCTGCAGGCCCATCTCAGTGCAATAGTCGCGGATCGATTTTTGTGCCTCCTCGTCGATGACTGGCCCGACATCGGTCGAGATCCGCCAGGGATCGCCGAGGCTGAGCGCTTCCATGGCGCCTTTCAGCATGTCCAGCATCTTCTTCTCGACGTCCTTCTGCATATAGAGCACGCGCAGCGCCGAGCAGCGCTGGCCGGCGCTCTGGAAGGCCGAGGCCAGGATGTCGCGCACCGCCTGCTCGGGCAGCGCAGTGGAATCGACGATCATCGCATTCAACCCGCCGGTCTCGGCGATCAGCATGGCGTCGGGCGCGGCGGTCTCGGCCAGTTGCTTTTCGATCAGCTTGGCGACCTCGGTCGAGCCGGTGAAGCAGACGCCGGCGATGCGCGGGTCGGCGGTCAGCGGGCCGCCGACCGAGGGGCCGTCGCCAGGCAGAAGCTGGATGACATCTTGCGGCACGCCGGCCTCGCGCAGCAATTCGACGGCGCGGAAGGCAATCAGCGGCGTTTGCTCGGCCGGCTTGGCGATGACCGAATTGCCGGTGACGAGTGCTGCCGCAATCTGGCCGGTGAAGATGGCGAGCGGAAAATTCCATGGCGAGATGCACGCGATCACGCCGCGCGCCTCGGTTCCCGTTTCCGCATTGGCCGCCTCGGTCGCGTAATAGCGCAGGAAATCGACTGCCTCGCGCACTTCGGCGACGCCGTCGGCCAGCGATTTGCCGGCCTCGCGTGTGGCGAGCGCGAAGAATTCGATGGCGTTGGCCTCATAGAGGTCGGCCGCGCGGTTGAGGATGGCGGCGCGCTCGGCGACGGCGCGCTTCGCCCAGGCCGGTTGCGCCTCCACCGCGATGCGCATGGCGGTCGCAACCTGCTTGGCGGTAGCCTCGCTGACCGTGCCGACCACTTCCTCGGGCTTTGCCGGATTGACCACCGGACCCTGATTGCCGTAGCCGGCGGCACGGGTGATCGGCCTGGCGTGCCAGCGGTCCGGCCCGGCGAATTCAGCCCTGGCCTTGTCGATCGCGGCCAGCGTCACCGGATCGGTGATGTCGAACCCCTTCGAATTGCGGCGGGCAGCACCGAAGATCGCCGACGGGCTGGGAATCGCCGGGTTGGCGGCCGGACCCTGTTTCTCGACGGTTTCGAGCGGGTCGCGCGCAATATCCTCCGGCTCGACCTCCTCGTCGGTGAGCTGGTGGACGAAGGAGGAGTTGGCGCCGTTTTCGAGCAGCCGGCGGACCAGATAGGCGAGCAGGTCGGAATGCGCGCCGACCGGCGCATAGATGCGGCAGCGCGTGCCCTCGGCCCGCCGCACCGTCTCGTGCAACGCCTCGCCCATGCCGTGCAAGCGCTGGAACTCGAAGGAGTCGCGATCGCCGGCCATCGACAGGACGGCGGCGACGGTGTGGGCGTTGTGGGTGGCGAATTGCGGATAGATGCGGTCGGTCATCGACAGCAGCTTTTTCGCGCAGGCCAGGTAGGACACATCGGTGTTGGCCTTGCGTGTGAAGACCGGATAGCCGTCGAGCCCGAGCGCCTGCGCCCGCTTGATCTCGGTGTCCCAATATGCGCCCTTGACCAGCCGCACCATGATGGTGCGGTCGTGCTTCTTCGCCAGTGCATAGAGCCAGTCGATGACGAAGGCGGCGCGCGGACCGTAGGCCTGGACGACGACGCCAAAGCCGTTCCAGCCGGCAAGCTCCGGCTCGGCCAGCACCCGCTCGATGATTTCGAGCGACAGGTCGAGGCGGTCGGCCTCCTCGGCGTCGATGTTGAGGCCCATGCGCGAATGGCGCGCCGCCAGCGCCAGCGACAAAAGCCGCTCGGCCATTACAGGCAGCATTTTTTCCTTCTGCGTCGCCTCGTAGCGCGGATGCAGCGCCGACAGCTTGACCGAGATGCCGTGATTCTGGCGGATGTCGGGGCTGTTGGCGCCGGCATCGAGCGATGAGATGGCGTCGGCATAGGCCTTGAGATAGCGCAGTGCGTCGGCCTCAGTGCGGGCCGCCTCGCCCAGCATGTCAAAGGAATAGAGATAGCCTTTCTGGGTCATCGGCCGGCCGCGCTTGACGGCCTCGGCAATGGTGCGGCCGAGCACGAACTGCTCGCCCATTTCGCGCATGGCGGCGGCGACCGCCCTGCGGATGACCGGCTCGCCCAGCCGGCGCACCATGGCGCGCAGCGTGCCTTCGATGCCGTCCTCGCCTTCGTCGAGCACCCGGCCGGTCAGCATCAGCGCCCAGGTCGACGCATTGACGAAGATCGAGCTCGAGCCGCCCGAATGCGCCGACCAATCATGCGGCGCGATCTTGTCGGCGATGAGGTCGTCCATCGTCTCGGTATCCGGCACCCGCAGCAGCGCTTCGGCCAGGCACATCAGCGCGACGCCTTCCTTGGTGGACAGGCCGTAAGCGGACAGAAAAACTTCCATCAGCCGCGGATCGGACGAGCCGCGCACCGCCCGCACCAGATCGGCGGCGCGGGCCGAGATTGCCTTGCGCTCTTTCGTCGAAAGCCCTGTCGCCTCGGCCAGCCGCTTCACGGCCTCGTCTTCGTCAGGCAAGTAATTGGCACGGATCTGCTGGCGGATGGCTTCGAGCGCTGGCATGACGGTCCTGTGGAGCGAGCATCAGGGAGCGGTCCGGCGGTCACCGGACCGAATGACGCAAGCTAACACAAAGCGCAGTTTCGATCGGTCCAAAGAAATCGACAGGAGAGGTCGATTGGTCTATCGTTCGGCCTGATTTCCTCCAACTTGACCAAAAACTCGATGACAGAAGACCAATTGGACCGGATCGACAGGAACATCCTGTCGGCGCTGGGCAGCGACGGCCGGCTTTCCATGTCGGAACTCGCGGCAAAGGTCGGCCTGTCGAAGACGCCGGTGCAGGCGCGGGTCAAGCGGCTGGAAAAGGACGGCATCATCCGAGGCTACCAGGCGATCGTCGACCGTGAGCGGATGGGCGAAGGCCATGTCGCCTTCGTCCAGGTGAAACTGTCGGACACCCGCTCGGCCGCGCTCGACGCCTTCAACCGCGCCGTGCAGGCGGTGCCGGAGATCGAGCAGTGCCACATGATGGCGTCGAGCTTCGATTATCTGCTGAAAGTCCGCACCACCGACATCGCCGCCTACCGCCGCGTGCTTGGCGAGCGCATCTCCGCCCTGCCCCACGTCGCCCAGACCTCGACCTTCGTGGCGATGGAGACGGTCAAGGACCGGTAGTAAAGCGCTGATGCATTGACCTCGGCGGGACAGCGCCCCCCTCTGTCCTGCCGGACATCTCCCCCACGAGTGGGGAGATTGGCTGCCCCTCGGCTTTCGCCAATTTTCAACATTCAAGAAAAGGGGCACTGTCGCCGAAGCCGCCGATCTCCCCCCAAGTGGGGGAGATGTCCGGCAGGACAGAGGGGGGCGC
>NZ_JBVVPZ010000046.1:0-53148 GCF_055811415.1 Mesorhizobium sp. WSM4846
GCGGCGGACACGACAGGGGGAAAACTGTAACCCATGTATCCGGTTCAAAGTGTTACCCATCTATCAACTGGACACCGTCGTCGACGGTTTCGCCAACGACAGGCGTTGCAGGACGAGCGCCGAGGGGCAGCCAGCCTCTTTCTCCCCGTTTACGGGGAGAAATGCCCGGCAGGGCAATGAGGGGCGGCGCCGACATCGATATGGTATGATAGGTGCATATTCTGCAAACGATCTGACGAGAAATGGATGACCATCTCAAACGAGAAAGCTTTGGAGCACCGACATGGCCGCGAGACGCCGCTAGAGACAGCGGCGCGGCTTCGGGCCGAATTCGGGATCGAACTTAGCAAGCAGGCACGTAAGCCGCTGCCGCGCCCGGTCTATGACGAATTGTCCGGTGAAGACTGATGCTTGTCGACGGGGTCGCTACGGTTAGGCTTACGGATCTGGAGACTGTCCCCTGACAGGCGGTGATCCCTTCCGCGCCATACTGCGCCGGATCATGCCGAAATCGGCGCCGCCGATGGCGAAGGCGGTGACGAAATAAAGCAGCGCCCCGCCGGCGACGAGCCCAAGCAGCGTTGCAGTCTTGACCACCAGCGGCGAGCCCGAAGCCAGTTGGGCGGCGAACCAGTGTTCGGCAAAATATAGCCCCGTCGCCATCACCGCGGCCGACAGCACCAGCCGTGGGATGCGTCTCATGAGCGGCACGTCGCGGCCCCAATGGCCGCGCCGGATCAGCAAGCCGAGCAGCATCAGCGCATTGACCCAGCCGGCGACGGCCGAGGCGACGGCGATGCCCGGCGCGCCCATCTGCGGAAACAGCGTCAGCGCGGTGGTGATGTTCACAGCCACCGAGATAGCGGCGAAGATCATCGGCGTGCGCGTGTCCTCGCGGGCGAAATAGCCGGGGGTGAACGCTTTGATCAGCACGAAGGCCGGCAGCCCCAAGCCGAAGATCGCCAGGATCGCCGCCACGATCGGCGTCGAGTTGTTTGCGGCAAATGCTCCGCGTTCGTAGACCAGCCCGACGATCGGCTCCGCCATGACCAGCAGTGCCGCCGCCGCCGGCAAGGTCAGGAACAGCGTGAACTCCACCGACCGGTTTTGCAGATTGGCCGCCTCGATCAGATTGCCCGACTTCAGCGCCCGCGACAGTTCGGGCAGAAGCACTATGGCGACGGCGATGCCGACGACGCCGAGCGGCAGCTGATAGATGCGATCGGCATAGGCGAGCGACGACACCGCGCTGTCCTGCGCCGAGGCGATTGCGGTGCCGATCAGTTGGTTGATCTGGGTGATGCCGCCGGTGATCGCCGCCGGCAGCGCCAGGATCAGCAGCCGCTTGACATTGGGCGTCATCCTTGGCCGGCGAAAGCCGATCGAGATGCCGGCATGGCGCACCGCCACCCAGACGATCGCCAGTTGCACCAGCCCCGCCGCCAGCACGCCCCAGGCCAGTGCGAAGCCAACGGTGCGCGCGTCCGATCCCTTGTGCCAGGCATAGGCGAGCACGCCGATCAGGATGACGTTTAGGAACACCGGCGCCACCGCGGCGGCGAAATAGCGGCGCAGCGAATTCAGCATGCCGGCCATCATGGCGCCGAGCGACATGCAGATCAGATAGGGAAACATGATGGTCGCGAGCCGGACCGTCATCTCGAACTTTCCAGGCGAGTCGGCAAAGCCCGGCGCCACCAGGTAGCGCACGATCAGCGGCATCGCCAGTTCCATGGCGATGGTCAGCGCCAGCAGCGCCGTGAACAGCACGCCGAACACCTCTTCGGAAAAGCGCTTGGCGCCATCGGTGCCGTGGGTCTCGATCTCCTTGGCGAACAGCGGCACGAAGGCGGCGTTGAAGGCGCCTTCGGCAAACAGCCGGCGGAAGGTGTTGGGAAACTGGAAGGCGGCATTGAAGGCGTCGGCGATCGGCCCGGTGCCGAGCGCGGCCGCCATCAGCATCTCACGGCCGAAGCCGAGGGCGCGGCTCATCAGCGTGCCGGAAGCGACCGTCGCGAACTTTTTGACAAGGCTCATGCGTCTGGAGACTGCCTGCAGGATTGGGACAAATGAGTGGTGGCTGTCACTCGGCTGCAGCCTTGGCCTTGCCGCCGCGCTCGGGCACGGTGCCTTCGAGGACGGCGATCAGCCTGTTTTTGATGGCGGCCATGCGGGTCGGGCTGTCGATCTTCTGGCCGGTGAGATCGGTGACATAGAAGGTGTCGATGACCTTTTCGCCGAACGTGGTGATGTGTGCCGAGGCGATGTCGAGCGACAAGTCGGACAACGCCCCGGTGATCTCGGACAGCAGGCCCGGCCGATCCAGCCCCTCGACCTCGATCACCGAGAACCGGTTCGACAGCGTGTTGCGGATTTCGGCGCGCGGCTGGATGCGGAAGACCTTGGCGCCGCGCCGCGGCTTGGTGCGCTTCTCGATCATCTCCGGCAGCCAGCTCTTGCCCGACAGCACGTCCTCGATCAGCCGGCCGACGCGTTCGGCACGGCGGCGTTCGTCCTCGTCGCGGTCGAATTCCCTCGAGATCAGGATGGTGTCCAGCGCGCGGCCGTCGGAGGTGGTGAAGATCTGCGCATCGACGATGTTGCCGCCGGCCGCCACACAGGCGCCGGCAATGACCGACAGCAGGCGGGGATGGTCCTGCGCCAGCACGGTGATCTCGGTCACCGCCTCGAACTGGTGGGTCTTGATCATCGTGGCGAGCTTCTTGCCCGCCGCATCCGCCTCGCGGATGAATTCGGCGTGGCGAAGCTGGTCGGCGAGATCGACCGCCAGCAGATAATTCTCATAGTGCTTGGCGACATAGCGCTTGCGCGCCTTTTCCGGCCAATCGGCGAGCGACTCGGCCAGCTTTTCGCGGGCAGCCGCGGTGCGCATCGCACGCGACACTTCCGAAAACCCGCCGGTCAACAGCAGTTCGGTTTCGTAGTAGAGCGTGCGCAGCAACTGACCCTTCCAGCCGTTCCAGACGCCAGGCCCGACGCCTCTGATATCGCAGACGGTCAGGACGAGCAGCAGCTTCAGCCGTTCGACCGACTGCACGATCGCGGAAAAGTCCTCGATCGTCTTGCGGTCGTTGAGGTCGCGGGTCTGCGCCGTCATCGACATCACCAAATGGTTCTCGACCAGCCAGGCGACCGTTTCGGTGTCGGCCGCCGACAACCCCATATGCGGGCAGATCCGCCGCGCGATCCGGGCGCCAGCTTCGGAATGGTCCTCCGGCCGGCCCTTGGCGATATCGTGCAGCAGCACCGCGACATAGAGCGCCTCGCGGCTTTTCTTCAGCCCCGGCATCAGCGAGTGGGCAAGCGGGTGGACCTTTTCACCGTCGCCGCGCTCGATCTCGGCCAGCACGCCGATGCAGCGGATCAGGTGCTCGTCCACCGTATAGTGGTGGTACAGCGAGAACTGCATCATGGCGACGATCTTGCCGAAATCCGGGATCAGCTTTGCCAGCAGTCCCGCCTCGTTCATCCGCCTGAGATTGAGTTCGGCATTGCGGTCCGACGTCAATATGTCGAGGAACAGCCGGTTGGCTTCCTCGTCGCGCCTGAGCGCCTTGCCGACGAGGCCGAGCGAACGGGTCAGCAGCTTCAGCGCATCGGGGTGAAATTCCAGCCCGTGCTTGTCGGCGAACCAGAACAGCCTCAAGAGATTGACCGGATCGCGCTCGAACACCAGGTCGTCGGCGATGTTGATGCGATGGTTGTCGATAATGAAATCGGACGTGCCGGCAAGCTTGCGCTTGCGGCGCGAGAAGGTGAGGAAGATGCGGTTGAAGCCCGGCACATGCTTGGCCTGCTCTTCCTCGAGCGCCGCGCAGAAGATGCGGGTCAGATCGCCGACGTCCTTGGCGACGAGGAAGTAATGCTTCATGAAGCGCTCGACCGCCGACAGGCCCGGATGTGTGGTGTAACCCAGCCGCTCGGCGATCTCGCGCTGGATGTCGAAATGCAGCCGTTCCTCGGCCTTGCCGGTGAGGAAATGCATGTGGCAGCGCACCGCCCACAGGAAGTCCTCGGCCTTCTGGAATTCCCGGTATTCGGTGCCGGTGAAGACGCCCTTGTCGACCAGTTCCTCGCCGGTGCGGACCCGGTAGAAATACTTGCCGATCCAGAACAGCGTCTGCAGGTCGCGCAGGCCGCCCTTGCCGTCCTTGACGTTGGGTTCGACCAGATAGCGGCTTTCGCCGGCCTTGGCATGACGCTCGTCGCGTTCGGCAAGCTTGGCCTGCACATATTCGGGTCCGGTCGTGCGCACCACCTCGCGGTCGAAGCGCTGCAAGAGCTCGTCATAGAGCTTCTGCTCGCCCCACAGAAAACGCGCCTCCAGGATCGAGGTGCGGATGGTGATGTCGGTGCGCGACTGCCGCAGGCATTCGTCGATGTTGCGGGTGGCGTGGCCGACCTTCAGCCCCAGGTCCCACAGCACGTAGAGCATGTATTCGACGATCTGCTCGCCCCATGGCGTCTGCTTGTAGGGCAGCAGGAAGAGCAGATCGATATCGGATCCCGGTGCCAGCGTGCCGCGGCCATAGCCGCCGACCGCGACGACGGCCATGCGTTCGGCCGATGACGGGTTTTTGACGCGATAGACGTGAGTGGCGGCGAACTCGTAGAGCGCGCGGATGATTTCGTCCATGAGATGCGACAGCCGGGCGGCGCAGGCAGTGCCGCTGCCGTCGTCCGTCAGCATGCGTTCGGCGATGCTGCGGCCGGCGGCCAGCCTGCCCTTGAGAAGCTGGAGAACACCGGCACGCGCAGCCTTGCCGGAGCCGTCGCCTGCCGTGGCCGCAGTCAGCGCGGTCATCTCGCGGCGCAAGGCTTCGGCGTCGATCAGTTCGTCGAGCTTTAGAGAGATTCTTGCCATAACTGCCGTTCGGCCTCGCCGTTTTGGCGGCGTCTATAGCGCGTTTTCGCGGCGCTGGGTATGGGGCGGACAGACAGGCTCTCCACGGGAGTCGAAACCGGATGATCGCCTCCTGCCGCACTTGATAGATGGTCTTGCTGGACGATGTTGCCAAGCCCGGAAGTGGCGGCGGCCATAAGCATGGAAGCGGTTTGGGTCAGGCAGTCCGGCATGCACCACGGCACCAAGGGTCGAAATTGGCCCTTGACCTTCCAGTCACTGGAAGCACTACCTCTGTTGCAAGTCCGAGACAGAGCGGTCTTTCCGCATTGACGCATTCCGACCACGACCATCACGCCCATAGCGGTTGCTGCTCGCCGAAAGCTGCTCCGTCCGTCGCCGACGCGGTCATTCGCGACCCGGTCTGCGGCATGACCGTCGATCCGGCCGCCGGCAAGCCGACCGCCGAGCATGGCGGCCATCGCTATCATTTCTGCAGCGAGCGCTGCCGTTCGAGGTTCACGGCCGAGCCGAAAACTACATTGCCGCCACCGATCCGGTCTGCGGCATGCGTGTCGAGCGTGCCGCCGCGAAGCACTTTTCCCGGCATGAAGGCCAGGGCTTCTATTTCTGCTCGGCCGGTTGCAAGGTGAAGTGAGGCGGAGCCGGCAAACTATCTTGGCGACAGGCCGGAGCAGCAGGCGATGCCGAAAGGCACGCAATACACCTGTCCGATGCATCCAGAAATCGTCCGCGACAAGTCAGGCGCCTGCCCGATCTGCGGGATGGCGCTGGAACCGATGGGCGTGCCGACCGGCGACGAGGGCCCGAACCCGGAACTGGTCGATTTCTGGCGCGGATCGTCGAGCTCGTCGCCAAGGCGCAGCGTTCGCGCGCGCCGATCCAGGGCCTGGCCGACCGCCTCTCCTTCTATTTCGTCCCGGCCGTCGTGGTGGTTGCGATCGTTGCGTTCATCGCCTGGGCGATCTTCGGGCCGCAACCCAGTCTGATCTTTGCAATCGTCTCGGCGGTCTCGGTGCTGATCATCGCCTGTCCCTGGCAGCGGCGATGAGCCTGTCCTCGGTTTCGGTGATCACCAACGCGTTGCGGCTCAGGACGTTGAAACTCTGAGCCAAGTCCCCAGATAGGAACTCGTTCAAAAAGGAGATCATGAATGACGTTGGCCAAGAAGATCGTGCTGCTGCTGATGGCGGCCGGAATGCTGCTTGCCGTTTTCCTGGAAAGCATTCCGTCGCAAGCCCAGGAGACGAAACACGACATGGGGGCGCACGACATGGGGGCGATGGGCGCGCAGGGTGCCTCGACCGACAGCTACAAGGCGGCGATGGACAAAATGCACACCGCGATGACGGCGATCGAATATTCCGGCAATGCCGATGTCGATTTCGCCCGCGGCATGATCCCGCATCACCAGGCGGCTATCGACATGGCCAAGGTCGAGCTTGCCAATGGCAAGGATTCGGAAATGCGCAAGCTGGCCGAAGCGGTTATCGCGGCGCAGGAAGCCGAGATCAAGCGGATGCAGGATTGGCTGGCCGCCCATCCGGTGAAGTAGCATCAGCCATCGGGCCTCGACTGGAGCACGCCATGCCGTCAACGATAAGAACCACAACATTGCCCTCGGGCGAAGCCGTTCCCGTGCTGGGTCAAGGCACTTGGAAAATGGGAGAGGACGCCCGCCGCCATGCCGATGAGGTCAATGCCCTGAAGCTTGGGCTGGATCTCGGCATGACGCTGATCGACACCGCCGAAATGTACGCCAGCGGCGGTGCCGAGGAAGTGGTGGCGGATGCTATTGCCGGGCGCCGCGACGAGGTGTTCCTGGTCTCCAAGGTGCTGCCGTCCAACGCCTCGCGCACCGGCGTGCCGGCGGCCTGCGAGGCAAGCCTCAGGCATCTTTGCACCGACCGCACCGATCTCTATCTGCTGCACTGGCCCGGCAGCGTGCCGCTGGCGGAAACGGTCGAGGCGTTCGAGGCGTTGAAAAAAGCCGGCAAGATCCGCCACTGGGGCGTCAGCAATTTTGACACTCATGAGATGGAGGAACTGGTCAGCCTGCCGGCCGGCGACGGCGTCCAGACCAACCAGATCCTCTACAATCTGTGCCAGCGCGGCCCCGAATTCGACCTTGCGCCCTGGAGCCGGCAGCGCGGCATTCCGCTGATGGCCTATTCGCCGGTCGACCAGGGCGTATTGGCGCGTAACGCCAGCCTCGAAGCCATCGCCGCCCGCCACGACGCGACAGCGGCGCAAATCGCACTTGCCTGGGTGATGGCACAGGACGGCGTCATCGCCATTCCAAAGGCCAGCAAGCAGGAGCATATCCGCCAGAATGTCGCGGCGCTCGACATCGAGCTTACGCGTGAGGATTTCACCGAAATCGACCGCGCCTTCCCGCCGCCGAGGCGGAAGCAGGGCCTGCAGATGATTTGAGGGATGGTGCGGGACCAGAAGCCAAGGTCGCGTTCTACGGCGCCCCCCTCTGTCCTGCCGGACATCTCCCCCACTTGGGGGGAGATCGGCAGCTTCGCCGTCCCGCTCCTCTTCAACGTTGGCGATTGGCGAAAGCCGAGATGACGGCCAATTTCCCCACCTGTGGGGGAGATGTCCGGCAGGACAGAGGGGGGCGCCGTAGAGCACCGAGGCCCAGCTACTTCCCCGCCATCCCCTTCAGCCGGTAAAGCGCCTCCAGCGCCTCCCGCGGCGTCATCTCGTCGGGGTTGATCTCCCCTAGCGCCGCGCTCAGCCCATCGCTCTTTGCCGGGCTCGATGCCTCCCGCCTCACCGCCACCGAAAACAGCGGCAGATCGTCGACCAGCCGGTTGGCCTTGCCCGAAACCTCGCCAGCTTCCAGTTGGTGCAGCACTTCCCTGGCCCGCCCGACTACCGCCTCCGGCAAGCCGGCCAGACGCGCCACCTGCACGCCGTAGGAGCGGTCGGCGGCACCCTTGCCGACCTCGTGCAGGAAGACCACGTCGCCTTCCCATTCCTTGACCCGCATGGTGACATTGTGCAGTCGAGCGAGCTTGCTGGCCAGCGCAGTCATTTCGTGGAAATGGGTGGCGAAGATCGCCCGGCAGCGGTTTTTTTCGTGCAGATACTCGACCGCCGCCCAGGCGATCGACAGGCCGTCGAAGGTGGCGGTGCCGCGGCCGATCTCGTCGAGGATCACCAGCGCGCGTTCGCCGGCCTGGTTGAGGATCGCCGCCGTTTCGACCATCTCGACCATGAAGGTCGAACGGCCGCGCGCCAGGTCGTCGGAGGCGCCGACACGTGAAAACAGCCGGTCGACGACGCCGATATGGGCTGATGCCGCCGGCACGAACGAGCCGGTCTGGGCGAGGATGGCGATCAGCGCGTTCTGCCTGAGGAAGGTCGATTTGCCGCCCATATTCGGGCCGGTCAGCAGCCAGATCGCGCCGTTTTTGGCATTGCCTTCCGGCGACAGATCGCAATCATTGGCGACGAACGGTCCTTCGCCCGAACGCCGCAGCGACTGTTCCACCACCGGATGCCGTCCGCCCGAAATGGCGAAGGCGAGGCTCGCGTCCACGATGGGTCGGCACCATGCCTCGCTTTCGGAAAGCAGCGCCAGTGCCGCCGACACGTCGAGCACGGCGAGTGCTTCGGCGCCGGCGCGGATCTTGTCCGCCTCGCCGACCGCTTCCGCCGTCAGCCTGTCGAAGGCGGCAAGCTCGATCGCCAGCGCCCGGTCGGCGGCATTGGCGATCTTCGATTCCAAGTCCGCCAGTTCGGTCGTGGTGAAGCGCATGGCGTTGGCCATGGTCTGGCGATGGATGAAGCGCGCCTTCGCCCCGTCGCTGCTCGTCATGATCGCATGGTTGTTGGCGGTGACTTCGATGTAGTAGCCAAGCACATTATTGTGCCGGATTTTCAGCGAGCGGATGCCGGTTTCGTCGATCAGCGAGCGCTCCAGCCCGGCGATCACCTTGCGAGATTCATCGCGCAGCGCCCGCATCTCGTCGAGCTCGGCGTTGTAGCTGGAACGGACGAAGCCGCCGTCGCGCCTGAGCAGCGGCAGCTCGTCGGCGAGCGCCCGCGTCAGATGCTCGGTCAGCGGGCGCGGCAGCGCCTCGATCGCCGCCCGCGCCGCCGTCAATTCTGGCGGCAGGGCGGTCGCCCCAAACAGTTCGGCAATAGCGCCGGCGGCCTCGAACCCGGCACGCAGCGCGCCGAGATCGCGCGGGCCGCCGCGGTTGAGCGCCAGCCGCGACAGCGCGCGTGGCATGTCGGCGACGCTCTTCAGGCTCGCCCGCACCGCCTGGCACAGCCGTGTCTCGGACCGGAAGAACGACACCGAATCCAGCCTTGCGCCAATTGCCGCCGGATCGGTCAGCGGCGCCATCAGCCGGTCGGCGAGCAGCCGCGCGCCGCCGCCGGTCACCGTGCGGTCGATCGCCTTGAACAGCGAGCCCTCGCGGCTGCCGGACAGCGTGCGCAGCAGTTCCAGATTGGCGCGTGTCGCCGGATCGATGAACAGCGTCGAACCCTGCTCCTCACGCTCGGGCCGCGACAGCGGCGGCCGCTCGGCCTTCTGCGTCTTCTCGACATAGGCGATGGCGCCTGAGATCGCCGACAGCTCGGCGCGGGAAAACGTGCCGAAGCTGTCCGGCGTCG
Organism: Mesorhizobium sp. WSM4846; assembly: GCF_055811415.1. Classification (NCBI taxonomy): domain Bacteria; kingdom Pseudomonadati; phylum Pseudomonadota; class Alphaproteobacteria; order Hyphomicrobiales; family Phyllobacteriaceae; genus Mesorhizobium; species Mesorhizobium sp. WSM4846. The sequence goes on from NZ_JBVVPZ010000046.1 coordinate 9,524, forward strand.
CCACCTCGAAGAAACGGGCTATGCGCCCGGCGGCCGACGCCGAGTCGAACAGGCTCGGCGGCTGCGGACTGGCGATGCGGCCGAGCACATCGAACACCGATTTCAGCTCCGGATCGTAAAACACCGGTTCGGCGACGATCAGCTCGCGTGGGTCGACGCGAAAGACATCGGCGAGCAGCCGGTCGGCGCTGGTCTCGGCAACGCGGAAGGCGCCGGTCGAGATCTCGATCCAGGCCAGCGCAAAAGTTCCTTGGTTCCCTGTCGCGCTGCCGCGATCCCCGCTTCTTTGTTCGGCTCCGCCCTTGACCCGGCCAAGAGCCATCAAGAAACTCGATTCCGACGGCGCCAGCAATTTGTCCTCGGTGATGGTGCCGGGCGTTACCAGCCGCACCACGTCGCGGCGCACCACCGATTTGCCACCGCGTTTCTTCGCCTCTGCCGGATCCTCGATCTGCTCGCAGACGGCGACGCGGAACCCTTGTCCAATCAGCTTCTGCAGATAATCGTCGGCGGCATGCACCGGCACGCCGCACATCGGGATGTCGAGGCCCTGGTGCTTGCCACGCTTGGTCAGGACGATGCCGAGCGCCCGGCTCGCCTTCTCGGCGTCATCGAAGAACAGCTCGTAGAAATCGCCCATGCGGTAGAACAGCAGCGAATCCGGGTTCGCCGCCTTGATCTCGATATACTGCTCCATCATCGGCGTTGCCGGCGCAAAGGCCGGCGTAGCGCTGTCGCTGCGAATGGGCGTTTCGTCGTTCAAGAAGTTGCTTCCAAAATATCCCAAGCCATCTGCTTGGCGGTTTACAGCGGCGAAGTGTAGCCTTAATCCCGAACGTTCCACAAAAGAAAGCACCGCGCCCGTCTCAACGAGGTGCTGCACGGGTGAGGAAATCGAAAGCATCATGGCCAAGAAAACCGAAAGCAACGGCCCCTCCGTCAGTGCGCAGGAGGCGCTGGAATTCCATGCCATGGGCCGCCCGGGCAAGCTGGAGATCGTCGCCACCAAGCCGATGGCCACCCAGCGCGACCTCAGTCTCGCCTATTCGCCGGGCGTCGCGGTTCCGGTGCTTGCCATCGCCGAGGATCCCAGCCGCGCCTTCGACTACACGGCGCGCGGCAATATGGTCGCCGTCATCTCCAACGGCACCGCCATCCTCGGCCTCGGCAATCTCGGCGCGCTGGCCGCCAAGCCGGTGATGGAAGGCAAGGCGGTGCTGTTCAAGCGCTTCGCCGATGTCGATTCGATCGATCTCGAGGTCGACACCGAGGATGCCGAAGAGTTCATCAATTGCGTGCGTTTCCTTGGGCCGTCGTTCGGCGGTATCAATCTGGAAGACATCAAGGCGCCGGAGTGCTTCATCATCGAGCAGCGGCTGCGCGAACTTATGGACATACCGGTCTTTCATGACGACCAGCACGGCACCGCCATCATTTCGGCGGCCGGCCTGATCAACGCGCTGGAAATCACCGGCCGCGACATGAAGACCACCAAAATGGTCTGCAACGGCGCCGGTGCCGCCGGCATCGCCTGCATCGAACTGATGAAGGCGATGGGCTTTGCGCCCGAAAACATCATCCTGTGCGACACCAAAGGCGTCGTCTTCCAGGGCCGCACCGAAGGCATGAACCAGTGGAAGTCGGCGCACGCCGTCAAGACCGACGCGCGCTCGCTGGCCGAGGCGCTCGACGGTGCCGACGTGTTCCTCGGCCTCTCAGCCAAGGGCGCGCTGACCACCAAGATGGTGCAGTCGATGGCCGAGAAGCCGATCATCTTCGCCATGGCCAACCCCGATCCGGAGATCACGCCGGAGGAAGTCGCCGAAATCCGCGCCGATGCCATCATGGCCACCGGCCGTTCGGACTATCCGAACCAGGTCAACAACGTGCTCGGCTTCCCTTACATCTTCCGCGGCGCGCTGGACGTGCGGGCGACCACCATCAATGACGACATGAAGATCGCCGCGGCGCGTGCGCTCGCCGAACTGGCGCGCCAGGATGTGCCCGACGACGTCGCCGCCGCCTACCAGGGCATGCGGCCGAAATTCGGCCCCAACTACATCATCCCGGTGCCGTTCGACCCGCGCCTGATCTCGGCCATTCCGATCGCGGTTGCCAAGGCCGCAATGGAATCCGGCGTCGCGCGCAAGCCGATCCTCGACCTCGACCGCTACGCGCAGGAGCTGTCCGCCCGCCGCGATCCGATCGCCTCGACCCTGCAGCGCATCTACGACCGCGTGCGCCGCCAGCCCAAGCGCATCGTTTTCGCCGAGGGCGAGGAGGAGCAGGTGATGCGCGCCGCCGTCTCCTATGTGAACCAGCGGCTCGGCACCGCCATCCTGCTCGGCCGCGAGGACATCATCAAGGAGAACGCCAGGAACGCCGGCATCGAACTGAACAAGCAAGGCATCGAGATCATCAATGCCAGGCTGTCGCGCCGCAACGGCGTCTACACCGACTATCTATACGAGCGCATGCAGCGCAAGGGCTTCCTGTTTCGCGACTGCCAGCGCCTGATCAACAACGACCGCAACCATTTCGCCGCCTGCATGGTGGCGCTGGGCGATGCCGATGGCATCGTCACCGGCGTCACCCGCAACTACTCGACGGCGCTCGACGACATCCGCCGCATCATCGACGCCAAGCCCGGCCACCGCGTCATCGGCGCCTCGATCGTGCTGGCGCGGGGCCGAACCGTGATTGTCGCCGACACCGCCGTGCACGATATGCCGAATGCCGAACAGATCGCCGACATCGCCGAGGAGGCCGCCGGCTTTGCCCGCCGCATGGGTTATGAGCCACGGCTGGCCATGCTTGCCTATTCCACCTTCGGCCATCCGCAGGGCGAGCGCTCCGAACGCATCCAGGAAGCGGTGCGCATCCTCGACAAGCGGCGCGTCGATTTCGAGTATGACGGCGAGATGGCCGCCGACGTGGCGCTCAGCGCGCGCGCCATGGCGCAATACCCGTTCATCCGGCTGACCGGCCCGGCCAATGTGCTGATCATGCCAGCCTTCCACTCGGCCTCGATCTCGACCAAAATGCTGCAGGAACTCGGTGGCTCGACCGTCATCGGCCCGCTGCTGGTCGGCTTGGACAAGCCGGTTCAGATCGTCTCGCTCAACGCCAAGGACAGCGACATCGTCAACATGGCGGCGATTGCCGCTTATACCGCCGGGGCGTGAGGAACGAGCGCCTCTTCCTACAGCAGCCCTGCCTGCTCAGCCTCGTGGCGTAAATTCTGCCGCGGCCTTGGCCCGATCTGCTGGATCACCAGCCCGGCCGCCAGCGAGCCGAGATCGCCGCAATGCTTCAGGCTGCGGCCTTGTGTGTAGCCGTAGAGGAAGCCGGCGGCATAGAGGTCGCCGGCGCCGGTGGTGTCGACCAGTTCGCGGATTTCCGTCGCATTGATGGTGACGGTCTCGTCGCCGCGCACGATGATCGAGCCCTTTTCGGAGCGGGTGACGGCGGCGATCTTGCAATCCTTGCGGATCTGGGCCAGCGCCTCGTCGAACGAGGCGGTCTGGTACAGCGACTTGATCTCGTGGCTATTGGCAAAGACGATATCGACGGTGCCCGAGCGCATCAGCTCCAGAAACTCCTCGCGGTAGCGGTCGACGCAGAACGAATCCGACAATGTCATCGACACTTCGCGCCCGGCTGCGTGGGCGAGCTTCGCCGTCTGCCGGAACGCTTCCTTGGCGCGCGGCGGGTCCCACAGATAGCCCTCGAAATAGGTAACGGCGGCGCCCGACGCCTTGTCCGCCTCGACATCCTCCGGACCGAGCTCGATGCAAGCGCCGAGATAGGTGTTCATCGAGCGCTCGCCGTCCGGCGTGACGAAGATCATCGAGCGCGCCGTCGGCGGTTCGCCATTGAGCGGCCTGGTGTCGAAGGCCACGCCCTGGGCGTGCATGTCATGGGCGTAGATCTCGCCGAGCGTGTCATTCGAGACCTTGCCGAAGAAGGCGGCGCGGCCGCCGAAGCTGGCGACGCCCGCCGCCGTGTTGCCGGCGCTGCCGCCGGAGGCTTCGATGGCCGGGCCCATGCGGCTGTAGAGCAGCTCGGCGCGCCTCGTGTCGATCAAATTCATCGCGCCCTTGATGATGCCGTTCGTCTCAAGGAATGCCTCGTCGCACTGGGCGATAATGTCGACAATGGCATTACCGATACAAAGCACGTCATAGTTCGGCATCAATCATGTCTCCGCGAAAAACCACCGGCTTTCTGGCATGCCGGCCGCGGGCGGGTCTAGCGATTTGATGCGGCTTTGCCTAGGTCGTGATTTTAATTGGCGTGACGCCGCACGTGGTTGCGCCCTTGGTTGCGCTTGTGACTTCTCGTGTCTCCGCTTATTTCGCAGATGTTCAACATGGAATTGGAAACGCCGTGATCTCCAGCGCCGCCCGCGCCGCCGCCAGCCAGCTGTTCTCGCCCGAATTCCGCTCGGTGTTCGTAAAAACGTTGGGCCTGACCTTGCTGGCGCTCGCCGCGCTTTGGTTCGCCATCGAGGGCCTGTTCGAATGGCTGGCCTGGCCATGGATCGACGCATGGCTGCCCGCCCTGCCGTCCTGGGCCGGATGGCTGGGCGTCATCGTCGCCGGGATCGGTCTGGCGCTGGGTCTGGCGCTGCTGATCGCGCCGGTGACGGCGATCATCGCCGGCCTGTTCCTCGACGACGCCGCCGAACTGGTCGAGCGCACCGACTATCCCAATGACCCGCCCGGCCGCGCCATGCCGGCGCTGCGCTCGCTGGTGCTGGCGATAAGATTCTTCGGCGTCGTCATCCTCGGCAACATCGTGGCCTTGCTGCTGCTGCTGGTGCCGGGCATCAACATCGCTGCCTTCTTCATCGTCAACGGCTATCTGCTGGGACGCGAATTCTTCGAATTCGCCGCCATGCGCTTTCGCCCGGAGGCCGAAGCACGGGCGTTACGCAAAAAACATGCCGTCACGGTATTCCTCGCCGGGCTGGTTGTCGCTGCCTTCCTCGCCGTGCCGCTGCTCAACCTTTTGACGCCGCTGTTCGCCGCCGCCATGATGGTGCACCTGCACAAGGCTATCTCGGCGCGGGAAGCAGTGTAGGAGTGCTGATGCTCAGGTGATGCCGGCTCGCGAATGCCGATGTCCTGCGCTTCCGGGGCGTACCCAACGGTACGCTCGGTTCGGTTTCTCGGGGCCGGCGCTAGTGTAAAAGAAAACCACGTCCCAACTCGTCCTCGGATTCGACGATGAATTCGGCCCGGCCGCTGTAGAAGGCGCGGCCGCCGACGCGGGCGATGATGGCATCATGCGGCCCGGCTTTCGCGGTCCTCGCCACGCTGCCGGAAAAGCGCGAGCCGGCGATACTCTCGAACAGCCGCGTCTGGCCGGCGATTTCGCCCCTGGCATGCATCGCCGCCAGCCGCGCGGTGACACCCGATCCGGTCGGCGAGCGGTCGACCTGGGCCTCGGCGAAGACGCATATGTTTTTGGTCGGGCTATCGGAATATGCGTCCTGTCCATCGGTCAGGATGGTGCCGTAGAGAAAGGCAAGCTCGGCATGGTCGGGATGCGACAGCGGGAATCCATTCTTCAGCTTCTCCGTCAGTGCCGTCGCCGCATCGACGAAATCGCGCACGCGGTTCTTGCCGAACTCCAGCCCGAACTGCCGGCAATCGGCGAGCGCATAGAAGGCGCCGCCATAGGCGATGTCGAATCCGATCGCCCCGTAACCCGGCAATTCGATCTGCTGGTCGCGGGCGAACAGAAAGGCCGGCACGCTTTCGAATGACACAGCACCGGCCTTGCCGTCCTGCACCTCGACCGAGGCGACGACCAGCCCGCACGGCGCCTCGATGTTGACTGTCGTCAGCGGCTCCTGCCGCGCCACCAGCCCCTCGTCGACGGCGTAGCGGCCGAGCGCGACGATGGCGTGGCCGCACATCGTCGAATAGCCCTCATTGTGCATGAACAGCACGGCGAGGTCGGCGCCGGGCAGGTCGGGTTCCACCAGCAGCGCGCCATACATGTCGTAATGGCCGCGCGGCTCGAACATCAGGATCTTCCTGAGATGATCGAGATGATCGCGCACATAGGCGCGTTTTTCCAGGATCGTGCCTGCAGGGATGTTGGGATAACCACCGGTGACGATCCGCAGCGGCTCGCCGCCGGTGTGCATGTCGACGACGCTGAGCTTCATGCGTTGGGCCCATCTAAGCTGAAGATTTGGCAAACAACGCCTGCAGCTTGCCGAACGGCAAGGCGGTGCGGGTGAAGCCGAAGGTGCCGTCCTGCTGGATCTCGCGCGCCGCCGTTTCCAGCATGCCGAAGGCGTAATTGGTCAGCCAGGGCCCGAGTGAAATGCGCTTGACCCCTGCCTGGGCAAGATCGGCGATGGTGAAGCCGGGCCTCACCATGACGTTGACCGGCTTGGTCAGCGCCGAGCAGACGGTTTGCACCGTCTCGACATCGCCGAGGCCTGGCGCGTAGAGCACGTCGGCGCCGGCCTTCTCGAAGGCCTGCAGCCGCTTGATCGTGTCGTCGATGTCTGGCCTGCCCCACAGAAAATTCTCGGCCCGCGCGGTGAAGACGAAGTCGTGCTTCAGCGCCCGTGCCGCCTCCGCTGCAGCGGCGACGCGCTCGACGGCATGCGAAAATTCATAAATCGGCTTGTCGGGCTCGCCGGTGTGGTCCTCGATCGAGCAGCCGGCGAGGCCTGCCGCTTCGGCTGCGAAGACAGTTTCCGCGGCACTTGTCGCGCTGTCGCCCTTGCCCTTCTCGAGGTCGGCCGAGACCGGCAGGCCGGTCGCCGCGGTCACGTCGCGGCAGTGGTGGATCATCGCCTCGAAGGTCACCGCGCCATCGGGCAGGCCGCGCGAAAAGGCAAAGCCGGCGCTGGTCGTCGCCAACGCCTTGAAACCGAAGGAGGCCAGCAGTTTCGTCGTGCCGACGTCCCAGGGGTTGGGCATGACGAAGATCGAACTGTGCAGGTCGCGAAAGATTTTGCCCTTGTCCATGGATGCTCCCAGAGTGCGAAGCGCATTTTATCCCGCCACTGCCCGCCGGGCAAACGAATGCGATTGGGTCAGAAGCGATTGGCGTTCTCTCCTGCCAATTTGTCCAGTGCGTCGGACCCCTTGACGTACGCGGTCCCGTCCCAATGGTAGGTGACGGAGATGTCGCGCGAGGAAGCCTCGGGCGCCGCATCATCGCAGCTTTCGCCATTCGGCATGATGGCATCGGTCAACGTCGCCTTGATGGCCGCATAGGGCTGGCCTTCCGCAACGGTCTGAAACGCCAACTCCTGCGTGCGCCTGTAGGCGCACAGGGACTCGTCGAACGTAGAGATCATGTCGATCAGCTCGAACCTGTCGTCGCGGACCAGGATCAGCGGCGTGCTCACATAGCCCTGGCTCGAATTGAAATGCGTGCTCAGGGTGATGATGACGTCATCGCCTAGTCCGATCGGAAGCTTGCCCGGATCGCGGAAATAGGTGCTCCGGTCGACGGCGACATTGACAGCGTCGAGCAGTCTCGGCTTGCCGGCAAGATCGTAGAGCGCCAGCACCGCAAAGCCCTCTGCGCTGTCGGAGGAACTGCCGAGGTCGAACAGCATGGCCAGCCGTTCCTTGCCGCCGGCCCTGATCTGGAGCACGCCAGCATCGGAAAAGCCCGACGTTTCGGGCGGCGAGCCACCGCTATCCCCACCTTCGATATGGCGCATCTCGATCGGCATGGAGCCACGGTAGAAGCCATCCTTGTCCGCCGCCAGATCGGGAATGACCATCCTGGCGAGGTCGAGATAGGTCGTGTTCTCGTGGCCGGGGAGGGTGCTGCCAAGGTCCGGGAAGCTGACGCCCTGCGCGCCGGCCGCGGCCCACAGACACGGCAGCAGCAAGCAGGCGAGGGTGAAGCGAAACAGGATCGAGTTCATAGGCTGGGCGCCTCCCACTGTCGAACATTGGCAAGCTAGCATGGGCGCCTGGCGCGTCCAGCCGGATAAAAACCTGAAGACCAGATCAGGGGATCGGCACCAGCCCGGCCAGCTCGCGCATGTCGTCAAACAGGATGCCGCCGGCCTCGGTCAGGCCGTCGCGGTCGGAATGCGGGTCGCCGTAGTAGGAAAATACGCGCATGCCGGCGGCAATGCCGGCTAATGTCCCGGCGACGCTGTCCTCGATGACGATGCAGTCGGCTGGCGCGAAGCCCATCGTGCTTGCGGCATGCAGGAACAGGTCGGGAAAAGGCTTGCCGCGCGAAACCATGGTCGAGCTGAACAGTGCATGCTCGAACAGCGGCAGCAGCCCGGTCTGGCCGAGCGTGATGTGCATTTTACTCACCCGCGCCGACGAAGCGACGCAAGTTGCGATGCCGGCAGCGTGCACGGCTTCGATGAACTGCCTGACATAGGGGACGGCTTCGACGCCATGCGCGAACAGGTCCGGCAGACCGGCGTTCCAACGGTCGACGAAATCGGCGCCGAGGCTGGCGCCGGTCGCCTCGACTTCCTTCTGCACCGAGACCATGGCGCGGCCGGAGAAGTTCTTGCGGCAATATTCGAAGCTTGCCGGGTAGCCGGCGGCGCTGAGCCATTCGGCAAGGCGCCGATTGGCCAGGTTCTCGGTGTCGACCAGAACCCCGTCGCAATCGAAGATGACGAGTTTGGGTAGCGACATCAGGCCGTGCCGGTCGATCCGAAGCCGCCGGAGCCGCGCGTCGTTCCGCCGGCCAAGCTGCGCTCATCGACCGTCGCCTGCGTCACCGGGGCGAAGACGATCTGCGCGATCCGCATGCCGCGCGTCACCGCGAAATCCTCGTCGCCAAGATTGATCAGCAGCACCTTGACCTCGCCGCGATAGTCGCTGTCGATGGTGCCCGGCGTGTTGAGACAGGTAAGCCCGTGCTTGAAGGCGAGGCCCGAGCGTGGCCGGACCTGGCCTTCCACCCCCTCCGGGATCTCCAGGATCAGTCCGGTCGGCACCAGCGCGCGTTTTCCCGGCAGGATCAGCAGCGGCCGGTCGTCCGGCACCGCGGCGCGCAGATCCATGCCGGCGGCGCCCGGGCTTTCATAGGCGGGAAGCGGCAGGCCTTCACCGTGCGGCAGCCTGATGAAGCCGACGGCCGGACCGATGACGGAGGAAGTGTAGAGGGCTGCGCGCATGAGGCTGATCCTATCGCTATCAACGCCGATTCAGTCAACTCGGCGGCCAGACTATCAACGGCTTTCTTTCAGCGCAGTTCCGTTTCAGCGCAGTTCTACCGGGACGATGGTCGTCTCCTTGATCTCCTCCATGACGAAGGAGGCCGAAACATCCGACAGCGCCACCTTGGCGATAAGCCGCTGATAGAGCCGGTCATACGCCTTCACGTCGGCGACGCGGGCGCGCAAGACATAGTCGAGGTCGCCGGACATGCGGTAGACGCCGGTGATCTCGGGAAAGCCGCCCACTGCCGCCCGGAATTTTTGCAGCCAGTCGGGATCATGATTGGAGGTCCGGACCAAGATGAACACCGAAAGGCCAAGGCCAAGCTTGTCGGCATCGACCAGCGCCACCCGGCCGGTGATGACGCCGTCTTCCTCGAGCCGCTTGACCCGGCGCCAGCAGGCGTTGCGCGACAGCGACACCCTTTGCGACAATTGGTCGACCGACAGCGTGCCGTCGCGTTGCAGTTCGGCCAGCAATCTTCGGTCGATCTCATCGATTTCCAGCGACATGTGGGATGTTTGTCCCAATAATTGACCAGACACAAGGATATTTTGGGACTAATCAATCAAAACCTCGTGTCAGAATACTCAGCATCGGGGGCTTTTCCCGGCAGGAGGACCACCATGACGACACCGCTTGCAAGGCTCTTTACCTCTCACCCGGCCAAGGTGGGCGAGACCTATTTCAGCCATATGGCTTTCGCGGCGTGGTTCTGCTCGCGTCTGTTCATGGCAGCGTTCGCCGCACTCATTCACGCTTTCTTGCCGTTTCTGTTTGAGACTACGGCCAGCCGAATCGTTCGCGAGCTCTATGAGCGCACGCACAACAGAGGCACACACGCGATCAAGGAGCCTGCGGCTCTCATGGATCGCGCCTGAGGGGGATTAAGCGATGTGCCGGTGGGCGGCCTATCTTGGCGAAGCGGTTTTCCTCGAAGACATCGTCACGGCGCCCTGCCATTCGCTGATCGCCCAGAGTCATTGCGCTCAGGAAGCCAAGTCGCCGACCAATGGCGATGGCTTTGGTCTCGCCTGGTACGGCGACCGGCCCGAACCGGGTCTCTATCGCGACATCCTGCCGGCCTGGTCCGATCCCAATCTGAAGAGCCTGTGCCGGCAGATCAGGTCCAGCCTGTTCCTTGCCCATGTGCGCGCCTCGACCGGCGGCGCCACCAGCCGCATGAACTGTCATCCCTTCACTGCCGGCCGCTGGTCGTTCATGCACAACGGCCAGATCGGCGGCTTCGAAAGAATCCGCCGCGCGCTGGAAAACGCGCTCTCCGACGATGTCTTCGATCGCCGCGAGGGCACCACCGATTCCGAACTTTTCTTTCTCCTGATGATCGACGAGGGTCTGGCGGGCGATCCGCAAGGCGCGGTGTCGCGCGCTACGGCGCGGGTGATCGACGCCTCGCGCCGCGCCGGCTTCGAACCGGCGCTGAGACTTACCGCCGCCTTGTCGGACGGCGAATCGCTCCATGCAGTGCGCTATGCGACCGATGCCCACGCGCCGACGCTCTACACCTCCGTCTTCCGCAATGGCGGCGGACGATGCCTTATGTCGGAGCCTTTCGATCGTGATGGCGGCGACTGGCAGCCGATCCCGCCCTCTAGCTTCGTCACCATCACCAGAGACGGCATGACCATTCGTCCGTTTGCGCCGGAGCCGGCAAGACTGGCGCTGGCCGTGTAGATCCCTCGCTATCGCGGCAATATCGCGGGACGGTGCCGACCTCAGCAGACCCTCGCAGCGCAATTCCGATCAAGCACCACCTGTCCTCGAATGCTGAACTCGGCTTGAAGACGCGCCGTAGTCCGCCATTTGGTGAGGCTGGCGCCGCTAGCAAGCCGGAGCATTGGGCATGGACCTCGTCTCTTCCTCCACCAGAGAATTGGCTGCCGCGATCCGCGACCGCAAGATTTCCGCCGTGGAAGCGCTGGACGCGCATTTGGCTGAGATCGACAGGCATAATGAGGCGGTCAACGCGGTCGTCACGCTCGACAGGGAAGGGGCTCGCGCTCGCGCGAAGAAGGCCGACGAAGCGCAAGCGCGCGGCGACGCTCTCGGGCCGCTGCACGGCGTGCCGTTCACGCTGAAGGACACCCACGAAACACTGGGGATGAAGACGACGGTCGGCTTCCCGCCTTTTGCCGACTATGTGGCGAGAAAAGACAGCCCGATCGTCCTCAGGTTGAAGGCGGCCGGCGGCGTGCTCGTCGGCAAGACAAATGTCGCAACGATGCTGGGCGACTGGCAGTCGAACAACCCACTGTTCGGCCGCACCAGTAATCCGTGGGATCTATCGCGCACCGCCGGCGGTTCCAGCGGGGGAGCTGCGGCAGCACTTTGCGCGGGCATGACGCCATTCGAACTCGGCACCGACATGCAGGATTCGATCCGCCTGCCGGCAGCCTTCTGCGGTGTCTACGGCCTCAAGCCGACCGAGCATCGCGTCTCCTTGGCCGGCGCCTTTCCCGATCCCGGTGGCGTACCGCGCGGCGTACGGCTGATGTCCTGCATCGGTCCGCTGGCCCGCAACGTCGAAGATCTGGCGCTGATCCTGAGGATCATTGCAGGACCGGATGGCAGCGACACCGACCTTGCCCCGGTGCCTGTCGAGGGCACGCCGGAGGTTGATCCCAAGACCCTGCGCATCGCTTTCGCGCCGGCCTTTCCGGGTTTTCCGGTAGCCGGCGAGATCAGGGCCGCGGTCGAAAGTCTGGCCGAGCAACTCAAGTCTGCGGGGGCAGCCGTCGAGGAAGCAAGACTGCCGACGCTCGACCTGCATGACGATCTGACGCAAGGCGGCGCGCTGATCGGCATGATGCTGGAGGCTGCGCAACCGGAGCCGCCAGAAGAACCGACACCGGTCTCGCGCTGGTTCGAGGCGCTCGCCCGCCGCGACCAGTCAATCCTTGCCTGGGACTGGTTTTTCGAAGGTTGCGATGTCTTGCTTTGCCCCGTCGCCATGACCACGGCCTTTCCGCATTGCGAGCCGGGAACACCAATCAAGGTCGATGACAGGGAGCAGAGCTACTGGCTGCTGCCAGCCTATGGCGCGGTGTTCAACTACAGCGGCCACCCAGCACTGTCGATGCCCTGCGGGCAGGACCGCGACGGCCTGCCCATCGGCTTGCAGCTGGTCGGCCGTCGCTGGTCAGAATCGCGGCTGCTTGGCATCGCCAGGGCGATAGCGCCGCTGAGCGGCGGTTTTCGCCCTCCGCCCGGCTATTGAGCAAACCGCGCCAACCCATAGGGCTCAAGCAGCGGGTCGCGCGCGTCGTCCAGTATTTCCCGGCCGGCGAACAGGCCGACGGCAGGCGCCAGCGTGATGCCGGAATGCATGACCGCGACATAGAGGCCGCTCACGCCTTGAGCCCGTCCGATGATCGGAAAGCCGTCGATCGGCGTCGGCCGATAGCCGACAGTGTGAAAATCCAGATCCAGCCGGTCGGCGCCGCGCAGCATGGTTTTCATCGACGCATACAACTCGCGGGCTGTGGCTTCGGTATCCATGCCCGGATCGGCGCCGCCGAAATCCGAGCCGGCGATGATGCGGCCCTCGGCAGTCTGGCGCATGTGCAGCCGGTCGCCGATCACCAGGCCGTTGAGCAGCTTTTCGTACGGGCGTGAATGGACGATCAGGCCGGGCGGCGTCTCGATCGGCAGTTTTAGCCCGGCCGTTGCCGCAATTGCCGCAGAGCCGGCGCCGGCCGCGATCACCACCTCGTCGGCGACAATCCGTCCGCCTGACGTATCGACGCCGCTAATCCTGCCATTGGTCTGTATCAGCGCGGTGACTGTCGTGCTGGTAATCACCCGCGCGCCAACCCGCTCGGCGTCGGCCAGCAGCGTCTGCGTGGCCGCGACCGGTTCGGCCACGCCCTCCTCAGCGACGTGAAGGGCGAAGTCGGGAAGCTCGGTCAAATTTGGCTCTATACGTGCGGCTCCCACGCGGTCGACGCGCTCGATCCCGTAGCCCCAGGCGGAATGCTCGGCGGCATAGGCCTCAAGCTCGGCCGGCGGCATGTCCCAGCACAGGCCGCCGCACCAGGCGAGCGGAATGCCGGGCACGTCATGGGCAAGCCGCGTCCACTCGGCCATCGAACGGGTACGCAGCCGGAAATACGGCTCTGGATTGCCCCAACTGGCATTGATCCAGGCAAAGGAATTCGGCGTAGCGACACCGCCGGCGCCGCTGTCGGCAATGATCGTCACGTTCGCGCCAGCCTTCGCCAGATGCCAGCCGATGGACGCGCCGATGATGCCGGCGCCGCCGACGATGACGTGCTTGGCTGCGCTCATGGATGGACCTTTATCGAACCGCCTCATGTTGATGCCATTGCGGCGGACCTATCTCAAGGCGGGGCAACCGCCCAAAATTGTTCGACAGGCTGCAAAAGCGCTGCTAGAAGCCCGCGCACCACATGGGATTCCATAAATTGGCTGAAGACATCACGAACGCGGTGGCGCGCCGCCGCACTTTCGCGATCATCGCGCATCCGGACGCCGGCAAGACGACGCTGACCGAAAAGCTGCTTTTGTTCGGCGGTGCCATCCAGCTTGCCGGCGAGGTCAAGGCCAAGAAGGATCGCATCCAGACCCGGTCGGACTGGATGAAGATCGAGCGCGAGCGCGGCATTTCGGTCGTCACCTCGGTGATGACCTTCGAGTATGAGGACAATGTCTTCAACCTGCTCGATACGCCCGGTCACGAGGATTTCGCCGACGATACCTATCGCACGCTGTCGGCGGTCGATGCGGCGGTCATGGTCATCGACGCCGCCAAGGGTATCGAGCCGCGCACGCTAAAACTGTTCGAGGTCTGCCGGCTTCGCGACATCCCGATCATCACCTTCGTCAACAAGATGGACCGCGAAAGCCGCGACCCGTTCGAGATCCTCGATGAGATCGAGCAGAAGCTGGCGCTGGACACCGCACCGATCACCTGGCCGATCGGCCACGGCAAAACCTTTTCCGGCACCTATCATCTGGCGCTGAACGCGGTGCGCAAGGGCGACGCCGAGAAAGAACGCACGCCGGTCAATGGTCCCGACTCCAACCGCGTCGCCGGCCTGTTGCCGGAGAACGAGCGCGAGGCTTTCATCGAGGAGCTGGAGCTGGCGCGCGAAGCCTGCCGCCCGCTCGACATCGGTGCGTTTCGCGAGGGCCATCTGACGCCGGTTTATTTCGGTTCGGCGCTGCGCAATTACGGCGTCCGCGACCTGATCGAGGCGCTTGGTGCCTACGGGCCGCCGCCACGCGCGCAGGAAGCCGATACCCGCAAAGTCGAGGCGACCGAGGATAGGATGACCTCCTTCGTCTTCAAGATCCAGGCCAACATGGATCCCAACCACCGCGACCGCATCGCCTTCGTCCGCGTCTGCTCGGGCAAGCTCGAGCGCGGCATGAAAGCCAAGCTGGTGCGCACGGGAAAACCGATGAGCCTGTCGGCGCCGCAATTTTTCTTCGCCCGCACCCGCGTCACCGCCGACGAGGCCTTTGCCGGCGACGTCGTCGGCATCCCCAACCACGGCACGCTGCGCATCGGCGATACGCTGACCGAGGGCGAGGAGATCCTGTTCCGCGGCGTGCCGAATTTCGCGCCGGAAATCCTGCGCCGCGTCCGGCTCGGCGACGCGATGAAGGCCAAGAAGCTGAAGGAGGCGCTGCACCAGATGGCCGAGGAAGGCGTCGTGCAACTGTTCTCGCCAGAAGACGGCTCGCCGGCAATCGTCGGCGTCGTCGGTGCGCTGCAGCTCGACGTGCTGAAGGAGCGGCTGAATATCGAATACACGCTGCCGGTCGATTTCGAGATGTCGCGCTTTTCCGTCTGCCGCTGGATATCGGCCGACGACAAGGCCGAGGTGCATCGCTTCATCGAGGCGCATCGCGGCGACATTGCCCGCGACCTCGACCACGATCCGGTGTTCCTTGCCCAGCACGCCTTTTCGCTCAACTACGAGGCCGAGCGCTGGAAGGCGATCCGCTTCGCCGCGGTCAAGGATTATCAGGTCCGCGACAAGGCGGCTTGAACTAGACTCAGCGCCTTCCCTTCCCCCTCGTGGGGAAGATAGATTGGCACGGAGAGCCGAGCCGGATGAGGGGTGTTGGACAGAGTGCCGGCGGCGCCAAGCTGGAACACCCCTCATCCGACCGAGCTTCGCTCGGCCACCTTCTCCCACAAGGGGAGAAGGGAAGATCGGACGGCTCGATCACCCCCTGGCCGCCTCTTCGATCTTGGCGATGTCGATCTTGCTCATCTGCATCATAGCCTGCATGACGCGGCCGGCCTTTTCCGTGTCGGGGTCCTGCAGCAGCCTCGGCAATTGCTCCGGCACGACCTGCCAGGACACGCCGAATTTGTCCTTCAGCCAGCTGCACTGGCTGGGCTCGCCACCGCCCTCGATGAGCCTTTCCCAGAAATAGTCGACCTCCTCCTGCGTCTTGCAGTCGATGGAGAGCGAGACTGCCTCGGTGAACTTGAATTGCGGCCCGCCGTTGAGCGCCTGGAACTGCACGCCGTCGAGCTCGAAATAGGTCACCAGCACCTTGCCCTCATTATCGCCGCTGCCCTTGGGCCAGCGCATCACGCTCAGCACCTTCGAGTTCTTGAAGATGGAGATGTAATGGTTCATGGCCTCCTCGGCCTGGTCGTCGAACCACAGGCAGGGGGTGATCTTTTGCATTTTCTTGCTCCTCGGGCTGTTTTGGCTTGTTTTCACGGGTCCAACGGCCGGCTGGCGATAGATGCCGGTCGCCGCCGTCTGCCCAAGGACGCTCAAACAAAACACGATCCGACAGCACCTCTGACTTTTTTTACTGCCTGGACCGGCTTGCCGTTTTTGGCTCAAGATCCCGGCGCATCGCAAAACCGTGGCCAGACCAGACGGTGGCGTATATAACGCCGCTCAATTCCGGTTTTCCGCCCCTGTTCGGACGACGCAAACAGCAAGGACAGTTTAATGCCCGCCTACCGTTCCCGCACCACTACCCATGGCCGTAACATGGCCGGCGCCCGCGGCCTGTGGCGCGCCACCGGCATGAAGGATTCCGATTTCGGCAAGCCGATCATCGCTGTCGTCAATTCCTTCACCCAGTTCGTTCCGGGCCACGTCCATCTCAAGGATCTCGGCCAACTGGTCGCCCGCGAGATCGAGAAGGCCGGCGGCGTCGCCAAGGAGTTCAACACCATCGCTGTCGACGACGG
The DNA here is from genome assembly GCF_055811415.1 of Mesorhizobium sp. WSM4846. Classification (NCBI taxonomy): domain Bacteria; kingdom Pseudomonadati; phylum Pseudomonadota; class Alphaproteobacteria; order Hyphomicrobiales; family Phyllobacteriaceae; genus Mesorhizobium; species Mesorhizobium sp. WSM4846. The sequence continues at coordinate 25,922 of NZ_JBVVPZ010000046.1, forward strand.
CATCGCCATGGGTCATGACGGCATGCTCTATTCGCTGCCTTCGCGCGAGCTGATCGCCGACTCGGTCGAATATATGGTCAACGCCCACTGCGCCGACGCCATGGTCTGCATCTCGAATTGCGACAAGATCACGCCGGGCATGCTGATGGCGTCGCTGCGTCTCAATATCCCGACCGTCTTCGTCTCCGGTGGCCCGATGGAAGCCGGCAAGGTGGTGCTTGCCGGCAAGACGCAGGCGCTCGATCTGGTGGACGCCATGGTCGCGGCTGCCGACGACAAGATCTCCGACGAGGACGTCAAGACCATCGAGCGCTCGGCCTGCCCGACCTGCGGCTCCTGCTCGGGCATGTTCACCGCCAATTCGATGAATTGCCTGACCGAGGCGCTCGGCCTTTCGCTGCCCGGCAACGGTTCGACGCTGGCGACGCACGCCGACCGCAGGCGGCTGTTCGTCGAGGCCGGCCACCTGATCGTCGATCTCGCGCAGCGCTACTACGAGCAGGACGACGACACCGCGCTGCCGCGCAGCATCGCCTCGAAGGGCGCCTTCGAGAACGCCATGACGCTCGACATCGCCATGGGCGGCTCGACCAACACCGTGCTGCACATCCTGGCTGCCGCGCATGAGGGCGAGATCGATTTCGGTCAGGACGACATTGACGCGCTGTCACGCAAGGTGCCGGTGCTATGCAAGGTTGCCCCCGCCAAGGCGGATGTGCACATGGAAGACGTCCACCGCGCCGGCGGCATCATGGCGATCCTCGGCCAGCTCGATAACGCCGGACTGATCAACCGCGACCTGCCGACCGTGCACACCGCAAGCCTCGGCGAAGCGCTCGACCATTGGGATATCTCGCGCACGTCAAGCCAGAATGTCCGCGACTTCTTTCTGGCGGCCCCGGGCGGCGTGCCGACGCAGGTCGCCTTCAGCCAGGATCGCCGCTGGGATGAACTCGATCTCGACCGAGAGAAGGGTGTCATCCGCTCGGCCCAATATCCTTTTTCCAAGGATGGTGGCCTTGCCGTGCTGAAAGGCAACCTGGCGCTCGACGGCTGTATCGTGAAGACCGCGGGCGTCGATGAATCGATCCTGAAATTCACCGGCCCGGCCAGGGTGTTCGAAAGCCAGGACGCCAGCGTCAAGGCGATCCTGTCCAACGAGATCAAGGCCGGCGATGTCGTCGTCATCCGCTACGAAGGGCCGCGCGGCGGCCCCGGCATGCAGGAAATGCTCTATCCGACCAGCTATTTGAAGTCGAAGGGCCTCGGCAAGGCCTGCGCGCTGGTCACCGATGGCCGCTTCTCCGGCGGCACCTCCGGCCTGTCGATAGGCCATGCTTCTCCCGAGGCGGCGGAAGGCGGGCTGATCGGGCTGGTGCATGAGGGCGATACGATCGAGATCGATATCCCGAACCGCACCATCCGGCTTGCCGTCGACGATGCCGAACTAGCCGCCCGCCGCGCCGCGATGGAGGCCAAGGGAGCCGCCGCCTGGAAGCCCGAAGAAAAGCGCAAGCGCAAGGTGACGATGGCCTTGCGCGCCTACGCCTCGATGGCGACCAGTGCTGCAAAGGGTGCGGTAAGGTATGTGCCGGAATAGGTTCGCTTCTTCAAAGGGATGACGGTAGATGGATTTCGACCTTATCGTCCGCGGCGGCACGCTGCCCGACGGCAGGATCGCCGATATCGGCATCATCGGCGAGACGATCGCGGCCATCGAGCCGGAGCTGAACGCTGGCGCGGGCACGGCGATCGACGCCCATGGCAATCTGATCTCGCCGCCCTTCGTCGATCCGCATTTTCACATGGACGCCACGCTCTCGCTAGGCATCCCGCGCATCAACGTGTCGGGCACGCTGCTCGAAGGCATCTCGCTGTGGGGCGAACTGAAGCCGCTGTTGACGCACGAAGCGGTGCGCGACCGCGCGCTCGCCTATTGCGACTGGGCAGTGTCCATGGGCCTGCTCGCCATCCGCAGCCATGTCGATGTCTGCGATACCAGGCTGCTGGCGGTCGAAGCCCTGCTCGATGTGAAGAAGACCGTCGCGCCCTATATCGACCTGCAACTGGTCGCCTTCCCGCAGGATGGGTTTTATCGCTCGCCGACGGCGCGCGATAACACCATCCGCGCGCTCGGCATGGGTGTCGACATCGTCGGCGGTATTCCGCATTTCGAGCGCACCGTGGCCGACGGCACGCGTTCGGTGACGGAACTGTGCGAAATCGCGGCAGAACGCGGCCTCATGGTCGACCTGCATTGCGACGAGACCGATGATCCGCTGTCGCGCCATATCGAACAACTGGCCTATGAGACGCAACGCCTCGGCCTGCAGGGCAGGGTCGCCGGCTCGCATCTTACGTCGATGCACTCGATGGACAATTACTATGTCTCGAAGCTGTTGCCGCTGATATCAGAGGCAGGCGTCTCGGCGATCCCCAATCCGCTGATCAACATCATGCTGCAGGGCCGCCACGACACATTCCCCAAACGCCGCGGCCTGACGCGGGTCAAGGAAATGCTTGCCCACGGTATCCGCGTCGGCTGGGGTCAGGATTGCGTGCTCGACCCCTGGTATTCGCTGGGCACCGCCGACATGCTCGACGTCGCCTTCATGGGCCTTCACGTCGCCCAGATGTCGAGCCCGGCCGACATGGCGCGCTGCTTCGACATGGTCACCAACGTCAACGCCGCCATCATGGGCCTCGACCATTTCGGCCTGTCGGTCGGCAAGCGCGCCAGCCTCGTCGTCCTCGATGCCGGCGATCCGGTCGAGGCCTTGCGCCTGCGTCCCGAGCGGCTCTGTGTCATCGCCAGGGGCAAGGTGGTGGCCGAGCGGGCCAGGCAGGAAACACGGCTCTCGATCGCCGGACGGCCGGCAACAGTAAACCGCAGGCATCGCCGGTCTCAAAACTCCATCGATCAGATTGATAGGTCCTGACCGCAAGTCTACAATCAACCTCCAGTTTTATGCCGAGGAGGATGTCATGTGGCACAAGGCGGCGATGGTGGTCGTGTTGGCGGCGACCTGTGCAGGCTGCATGACGGCCGAAGACCGTCGTGCCGCGGACGAGGCGAAATGCCGATCCTACGGCTTCGTCAGGAAGAATGATGCCTTCGCCGAATGTCTGCAGCGCATCGATCTGGCGCGCCGCGCCGAGCTCAGAAGTGCGTCGGTCTTCGATCCTTGGGATCGGCCGGTGATCTATCGTCCGGTTATCATTCGGCCACGGCCAAAGTAGGCCGTTGCGATCGTCCGTACAGGCCCAGCCGATTTCCGGTCCCTGGTCTGGCCGGCTTCCCGATTTCCGCTCGTCAAAGCGGCCGCTTGCGTCTACGACGCTGCTCACCGGGCTTTCATGCGGGAGGAAGCGACATCGGCATGGCACAGCCAACAGCCCAGAATTCAACGTTCAGGAACGTGCTTTTGGCTGGCATTCTGCTGATGCTGGCCGGCGATTTCCTGTTTGCTTTGAATGATGCGATGGGCAAATGGCTGGTCGCCAGCTTTTCCGTCGGCCAGGTCGTGCTGATCCGTTCCATCGGCGCCTTTTTCGTGCTCGGTCCGATGATAGCGCGTCAAGGCGCGGCCAGGCTGTTCCGCATGGAGCGCCTGGAACTGCAGGTCTTGCGCGTCGTCATGACGACGCTTGACACGGCGCTGTTCTACGCCGCCGTCGTCTATCTGCCGCTCGCCGACGTCATGAGCTTCTACATGGCAGGGCCGATCTACGTGGCGGCGCTGTCCCACCTGTTGCTTGGTGAAAAGGTCGGCTGGCGCCGCTGGATGGCGATTCTGGTCGGGTTCTGCGGTGTGCTGATCATGCTCGAACCGTCCTCGGCCGCGTTTTCGCTGTCGTCGACCTTCGCGCTGGCCGGAAGCATTTCATTCGCCTTCGCGATCATTCTCAACCGGCGGTTGCGTGGCACCAGCGACACCTCGCTCGTTACCTGGCAAACCATCGGCACGCTGCTGGTCGGCGGGTTTCTCACCATCGGCAACTGGCAGACGCCGTCCTCGCTCGATTTAGGCGCCATGCTGCTTCTTGGCATCGTCTCCTGCGGCGCGCATCTGATGATCACCAGGGCGCTGAAGCTGGCGCCGGCGTCGACGCTGGCGCCGCTGCATTACAGCCTGCTGCTGTGGGCCGTCATCTTCGGGCTGGCCTTCTTCGGCGACATGCCCGGCCCGCGCATCCTGATCGGCTCGGGCATCATCGTGCTGGCCGGCCTGTTCATCTTCCATCGCCAGAAAGTGGTCGACACGTTGCCGCCCGAAAACGTGCCGAAAGGTGTCAACTAGGGTCCAGATTTCTGGTGCCTTAAGGTTCAGAGTTTTGGCACTTAACCGGCGCGCACCTCCGCCAGATGCGTTGAGAAGTCGGCCGTCTCCATCAGCGCCCTGCAGCGTGAAAAGCGACCGTCGGCATAGGCGCGGAAATCGTCGGCCGGATTGCTGTTGGCAAGCTGGATCAGTCCCCACAGCGTCCACAAGAGATCGCACATCGCCTTGTAGATGACGATGCGGCCGCGCTCCGCCGGCGTCGGCTCGCCACCGAAATAGGCGCCCATCATCTCGTCCTCCTGCGCCGTATCAAACTGGCCTTCGACGCTGAGGTCGCCGAGATCCCAGAGCGGGTCGTTCATGCCGGAATATTCCCAGTCGACGATCCACATCCTGTCGCCCGTATCGAGAAAATTTTCGCACAGCGGATCGCAGTGGCAAGCGACGAGAGGCAGGGGATGCGCGGCAAGCGCCGAGCGCACGGTTTCCGCCTCGCGAACGACGTCGTGGTAACCGGCAGGCAGGGCGACGTCCTTGGTCGACAGCACCTTCAGGTAGTCGTCGATCATCGCAAACAGCTCGAAGCGGAAGGGAAACACCGCGCCGGATGTATGCAATCTGCGGAAGGCTTTGCCGGCACGCTCCGGACTGCCCGGCCGGGTCTTGAATTTATCCGGCGACATCGTCTCGGCGCCCGCGATGAAGCGCGTCACCATCACGCCTGTCTCGCCGTCGACATGCAGCAGCTCGGGGCTGACGCCGGCCATCGCTGCCTCCCGCGCCGCCACCGCCTCGTTGGCGCGGTTGATATACTCCTGCGTGCCCTTGCCGGGAATCCGCAGGCAGGCATCTCCAGCCCTGAAGACGAGGTTGGTGAGGCCACCCAGCCGCTCCAGCGGTCCCTCGTAGCCGGCCAGCGCCGGAATGGCTGCAAGCGCCGCGCGTGCTTCCTCGTCCACCATCGCTTCTGCCCTCTTTTCGCGTCTATTTGTGGTGACGACGGTTCCACAAATTTCGCCGTTTGGCTATCATCGCTTGCATGCGGTTCACTCCAGCGCCGTGCGTTCCTGTAGGACGCGCTAAGAACGCTGCGGCACTTTGATTTGCGGACGAGACTGTAATGGCGGACAGGAAAAACAAAGGCGCGCTCGCCGCGGCCTATGCAGCGAAGCGGCCAGAGGAGGTGGCGGCGCTCTACGACCGCTGGTCCGACACCTACGACGCCGACATGTCGGCGGCCGGTTATCGCCATCCGACCATCTGCCTTGCCCTGCTTGCCCGCCACCTGCCGCGCGGCGCGGCACCGCTCCTCGATGCCGGTGCCGGCACCGGGCTCATCGGCGAGTGGCTGAAGATCGCGGGCTATCCGCAGGTCGAGGCGCTCGACATTTCCGAAGGCATGCTGGCCCAGGCAGCGCGCAAGGGCGTCTATTCGGCGCTTCACTGCTTGGCGCTCGGCGGCCCGCTGCCCTTCGCGGATGATGCCTATGCCGGCATCATATCGGCCGGCGTCTTCACCTCGGGCCATGTCGGCGCTGAGGGGCTGGACGAACTGATCCGCATCTGCCGGCCGGGCGGGATAATCGTGCTGACGGTCAAGAACACCCTGTGGGACGCCGGCTTTTCCGCAGGGATAGCCGACCTCGAGGCGAAGGGCGTCGTCACGCGCGCCGAGGAGACATCGCCCTATGTCTCCATGCCGGGTGAGGCCGACACCGTGCCCAGCCGCGGTCTCGTTATGCGTGTGAACTGACCATCCCCGCTCTTATGCATGTCGCTCAAAAGCACGCCCTCGGGCCTGACCCGAGGGTGCGCAGCGGTTTTGCGATAACGACATGCATAGAAACAAGAACTCAAAGCGCCTCGCATGAAGCCGTTCAGACGCGACGCGCTACGCTTTAGGCTCTGATCCTTTCTCCGGCCGGGTCGTAAAGCGGCTCGAGATGGATTTTTGCCGGCGTCCGCTCCATAGCCACCACCAGCTCGTAGTCGCCGCAGGTGAGGAAATCGTCGCTGACGCCGTCGGCGTTGCGCACATAGCCGTAGCCGATGTTCTTTCCGACCGTGTAGCCATAGCCGCCGCTGGTCAGGTAGCCGACCGGCTCGCTGTTGCGCAGGATCGTTTCGCGCCCGAGCAGCACGATCTCGCAATCGTCGACGGTGAAGCCGGCAAAGCGTTTTTTCAGAACCGCGCCGCCGATCTCTTCCAGCGCCCGCCGCCCGAGAAAATCTGTGTTCTTGCGAAGCTTCACCGCCGAGCCAAGGCCGGCCTCCTGCGGCGTGTCGTTGGGCGTGATGTCGGAGCCCCAGGCGCGGTAGCCTTTTTCCAGCCGCAGCGATTCCAGCGCCCTGTAGCCGACCGGGCGGATGCTGTGCTCCTCGCCCGCCGCCATCAGAGCGTCGAAGATTTCGCCCGTCGCCGCGATCGGCACATGCAGCTCCCAGCCGAGCTCGCCGACATAGGTGACGCGCAGCGCCCTAACTGTGGTGCCGGCGATGGAGATTTCCCGCACCTGTCCGAACGGGAAAGCGGTGTTCGACACGTCCGCATCGGTCACCGCAGCCAGCACGTCGCGGGCCCGCGGCCCCATCAGCGACAGCGTGCCGAAATCCTCGGTGACATCGGTGAGCGTCACGTCGAGCTCGTTGCCGACATGGTCGCCGATCCACGAGAAGTCATGCGTCCTAAAGCCGGTGCCGGTGACGACGTAGAATCGGTCTTCGCCGAGCCGCGCCACGGTCAGGTCGGCCTCGATGCCGCCGCGCGTGTTGAGAAGCTGCGTGTAGGTCAGCCGGCCGACCGGCTTGGCGACGTCGTTGGCGCAGATCCAGTCGAGCGCCTTCAGCGCATCCGCACCGGTCATTTCGTATTTGGCGAAGGACGATTGGTCGAAGATGCCCACGTGTTCGCGCACGTGCCGGTGCTCGTCGCCGACCGGCGAAAACCAGTTCTGCCGGCCCATCGAATAGATGTCCTTCGGCTCGACGCCTTCGGGCGCAAACCAGTTCGGCCGCTCCCAACCGAGCTTGGAGCCGAACACGGCGCGGTGCTTTTGCAGCCGTTCATAGAGCGGCGACACGATCCGTGGCCGGCCCGTGGCATACTCTTCATGCGGGAAGCCGATCGTATAGTGCTTGCCATAGGCTTCCAGCGTGCGGTCGCGGACCCATTGCCGGTCGCGGTGCAGGTCGGAAAAGCGCCTGATATCGACCACCCACAGGTCGAGTGGCGCCTCGCCGTCGACGACCCACTGCGCCAGCACCCAGCCGGCGCCGCCGCCTGCCGCGATGCCGAAGGCGTTGAAGCCGGCGCCGACGAACATGTTGGCGCATTCGGGTGCCACGCCGAGAATGAAATTGCCGTCCGGCGTGAAGCTCTCCGGCCCGTTGATCATCTGCTTGACGCCGACGGTTTCGAGCGCCGGAACCCGCTTGATTGCCTGGTTCATATGCTGCTCGAAATGATCGTAGTCGTCGTCGAACAGCCGGAACTGCCAGTCGTCAGGGGCATCGCCGCCGGGAAGACCGGTCGTCCAGGCTTGCGGGTTCGGCTCATAGCCGCCCATCACCAGCCCGCCGACCTCTTCCTTGAAATAAATGCGGCGGTCGGGGTCGCGGATCGTCGGCGCATCGCTCGCCAACCCGTCTATTCTCTCGGTGACGATGTACTGGTGCTTCACCGGCTGCAGCGGCACGTTGATGCCGGCTAGCGCCCCCACCTGCCGCGCCCATTGCCCGGCACAGTTCACCACCTTGTCGCAGGCGATATCGCCCCTGTTGGTCTTTACCGTTGTGATGCGGCCCTCCTGCATGTCAAAGCCGGTGACGCGGACATCCTCGAACAGCCTGGCGCCATGCATGCGCGCGCCTTTGGCCAGCGACTGCGTGATGTCGGAAGGGTTTGCCTGGCCGTCGGTCGGCAGCCAGTTGGCGCCGACGAGATCGCCGGTTGCCAGCAGCGGCCACATCGCCTTGACCTCGGCCGGTGACAGCAACTGCATATCCATGCCAAAGCTTTTCGCCGTCGTCGCCAACCTCTTGTACTCGATCCAACGGTCGGCATTGGTGGCGAGCCTGAGGCACCCTGTCATCTTCCAGCCGGTGGCCAGCCCGGTTTCGGCTTCCAGCCCCTTGTAGAGATCGACCGAATATTTGAGCACGCGGGTGATAGAGGCCGAAGACCGCAGTTGACCGACCAGCCCCGCCGCATGCCATGTCGAGCCCGAAGTCAGTTTGCCCTGTTCCAGGAGCACGACATCGGCCTTGTGGTCACGCGCCAGATGATAAGCCGTCGAACACCCGATTATGCCGCCGCCGATGACGACGATCTCGGCGTGGGCGGGCAAGGTCATGATATCTGTCCGTATTTTGTTCTGTAGTTTTCCAGCGCGGCATCGAGCCGCGTCAGGTTTTCGTCGGTATAGGCGACGTAGTCGATGCCTGGTGCGTCGAGATAGAGTTCGGAAACCATGCTCCACATCGCCTCGCGCAGCAGCGATGCGCATTGCATGGCCGCATGCGAGCGGCGGATCGCCTCGTCCGGCTCCTTCATGAAATAGGCGGTCAGGAAGGCGAAGGACTCCTCGTCGTTCATGGTGGCGTTCGAGGCAACGCCGGCGAGGTCGAACATCGCCGTATTGAAGCCGGCATATTCAAAATCGATCAGCCACAGCCGGTGGCCGTCATCGAGAATATTAGCCGGCAGAAGGTCATTATGACCAAAGACGATCGGCAGCAATTTCTGCGCCCGTTCGAGCTCGTCGGCAAGCGTCAGCAGCCGCGGCAACTCGCTTCGCATGCGGCTGTCGGCTTCCTCCAGCGTGCGCGCATAGTCGCGGATGACATGGAATACCCAGAACATGAAGCCGGCGCCGGAGACATGATTGGGCATCTCGCGATGGAAGCCGCGCATCAGGGCGGCGACGCGGCCGATATTGGCGCGGACGTCCTCGGCGACAAAAGTCTTGGCGCCGAGAAATTCCGTTACCAGGATGCCGGGCTCGGAATGGCGGACCGCAGGCGCGAAGCCGGCGGCGTGCGCCGCGCGCGCGGTCATCACCTCGCGCTCGCGAAAGACATGATGGAACGGAAAGTCCTGGCCAAAGCGCACGACATGCCGCCCGGCGGCGTCCTTGACCAGATAGTTGGCGTTGCTCAGGCCGCCCGGCAGCGGCGCGATCTCGACGCTGCCGGTCCAGCAGGGCAGGGCGCGGATGCGGTCCTCGGTGGTCACAGGTGAATCCCTCGTTGCGCGGGGTTCAAGGCGTCGCGGGCGACGCAAAGAGGGCGGCCGGCAGGAGGGAGCAATGCGAAGTCCTCGTCGGTGCGGGATCCCGGGATCGGTATCCCGCACCGCACCGACGAGCCCCAGTGCCGGGTTCTTTGACTCCGGCATCCGCCCCCGCGGATTCAAAAAAGTCCTTTTCCCTTACGTCAGACGATTTCCCGGACGTTCGGGCAGGCGAATTTTGGTGCGGCTCTGCCATCGTTCTCCCGTGGCAGTTCCGAAGCCTGTCACAAGCCAGTGTCGCGCCATGTGATCCGGCTTGTCAACGACAACTTGTGGCTTTTTGCCCGAAATCACAAGGATTTCTTGTAAACTGTGGCCGATTTGCTTTAGAAGCGGTCAGTAGCGCAACAAACCGATTGGGTGAGACCGATGCCCTCGAAGCGGCATGGCGAGATCCTGCGTCTCCTCCATGAGGAAGGCACCGTCACCATCGCCAGCCTGGCCGACCGGCTGGGCGTCTCGCTGGAGACCGTGCGCCGCGACGTCAAGCCGCTGACCAGTGACGGTTCGATCCTGAAGATGCATGGCGCCGTCGGCCTGCCGTCGATGGCCGGCGAGGCGCCGTTCGAGCGGCGTATGCGCGAGAATGCCGATGCCAAGCGCGCCATCGCCCGCATGGTTGCCGCCACCATCCGCGACGGCGAAGCGATCATGCTCGACACCGGCACCACGACCTCTTTCCTGGCCCGCGAACTGCTCGGTCACCGGCGGTTGACGGTGGTCACCAACTCCTCCGACATCGCCCGCACGCTGGCCACCGTCAACGGCAACAAGGTCTATATGGCCGGCGGCGAACTGCGCAGCGATTCGGGCGCTGCCTTCGGCGTCTCGGCCATTGCATTCGTCAGCCGCTTTTCCGTCAGCCACGCTGTGATCTCCACCGGCGCGGTCGATGCCGTCACCGGCGTGATGGACTATGATCTGGACGAGGCGGAATTCGCCCGCATGGTGCTGTCGCGCGGCCAGCGCTCGCTCGTCATCACCGACCACACCAAGTTCGGCCGCCAGGGCCTGGTCCAGGTCTGCGGCCTCGACGGTTTTTCCGAACTCGTCACCGATCGGCCGCCGCCGCACGCCATCGCCGCAGCCCTTGCGCAGGCTGGCGCACGGCTCAGTATTGCCGGCAGCGAAAGCGGGGCCTGACCTGGCCAGAGCAGTAATGCGGTGAGCCTGGGATCGGCGGCTTTTCTTCCTTGCCGTCCCGGTGTTTAGTCCGGCGATGGCCTTCACCATCCGCCAATTGCAGTTCTTCATCGCCGTCGCCGAGCAAGGCACCGTGTCTGGCGCCGCCCAAAACCTGTCCATCTCGCAATCGTCGGTCACCGAGGCGATCAAGGAGCTCGAAGGCGATCTCGGCGTCGAACTGTTCGAGCGCCATCCGCGCGGCCTCAACATCACCCACAAGGGCCACCAGTTCCTGCGCCACGCGACAAAGATCCTTGCCGATGTTTCCGATGCGCGCCGCGCCTTCTTCGGCGAGCAAGCGGCGGCTGGCGGCCGGCTGCAACTCGGCGTCACCTCGCTGGTCGCCGGCTATGTCCTGTCCGACCTTCTCGCCCGCTATCGCCGCGCCTATCCGGGCGTCGAGATCTCGGCCATCGAGGACAATGGCGACTACCTCGAACATCTGCTGGTCGGCGGCAAGCTCGACATCGCCGTCATGGTCACCTCGAACCTGCGCGACCGCACCGCCCTGCAATCGGAAATTCTCGAAGTCTCGCCCTACCGGCTATGGCTGCCGCTTGGCCATCCGCTGTCCAGCGCCGACATCATCGGCATCAGCGACATCGCCTCGGAACCGCTGATCATGCTGACCGTCGATGAGATCGAAGAGAATACCGGAAAATTGCTGGCGGCGATCGCCGCCAAGCCGCATGTCGCCTTCCGCACCCGCTCGGTCGAAGCGGTGCGCAGCCTCGTCGCCACCGGCGCCGGCGTGGCGCTGCTGCCGGATCTCGTCTACCGGCCATGGTCGCTGGAAGGCGACCGCATCGAATCGCGCGATATTTCGGGCTCGTTGCCGGTTGTCCAGGTCGGCACGGTCTGGCGGCGCGGCTCCGGCCTGCCGCAGGCCGCGCGCGACTTCATCGGGCTTGCCCAGTCGCAGCGCATGGTTCGTCAGCGGCCGGACAAGAACGGCCGCTGATCTATCGGAAAAACCGATATCGCCTTTCTGACAAATGAATTTGCGAAACCGGAAATTTCACAGCACTTTGACAATCAGGGACCAAGCCGCCGCGAGAGTGCGGCCCCTCAAATGGGAGATCGACGATGAATTCATTCCTGAAGTCATGCACTGCATTGACGGTCGCGCTGGCCTTCTCCGGCCAGGCGATCGCCCAGGTTAAGGAACTTGGCAAGGGCGAAGGCCAGGTCAACATTGTCGCCTGGCCCGGCTACATCGAACGCGGCGAAACCGACAAGAACTATGATTGGGTCACGTCTTTCGAGAAGAACACAGGCTGCAAGGTCAACATCAAGACCGCCAACACCTCCGACGAGATGGTCGCGCTGATGAACGAGGGCGGTTTTGACCTCGTTACCGCCTCGGGCGACGCTTCGCTGCGCCTTGTCGCCGGCAAGCGGGTCCAGCCGATCAACACCGATCTGATCCCGAGCTGGAACACGGTCGACGACCGGCTGAAGGATGCGCCGTGGTTCACGGTCGGCGGCACCCACTACGGCGCCCCCTACCAGTGGGGGCCGAACGTGCTGATGTACAACACCGAGGTGTTCAAGGAAGCGCCGAAGAGCTGGAACGTCGTCTTCGAGGAGATGACCTTGCCCGACGGCAAGCCGAACAAGGGCCGCGTCCAGGCCTATGACGGGCCGATCCACATCGCCGATGCCGCCAACTATCTGATGTTCCACAAGCCGGAGCTCGGCATCAAGGATCCCTACGAACTGACCGAGGACCAGTACAAGGCCGCCCTCGATCTGCTGCGCGTCCAGCGCACGCTGGTCGGACGCTACTGGCATGACGCCGCCATCCAGGTCGACGATTTCCAGAACGAAGGCGTCGTTGCCTCCGGTTCATGGCCCTATCAGGTCAACACGCTGGTTGCTGCCAAGAAGCCGGTCGCTTCGACCATCCCCCAGGAAGGCGTGACCGGCTGGGCCGACACGACCATGCTGGCAGCCGACGCAGCCCACCCGAACTGCGCCTATATGTGGATGGAGCACTCGCTGTCACCGAAAGTGCAGGGCGATGTCTCCGCCTGGTTCGGTTCGCTGCCGGTGGTGCCGGCTGCCTGCAAGGACAACGAATTGCTCGGCGACGAAGGCTGCAAGACCAACGGCTACAACAATTTCGAAAAGATCAAGTTCTGGAAGACGCCGGTGTCGAAATGCGCCACCCAGGACCAGTGCGTGCCTTACTATCGCTGGGTGTCGGACTATATCGGCGTCATCGGCGGACGGTGAGTTCGTTTCGCATTGCTGGCAAGTTGGCGCTGCCCCTTACCCTCTCCCCGTGAACAACGGGGAGAGGGGATCGCGACCGTTGCGGCTAGCCCCTTCTCCCGTCTCTATACGGGCAGAAGGCCGGCAGGCGGATGAGGGGCAGCGCTGTCGTCTGAATTGACGAGCCTGGCAGATCAGGACAGCTCCATGACATCAGCCGTTTCCTTCCAAAAAGTCTCGCGCCATTTCGGCACCGTGCGCGCCGTCGACATGGTCGATCTCGACATCGTGCCGGGCGAGTTCTTCGCCATGCTTGGACCTTCGGGTTCCGGCAAGACGACCTGCCTGCGCTTGATCGCCGGCTTTGAGCAGCCGACATCGGGCTCGATCTCCATCTTCGGCGAACGCGCCGAAGGCGTTCCGCCCTATCGCCGAAACGTCAACACCGTGTTTCAGGACTATGCGCTGTTTCCGCATCTGAACGTGCTCGAAAACGTCGCCTACGGGCTGATGGTCAAGGGTGTCGGCAAGCCCGAACGGCAGAAGGCGGCCGAGGAAGCATTGTCGCTGGTCCGGCTTCCCGGCTACGGCGCCCGCCGCCCGAGCCAGCTTTCCGGCGGACAGCGCCAGCGCGTCGCGCTCGCCCGCGCGCTGGTCAACCAGCCGAAGGTGCTTCTGCTCGACGAGCCGCTTGGCGCGCTCGACCTCAAGCTCCGCGAGAACATGCAGGAGGAGCTGAAGTCGCTGCAAAAGGCGCTCGGCATCACCTTCGTCTTCGTCACCCACGACCAGGGCGAGGCGCTGTCGATGGCCGACCGCGTTGCCGTCTTCAACGACGGCAAGATCATGCAGATCGGCACGCCGGAGGACATCTACCAGCGGCCGAGGACGCGCTTCGTCGCCGATTTCGTCGGCTCGTCCAATGTGCTGCCGCCGGATTTCGTTCAGCGCTATTCCGGCCAGCATCGCTGGGGCAGCCTGCGCCCTGAATCCATTCGCATCGGCCGGGCGGCGAAGGGCGACGGCGTTGCCGCCCGTCTCGTCTCGACCAATTATCTCGGCGCCACGACCAGACTGGCGCTCGACGCCGACGGGTTGAGATTGCATGCCATTGTGCCGGCCGGTGCGAAATTGCCCAGGGAAGGCGAGGCGGTCGTGCTCACCTTCAACCGCGAGCATTTGCATCTGATGGACGAGCCGGGATGATGGCGCTGTCGGCAATTGTGGCTAGCCGAGGCAAGACGCTCTACGGCGCCCCCCTCTGTCCTGCCGGACATCTCCCCCACGAGGGGGGAGATCGGCTGTTGCAACCACTTTCGCCAGTCACCAACGTTGCAGAAGAGGCGCCGCCGGCGAAGCTGCCGATCTCCCCCCAAGTGGGGGAGATGTCCGGCAGGACAAAGGGGGGCGCGAAGGATCGCGGCCTCCCAAATATCCTCCGCCAAGACAGAGCGGCGTCATGACAATCGCCGCGCTCAACTCCAATCCCGCTCCCGCCATCCTGCCGGGAAGCGGCGGCGTGCGCGGCGCCCTGTCCGACTTGTTCTGGCGCAAGCCGAAGCTGCTGCTGCTGTTGATGCTGCTGCCGCCGGTCCTGTGGCTCGGCATCGTCTATGTCGGCTCGCTGTTCGCGCTGCTCTTGCAGAGTTTTTTCTCGATCGACGAATTCTCCGGCCTCATCAACCGGCAGTTCACGCTGAAGACCTATGGCGACCTGCTGCAGGCCGCCAATCTCGACATCATCCTGCGCACGGTGACGATGGCGGCCCTGGTCACGCTCGCCTCGGCGACCATCGCCTTTCCCATCGCCTATTACGCGGCCCGCTATGCGCGCGGCCGCTGGAAGGCGCTGTTCTATCTCGGCGTGATGCTGCCGCTGTGGTCGAGCTATCTGGTCAAGATCTACGCCTGGAAGCTCATTCTCGCCAAGGAAGGCATTCTCACCTGGCTGCTCGCCAAGCTGCATCTGCTATGGCTGCTCGATGGCTGGCTGTCGCTGCCGGTCGTCGGCGGCAACTCGCTGTCGGTGTCGTCCACCGGCACCTTCATCGTCTTCGTCTACGTCTGGCTGCCGTTCATGATCCTGCCGGTGCAGGCGGCGCTTGAGCGCGTGCCGGGCAATCTGGTCGAGGCCTCGTCCGATCTCGGCGCCTCGCCCGGCCAGACCTTCCGCAACGTGCTGTTCCCGCTGGCGCTGCCGGGCATCGTCGCCGGCTCGATCTTCACCTTCTCGCTGACGCTGGGCGACTACATCATCCCGCAGATCATCGGCACCTCGCGGCTGTTCATCGGCCAGGCCGTCTATTCGCAGCAGGGCACCGCCGGCAACATTCCGCTCGCCGCCGCCTTCACCGTGGTGCCGATCGTCATCATGGGCTTCTACCTCTGGGGCGCCAAGCGCATGGGGGCCTTCGATGCGCTCTGATGGCTCACCAACCGCCCCTCTCGGCCTGAAGGTCGCCGCCGCCTGCGGCCTGCTGTTCCTGCATCTGCCGATCTTCCTGATCTTCGTCTATGCCTTCACGACCGAGGAAAAGAGCTTCGCCTGGCCGCCGCCGGGGCTGACCATGCAATGGTTCGCCGTCACCTGGAACCGCCCGGACGTGTGGGAAGCGCTGTCGCTGTCGGTCCGTGTCGCGGCTATCTCGACACTCGTCGCCCTGGTGCTCGGCACGCTCTGCGCGGCCGCCGTTTCGCGAACACGGTTCTTTGGCCGCGAAACCATCTCGCTGCTGGTCATCCTGCCGATCGCGCTGCCCGGCATCATCACCGGCATCGCGCTGCGTTCGGCCTTTTCGCTGGCCGAGGTTCCGTTCTCGTTCTGGACGATCGTGCTCGGCCACGCCACCTTCTGTGTCGTCGTCGTCTACAACAACGCCGTCGCCCGCTTTCGCCGCACCTCCGGCTCGATGATCGAGGCGTCGATGGACCTCGGCGCCGACGGCTTCCAGACGTTTCGGCATGTCGTGCTGCCCAACATCGCCACCGCGCTGCTTGCCGGCGGCATGCTTGCCTTTGCGCTGTCGTTTGACGAGGTCATCGTCACCACCTTCACCGCCGGCCAGCAGCAGACGCTGCCGATCTGGATGCTGGAGGAATTGATCCGTCCGCGCCAGCGCCCGGTCACCAATGTCGTGGCCATGGTCGTCGTGCTGGTGACGCTGCTGCCCATCCTCGTCGCCTATTACCTGACCCGCGACGGCGACCAGATCGCCGGTTCGGGCAAATGACGTCAAGAATCCATAAGGGAGAGACTGCCATGGACACAAAGATGCTGATCGGCTCGAAATTCGAGAAGGGCACCGAGACCGAGGAGCCGATCCTCAATCCGAAGACCGGGGCGACTATCCTCAACCTGCCTGAAGCCAGCCAGGTGCAGATCGAGGCGGCGGTGCTGGCGGCCGAAAAAGCCTTCGTCACCTGGTCGCGCACCACGCCCGCGCAGCGCTCCGGTTATCTCCTGAAGATCGCCGATCGCATCGAGGCCGCGGCACAAGATTTCGCCGCCCTCGAGGCGCTCAATTGCGGCAAGCCGATCAATGCCGTGCTCAACGACGAAATCCCGGCGATCGTCGACTGCTACCGCTTCTTTGCCGGCGCTGTCCGCTCGATGCCCGGCCAGGTCGCCGGTGAATACATTCCCGGCCACACTTCGATGGTCCGCCGCGACGCCATTGGCGTCGTCGCCTCGATCGCGCCGTGGAACTACCCACTGATGATGATGGCCTGGAAGCTGGCGCCGGCGATTGCCGGCGGCAACACGGTCGTCTTCAAGCCGTCCGAGCAGACGCCGCTGACAGCGCTGAAGCTGGCAAAAATCCTTGCCGAGATACTGCCCGAGGGCGTCGTCAACGTCGTGCTCGGCAGAGGCGACAGCGTCGGCAACACGCTGATCAACCACCCGAAAATCAATATGATCTCGATCACCGGCGATGTCGCCACCGGCAAGAAGGTGCTGCAGGCCGCCGCCAAATCGGTCAAGCGCACGCATCTCGAACTAGGCGGCAAGGCTCCGGTCATCGTCTTCGACGACGCCGATCTCGGCGCGGTGGTCAATGGCCTGCGCGCCTTCGGCTATTACAATGCCGGCCAGGACTGCACCGCCGCCTGCCGCATCTATGCCGGCAAGAAGATCTACGACAAGCTCGTCGCCGATCTTTCCTCCGCCGTCTCGACCATCAAATACAACCGCCCCGACGACACGGAAAACGAGATCGGGCCGTTGATCTCACGCCGCCAGCGCGACCGCGTCTCGAGCTTCGTCGAGCGCGCCTCGGAGCTTAAGCACATCGAGATCACCACCGGCGGCAAGCCGGGCGAGGGCACCGGCTTCTTCTATCAGCCGACCGTCGTCGCCGGCGCGCTGCAGGAGGACGAGATCGTGCGCCGCGAAGTGTTCGGGCCGGTTGTCTCCGTCACCCGCTTTGCCGAGGTCGACGAGGCGGTGAGCTGGGCCAATGACAGCGATTATGGCCTTGCGTCCTCGGTGTGGACCAAGGATGTCTCGCGCGCCATGGCGACGGCCGCGCGGCTGCAATATGGCTGCACATGGATCAACACCCACTTCATGCTGACCAATGAGATGCCGCATGGCGGACTAAAGCAGTCCGGCTACGGCAAGGACATGTCGCTCTATGCGCTGGAGGATTATACCGCCGTGCGGCATGTGATGGTTGCGCACGGGTAGCGCCTTTTTCTTCTCCCCGTTGACGGGGAGAAGGTGGCCCGAAGGGCCGGATGAGGGGCAGCACCGGGCCTACTTCTGCGAAGCGGCGATATTCGACTCACCGGCCCCAAGGCCCTTGCCGCCTGGAACGACGCCCCCGGCATCGGCGCCGAAGCCCGCTGCTTCCGGTGCGGCCGGCCGCTTGATCCTTGCCGAGGCGGCCACGACAAGCTCGTTGAAGCCTTCGCCACCATTGTCCAGCATCTCGAACAATTGCCGCCGCATCCTCGGTTCCCAGAATTTGTTGATGTGCTCGGCGACGCCGGCAATGCCTTCCTCGCGCGGCTTGGAGTGAAAAAAGGCGGCAATCTGGTTAGCCATGCGGACCAGCTTTTCGCTGGTGCTCATGATGTGGCCTTCGTCATGCGACATGCTTGGCAACTCCGGAAGCCACCCGCTCGGGGTGGGTGAAAATATCGAAATCATCGCCGCGCACCAAAGCCACCAGCGTCATGCCGGCGTCCCCGGCGGTACGGATGGCAAGTGCCGTTGGCGCCGAAACGGCGATGATGAACGCAGCGCCGATCGCCGCCGTCTTCTGCACCATCTCGACCGAAACGCGCGACGTCACGACGACGGCACCCAAGGTGCCATCGATGCTGGCTTTGGCGAGCGCCCCGGCGAGCTTGTCGAGCGCATTGTGGCGGCCGACATCCTCGCGCGCCATGACGATGCCCTTGCCTGGGATATAAAAACCGGCGGCATGGACCGCACCGGTCTCGGCATGAAGCGGCTGCGCTTTCGACAAAAGCCTGACCGAACGGACGATGTCATCGGTGTCAAGTGTAAGTCTTGACGAACCGACCGCCTCGACCGAGCGCATCGCCTCCTCGATCGACTCGATGCCGCACAGCCCGCAGCCGACCGGGCCGGCCAGGCGTCGGCGCCGCGCCTCGAACCGCGTATTGGCCTGGTCCTTCAGCCTGATCTGGATGTCGATGCCGGCGCCGTGATCCTCGACCTCGATCGCCTCGATTTCCCGGCCGTCGGCGATAATGCCTTCGGTCAGCGAGAAGCCGAGCGCGAAATCCTCGAAATCGGCCGGGCTTGCCATCATCACCGCATGAGTGGTGCCAGCGAAGGAGAACGCCACCGGCGTCTCTTCCGGCACCATCCGGTTGGCGGCCGCACTGCCGCCGGCGCGGTGGGCGAGGCGGGAGATCTGGGTGGTACCGCAACGTTTGGGCATCACGCGGCACCCCCCTCTGGCCTGCCGGCCATTTTACTTAGGAAGCGTCGAAGGTTTCTTGCTTCAATTGACAGTTGCTCTCCTAGGCCATCCCCCACTCCGTCGCTGCTTCGCAGCGCCACCTCTCCCCCCTCCGGAGGGAGAGGAAGGGAGCCTGGAGTTCGCGCGCTTTCCTCTCCCCCGTCGATCGGGGGAGAGGTGTCGAGCGAAGCTCGACGGAGTGGGGGTCGACCAACCGTCAAGATTGAAGCGCTTTCGGTCGAATGCCTCGGCACGATTACTCCGCTGCTTCCAAGGTCGCGATGCGACGGCTGTTGCGGGCCTGCTCGTCATAGTCGAGCTGCCATTCCGACGGCCCGTTGGACGCGCCGACCTGCACCGCCGTCACCTTGTATTCCGGGCAGTTGGTCGCCCAGTCGGAGAAGTCGGTGGTGATGACGTTGGCCTGGGTGTCGGGGTGGTGGAACGTCGTATAGACCACGCCAGGCGACACCTTGTCGGTGATCAGCGCGCGCAGCGTCGTCTCGCCGGAGCGGCTGGTCAGGCGGACCCAGTCGCCGTCGCGCAGACCGCGGTTTTCGGCGTCATGCGGGTGGATCTCGAGACGGTCCTCGCTGTGCCACATGACATTGTGGGTACGCCTGGTCTGCGCGCCGACATTGTACTGCGACAGGATGCGGCCGGTGGTCAGCAGCAGCGGGAAGCGCGGTCCCGTCCTCTCGTCGGTCGCCACATATTCGGTGCGGATGAACTTGCCCTTGCCGCGCACGAAGCCGCTGATATGCATGATCGGCGTGCCTTCCGGCGCCTGTTCGTTGCAAGGCCACTGCACCGAGCCCATCTTTTCCAGATAGTCGTAGGAGACCTTGGCGAAGCTCGGCGTCGTCCTGGCGATCTCATCCATGATTTCGGACGGATGCTGGTAATTCCAGGCAAGCCCCATCGCCTGTGCGAGCTTCTGCGTCACTTCCCAGTCGGCCAGCCCGTTCTTCGGCGCCATCACCTTGCGCACGCGGTTGATGCGGCGCTCGGCATTGGTGAAGGTGCCGTCCTTTTCGAGGAAGGTCGAGCCGGGCAGGAAGACATGCGCGTAGTTGGCGGTCTCGTTGAGGAAGAGATCGTGGACGACGACACATTCCATCGCCGCAAGGCCTGCGGCGACATGCTTGGTGTCGGGATCGGACTGCAGGATGTCCTCGCCTTGCACATAGAGGCCCTTGAACGAGCCGTCGACGGCGGCGTCCAGCATGTTGGGGATGCGCAGGCCGGGCTCGTCGTCGAGCTTGACCCCCCACAGGCTCTCATAGATGTCGCGCACCGCGTCGCCGGAGACGTGGCGATAGCCGGGCAGCTCATGCGGGAACGAGCCCATGTCGCAGGAGCCCTGGACATTGTTCTGGCCGCGCAGCGGGTTCACGCCGACGCCCGGCCGACCGATATTGCCGGTCGCCATGGCAAGATTGGCGATGGCGATGACGGTGGTCGAGCCCTGGCTGTGCTCGGTCACGCCGAGGCCGTAATAGATCGCGCCATTGCCGCCGGTGGCAAACAGCCGTGCGGCGCTGCGGATCTCTTCAGGATCGACATTGGCGAGCTGGCCGACCACCTCAGGGCTGTTTTCCGGCAGCGCCACGAACGACGCCCAATCCTGGAACTCGTCCCAGTCGCAGCGTTCGCGGATGAAGGCCTCGTCGAACAGTCCTTCGGTGACGATGACATGGGCAAGCGCGGTGACCACGGCGACATTGGTGCCCGGCTTCAGCGGCAGATGATGCTGCGCCTCGATATGAGCCGAGCGCACGATATCGGTGCGGCGCGGGTCGAGCACGATCAGCTTGGCGCCCTTGCGCAACCGCTTCTTCATGCGCGACGCAAACACCGGATGTGCGTCGGTCGGATTTGCGCCGATGATCATCACCACGTCGGTCTGCTCGATCGAGTCGAAATCCTGGGTGCCTGCCGAGGTGCCGAAAGTCTGGCCAAGGCCATAGCCGGTCGGCGAATGGCAGACGCGGGCGCAGGTATCGACATTGTTGTTGCGGAAACCCTGGCGGATCAGCTTCTGCACCAGATAGGTTTCCTCATTCGTGCAGCGCGACGAGGTGATGCCGCCGATCGAGGTGCGGCCATACTGGTACTGGATGCGGCGGAACTCGTTGGCGGTGTGGGTCAGCGCTTCCTCCCACGACACCTCGCGCCATGGATCGGTGACCTTTTCGCGGATCATTGGATTGAGGATGCGCTCCTTGTGGGTCGAGTAGCCGTAGGCAAAACGGCCCTTGACGCAGCTATGGCCACGGTTCGCCTTGCCGTCCTTGTAGGGCACCATGCGCACGAGCTCGTCGCCGCGCATTTCGGCCTTGAACGAGCAGCCGACGCCGCAATAGGCGCAGGTGGTGACGACCGAATGCTCGGGCTGGCCGATCTTGATCACCGATTTCTCGGAAAGCGTCGCCGTTGGGCAGGCCTGCACACAGGCGCCGCAGGACACGCACTCGCTGTCGATGAAAAGCTGGTGCATGCCGGGCGACACACGGCTTTCGAAGCCGCGGCCCTCGATGGTCAGCGCGAATGTGCCTTGCACCTCCTCGCAGGCGCGCACACAGCGCGAGCAGACGATGCATTTCGATGGATCATAGGTGAAGTATGGGTTGGACTCGTCCTTCGCCATCCATTTGAAGTTTTCGGCGCCGTCGTTCTTCTTGAAGACGTGGTTGTCGCCCTCATAGCCGTAGCGCACGTCGCGCAGGCCGACGACGCCGGCCTGCGTCTGCAATTCGCAGTCGCCATTGGCCGCACAGGTCAGGCAGTCGAGCGGATGGTCGGAGATGTAGAGCTCCATCACGCCGCGGCGGATGTCCTTCAGCCGACCGGTCTGGGTGTGCACGACCATGCCCGGCGCCACCGGCGTCGTGCAGGAGGAGGGCGTGCCGTTGCGGCCGTCGATCTCGACCAGGCAGAGCCGGCAGGAGCCGAAGGCGTCGACCATATCGGTGGCGCAAAGTTTCGGGATGGCAATGCCGGCCTCCATCGAGGCGCGCATAATGGATGTGCCTTCCGGCACGGTGACGGTGAAGCCGTCGACGGTCAGCGTCACCTGCTTCTCGGACGTCGAGGCCGGCGTGCCGTAGTCGATTTCCTGAATGAGACCCATCGCGAGGTTCCTATTCTGCTGCTTCGGCGACTGGCGCCGGCTTGAAATCTTCGCGGAAGTGGTTGATTGCGCTCATCACCGGATAAGGCGTGAAGCCACCCAGCGCGCAGAGCGAACCGAACTTCATCGTGTTACAGAGGTCCGTCACCAGCTCGATCTGCTTTTCCGGCTCGCTACCCCTGGCGATCTTGTCGATCGTCTCGACGCCGCGTGTCGAGCCGATGCGGCAGGGCGTGCACTTGCCGCAGCTCTCGATGGCGCAGAACTCCATGGCGAAGCGCGCCTGCTTCAGCATGTCGGCGGTGTCGTCGAAGACGGTGATGCCGGCGTGGCCGATCAGCCCGTCCTTGGCGGCGAAGGCTTCGTAGTCGAACGGCGTGTCGAACAGGGAGCGTGGGAAGTAGGCACCCAGAGGGCCGCCGACCTGCACCGCTTTGACCGGCCGTCCAGTCGCCGTGCCGCCGCCGATGTCGTCGACGATCTCGCCAAGCGTCATGCCGAACGCCGCCTCGAACAGGCCGCCATATCTGACATTGCCGGCGATCTGGATCGGAATGGTGCCGCGCGAGCGGCCCATGCCGAAATCCTTGTAGAAGGCAGCACCCTTGTCCATGATGACAGGCACCGAGGCCAGCGAGATGACGTTGTTGATCACCGTCGGCTTGCCGAACAGGCCCTGGATGGCCGGCAGTGGCGGCTTGGCGCGAACGACGCCGCGCTTGCCTTCGAGGCTGTTGAGCAGCGAGGTTTCCTCGCCGCAGACATAGGCGCCGGCGCCGACGCGGATTTCCATGTCGAAGGCGTGGGGCGAGCCCAGCACGTTGAGGCCGAGCAGGCCGGCCTTGCGGGCGGCCTCGACCGCCTTTTGCATCATCGCCACCGCATGCGGATACTCCGAGCGGATATAGACAAAGCCCTTGGTTGCCCCGGTGGCGACACCGGCGATTGCCATTCCCTCGATCAGCACGAAGGGATCGCCCTCCATGATCATGCGGTCGGCGAAGGTGGCGCTGTCGCCCTCGTCGGCATTGCAGACGATGTACTTTTTGTCGGCGATCGTATCGAGCACCGTCTTCCATTTAATGCCGGTCGGGAAGCCGGCGCCGCCGCGACCCCGCAGGCCCGACTCGGTGACCTGCTTGACGATGTCGGCCGGAGCCATCGCCACGGCGTTCTGCAGGCCCTTCAGTCCGCCATGCGCCTTGTAGTGATCAAGCGACAGCGGATTGATGACGCCGCAGCGCGCGAAGGTCAGGCGCGTCTGCCTGGCCAGGAACGGGATCTTGTCGGGCGCGCCCAGCCAGCGCTTGTGGTGACCGCCGGTGAGAAAGCCGCTGTCGAACAGGCTTTTGACATCGGATGGCTTCACCGGCCCATAGGCGACACGGCCATTTTCTGTCGCCACCTCGACCATCGGCTCGAGGAAATAGGCGCCGCGCGAACCGTTGCGCACGATCTTGGCCTCGATGCCGCGATCGGCCAATTCCTTCTCAATCGCCTTGGCGACCTTTTCCGCACCGAGCGCCAGCGCGCCGGAATCGCCGGGAATATAGATGCGCGGGATCATGAGCGCACCTCGGCTACGATCTCGTCGAGTTTTTCGTCATCGAGCCGGCCGATCACCTCGCCGTCCAGCATCGCCGATGGCGCGCAGGCGCAAAGGCCGAGGCAATAGACCGGCTCTAGCGTCACCGAACCGTCGCGGGCCGTCTCGTGGAAGCCGATGCCCAGCAATTGCTTGAGCTTGGCGGCAATCGCGTCCGAGCCCATCGATTGGCAGGCTTCCGCTTGGCAGAGCTTCAGCACATGCCGGCCGGCCGGCCGGCTGCGGTAATCGTGGTAGAAGGTGACGACGCCGTGCACCTCCGCCTTGGAGATGTTCAGCGCTTCGGCGATGACCGGCAGCGCGTCATGCGGCACATGGCCAAACTCTTCCTGGATGCCGTGGAGGATCGGCAACAGCGGGCCTTCGAGGCCCTTCAACTCCTGAACGATCGCCGCCGTGCGCGACGCGATCTCGGTACTTGCAGGCTGCATGATCATGCAGCGCCCTCCCTGGTCGTAGTAATCCGCTAAGTGCCTAGGAAATCGGAGGAAACCCGCCAAATCAATAAAGCTGATCCGTTGCTCGATAGAAATCTTCTATCGATGCCGTCCAGCCTGCAATCTCTAGCTCAGTGGCGGGCGCGGAAATCGTCTGCCAGCGCCATTGCCTCGTCCAGCAGCGCCGAGACCAGCGGGGTGTGCGGCTCGCGCAGCGTCGCCACCAGCCCGACGGTGTGGCTGGCGTCCGGCTCGACGATCGGAATGGCCCGGATCGGCTCGGAAAAGCCGAATGTTTCCGAGAGGTTGAGCGGCATGATCGACGACCATTTTCCGGTACGGATATGCGAGAACAGCACGATCATCGAATTGGATTCGAGTGTCGGCCGCACCTGCGTGCCGGCTTCGGCCAAATGCTGGTCGATGATGCGGCGGTTCTGCATGTCCGGCGTCAACAGGCAGAGCGGCAGCTGGCTGAGCTCCGCCCATGTCACTTTGTCGCGGTCGGAATAGGGGTTTCCGATCGCGGTGATCAGCTGATAGCGCTCGTCATAGAGCGGCACGCTGGTCACCCGCCCCAGCGGCTCGTTGTCGAGATAGGTGATGCCGGCGTCGATGTCGAAATTGCCGAGCAGCGACAGCACCTCGATCGAGGTGCGCGACAGCACCGAGAAGGTGACGCCGGGATGTTTTGCCCGAAAAGGCGTCGTCAGCCGCGCCACCATGGCCAGCGCCGTCGGGATGGCGGCGATGCGGATGCGCCCCGAAAGGCCGTGACGCGCCGCCCGCATCTCTTCGCGCATGGTGCGGGTATCGCCGACGATGCGGCGCGCCCACGCCAGCACCTGTTCTCCCTCCGGCGTCAGCCCCTGGAAGCGCGAGCCGCGCAGAACCAGCATCACGCCGAGCTGGCCCTCCAGCTGCTTGATGCCGGCCGAAAGCGTCGGCTGGGTGACGCCGCACACCTCCGCCGCCCGGCCGAAATGCTCCTCCCTGGCCAGCGCGATGAAGAATTCCAGCTTGTCGATCATGAGCGGACGCTACCCGGCCGAGTGAGGCTGCGCCAGATGCATGCTGTTTTTGCCTGGCGAATCCTCATTGCGGCCGAAGCTTCGCCGCCGTCCAGGCCTAGCTGTCGACCAAGTTCAGAATGTTGCCGTCAGGATCCTTGAACCATGCGACCTTCATGCCGTAGCCGACATGGATGTCGCCTTCCAGCTTCAGGCCCGGCATCTCGTAGTGCTCGAAGACAACGCCTTTCGATTTCAGCGCCTTGACGATGGTGTCGATCTCGTCGCCGACCATCCAGGTCACCGCCGTCGCCTTGTTGGTTCCGGCGAATTGCGAGCGATAGACATTGATGCTGGTGTCGCCGCATTTGTAGACGATCAGTTCGCCACCCTCGTTGTGAACCTCCGTCAGCCCCAGAACGTCTTCATAGAAGGCCTTGGCCTTGGCCAGGTCCTTCACCGCGAGATTGGCCGTTGCGTTGCTGTTTGCGAGCATGATTGGTCTCCTTTGCTTGCGGGCGAGCACGTCCGAAGCCTGCAAAGATAGGGCTGCTTCGTCTTCAGGCGACGCAGCCTGTGCGATCGGCGTGCTTCTTCCCTAAAGACGTTTCGTCCTCTGCAAGACCGACAAACGGACGCAAGTCTTTGCAGCCACGCCCGTGCGTGTCGTTCCGCCGCTTGGTTCTGTTCGGGAACTGCACTATCTCAGGCGTAAAAGCAGAGGAAAAGCTGATGCCCGCCGTCCAGGAAAACGTCACCAAGGAAATCGTCATCGAGCGCCTGAAGACGGTCAACGGACCGGACTTCACCGGCAACATCGTCGACCTCGGCATGGTCTCCGAGATTTTCATTGCCGATGCCAAGGTTTTCTTTTCGATCACCGTGCCGGCTGCCCGGGCCCAGGAGATGGAGCCGCTGCGTGCCGCCGCCGAGCGTGTCGTCAAGGCGATCCCGGGTGTCGCCGGCGCCGTGGTCGCCCTGACGGCGGAAAAGAAGGGTGGCGGCATGGAGGCTCCGGTTCCGCAAAGGCCTGCCACCAGGCCCGTACCGCCGGCCGCACCCGCTGCCGCGCCGCGTCCGGCTCCGCACGCTCCGGCCTCGCACAGTCAGGGCAAGCGCGGCGTGCCCGGCATCGAGGCGATCATCGCTGTCGCTTCCGGCAAGGGCGGCGTCGGCAAGTCGACCACTGCCGTCAATATCGCGCTTGGCCTCGCCGCCAACGGCCTGAGGGTCGGCGTGCTCGACGCCGACATCTACGGCCCGTCGATGCCGCGGCTGCTCAACATCCATGGCCGGCCGCAGACGGTCGACGGCAAGGTCCTGAAGCCGATGGAGAATTACGGCCTGAAGGTGATGTCGATGGGCTTCCTCGTCGATGAGGAGACGCCAATGATCTGGCGCGGGCCGATGGTGATGTCGGCATTGACGCAAATGTTGCGCGAGGTCGAATGGGGTCCGCTCGACGTGCTCGTCGTCGACATGCCGCCCGGCACCGGCGACGCGCAGCTGACCATGGCCCAGCAGGTGCCGCTGGCCGGCGCCGTCATCGTCTCGACGCCGCAGGATCTGGCCCTGATCGATGCCCGAAAAGGCCTCAACATGTTCAGGAAGGTCGACGTGCCGGTGTTGGGCATCGTCGAGAATATGAGCTATTTCCTCGCCCCCGACACCGGCAAGCGCTACGACATCTTCGGCCATGGCGGCGCGCGCCGCGAGGCCGAGCGTCTCGGCGTCTCCTTCCTCGGCGAAGTGCCGCTCGAAATGGGCATCCGCGAAAGCTCGGATGCCGGCACGCCGGTGGTGGTCTCCAAGCCCGACAGCGCCGAGGCCAAGATCTACCGCGACATCGCCGCGAACGTCTGGGGCAGGGTCAAGGAAGAACGCGGCGCGGCCGAAGCCGCCGTGCCGAACATCGTGTTTGAGTGATCCTCCCCCTTGAGGGGAGGGTGGCCCGCAGAGCCGGGTGGGGTCGGTGGCGACGCACTCCACCTTTCTTGGTCAACGCCAGTTGTAGGTCGAGGCGGTTGAGGCGACCCCTCCCGCCCGCTTCGCGCTGTCCAGTTGATAGATGGGTAACACTTTGAACCGGATACATGGGTTACAGTTTTCCCCCTGTCGTGGGGGGGGGGG
>NZ_JBVVPZ010000047.1:0-52446 GCF_055811415.1 Mesorhizobium sp. WSM4846
CCCCCCCCCCCCACGACAGGGGGAAAACTGTAACCCATGTATCCGGTTCAAAGTGTTACCCATCCATCAACTGGACAAGATAAGGCGGAGCGCCGCGACACTAGTCTCCAACACAAGTTGAAAACTGGGCCATTCTCACCCTTTGACCGGTATCCAGATTTCCAGCCCGCCATTGCCGCTGCGCGGATCGAATTCGGGACCGTAGCGCTCGAATTCGGGCGCGTCGGCAATCTTGTGCCCGGAGGCCGGCAGCCATTTGTTCCAGATCGTGTTGACCGTGCGGCGGATGGTCGAGATGTGGTCACGATGGGCGAACACGGCGTATTCCTGCTCCGGCACGCGTACGCGCGAAAACTCCTTCGGCAGGTCCGAAAAATCGGACACCTCGACGCCGGCGATATAGTCGAAATTGCCTGCATCGTCGCCGTTGACGCAGACGCCATAGGCGACGTCGCCGACCTCGCCTGGAATGTTGCCGATATAGGGGCCGAACCGCTGCCACTGCATCGGGATGCCGGCGCTGGTTTCGCAGCTGTAGCGCTCGCCGAGACCGGCGATGAGGAACGGCCGGCTGGTTTCGAAACGCGGCGGCTCGAGATTGGTGAGGAAGGACTGGTCCATCAGAATCGGCTCCACGAGATCGAGGTTTTTGAGTGAGCCTTGCGCGCGCACCAGTTCCGGCGTGGTGCCGAACTGGTCGCGGAAGGCGCGGGTGAAAGCCTCATGCGAGGCATAGCCGGCGTCGAGCGCGACCGAGAGAATGTCCGGTGCGCCGGCGGCGAGCCTGCGCGCCGCCTCGGTCAGGCGGCGAGAACGCAGGTAGCCCATCACCGAACGGCCGGTCGCCGCACCGAAAGCCCGCGTCACGTGAAAGCGCGACACGCCGCTGCTGTTGGCGACATCGTCGAGCGAGATGGCTTCCGGCAGATGGCTTTCGACGAACCACAGCGCTTTCTCGGTCGGGTTCATATGGCTCCTTGCTGTGGGACTGCGCATTGGCCAGGTCATGGTATCGCTTCCTGGTGGAGGCAGTTTGATCGAAATTGCGCACCGCGCAATGCGACGGTGGTCGGCAAGTCGAAGGCGTTGGGCGAAGGGCTTGACGGGAGCAGGCGTTGTCTTTTAAGTAGTAACGTTATTACATTACGAGATTCGGTATGCTCGTTCTGACAAGACCATTGCTCGCGGGGCACTCCGAACCCCGGAAACTTATTGCGCTGGGATTGGCGGAAAACTAGGGTGGCTGACTGATGGTCCCCAAGCCGAAAGGCGAGGGTGAAAAGGGAACACGGTGAGATCTTCGGATCGAGGCCGTGGCTGCCCCCGCAACTGTAAGCGGCGAGCAAAATCCGAAAATGCCACTGGCCGGCAAGGCTGGGAAGGCAGGATGGCGTAAGGACCCGCGAGCCAGGAGACCTGCCATCGCACGAGTTGACCGGACGGGGTGTGCCGGGAGGAGACGTGGACATCGGTCTTGTCGGCCGGTCCAGCTTCCTTCCGTCGCCATTGAGAAAGTGACGGTAAGTTGGACGCCTGCCAGCCTCTTCTTGAAGCGCGTGAACTGAGCGCCACGGCGAATGGCCAGCGCCTGGTCAGTGCGGTCAGCCTTTCGGTCGCGGCGGGAGACCGCCTCGCTATCATCGGTCCCAACGGCGCCGGCAAGACGACGCTGCTGCGCATGCTATGCGGCACGCTGCGTCCGAGCGCGGGAGATGTGAGATTTTCCGGACGCCGGCTGGAGACGTTTCCGGCCGCCGAGCGGGCGCTGCACATGGCAGTCGTCGGCCAGACCGATCAGCCCGATCCGCGGCTTGCCGTGATCGACTACGTCGGACTTGGGCGGGTCCCGCATGCCTGCTGGCGACGCAGGAGCGAGCAACGCGACGTCGTCGTCGAAGCGCTTCGCAGAACCGGCCTGCTGCCGCTGCTCGGCCGCACGATCGGCTCGGTGTCGGGTGGTGAGCGGCAACGCGCCCAGCTGGCGCGCGCCATCGCCCAGGAGCCAAAAATCCTGTTCCTCGATGAACCGACCAATCATCTCGATCCGCGCGCCCGCAGCGAACTTCTCGAACTCGTATCGCAGCTTGGCATGACCGTCGTGGCGGTGCTGCATGATCTGTCGCTGGTCACGCCATTTGCCACCAGGGTCGCGGTGATGAACGAGGCCCGCCTGCAGGCACTCGCCGGTCCGCGCGAGGCGCTGACCAAGCAGTTGATCCGCGAGATTTTCGGCGTCGACGTGCTTCGGCTGCGCCATCCGACCGAAGACCGCGAACTCACGGTGTTCGAAGTCCCGAACCGTGCCTCTTCTGATCTAACCAAGGAGCAACATCCGTGAAACGCCTCGCACTGTCTTTTGCCTCTCTGCTGCTTGCCCAGACAGCCTTCGCTTTCCCGGTAACAGTCGACAGCTGCGGCACGCCGCTGACGTTCGACGCCGCGCCAAAGCGTGCCGTCATCCAGGATATGAACATGGCCGAGATGGCCTTCGCGCTGGGGCTGCAACCGTCGATCGTCGGCCTGACCGGCATCACCGGATGGTACAAGGCCGGTCCGGAATTCAAGGCCAAGCAGGGCGCGATCCCGGAACTCGCGCCGAAATACCCGGCGCTCGAAAACCTGGTCGCGGTCGAGCCCGATTTCTTCTTCGCCGGCTGGTATTACGGCATGAAGCCGGGCGGCGAGGTAACGCCAGATACGCTGGCGCCGCACGGCGTCAAGACGCTGGTGCTGACGGAAAGCTGCGTCCATCTCGACAACAACCGCCCCGCCGCCTCGATGGACCTGCTCTACGGCGACATCGAAAAGCTGGGCAGGATTTTCGGCAAGCAAGCCAGGGCGGAAAAACTCGTTTCAGGCTGGAAAGCGCAACTCGCCGATATCACGGCAAAGGTCGGCGACCGCGAGCGGACGCGGGTGTTTCTCTACGACTCCGGCGAAGACAAACCCTTCACATCAGGCAAGTTCGCGATCCCCAGCGCCATGATCGCCGCTGCCGGCGGCGACAACATCATGGCCGACATGCAGACGAGCTGGGGCAACACGGACTGGGAAACGGTCGCTTCCCGCAATCCGCAGTTCCTGATCCTGCTCGACTACCAGGACGGCGGTGGTTACAGGAAACTGCTCGACTTCCTCAAAGTCCATCCGGCAATGAAGGAGACCGATGCGGTCAGGAACGAGCGCTTCGTCGCGCTGCGCTATGCCGAGCTGACGCCCGGACCTGCTAACATCGAGGCGATCGGCAAGATCGCCAGCGCGATGCACCCGGAAGCCTTCTGAGCTTGCGCCACAGGGCGTTCGAATTGGCCATGGCAGCAGGAGCGGCAGCAATCGCCGCTCTTGCTCTGCTGTCGATCGCCTATGGATCGACAGTCATAGCGTTGAGCGACGTGATTGCTGCGCTCGGACATGCGGCCGGGCTGGACGGAGACCTCGTGCCCGGCTCAGTCGGCAATATCCCGGTCGCCAAGATCCCGGTTGCCAAGATTGTCGTCGATCTCAGGCTGCCGCGCACCATCATGGCGATCTGTGTCGGCGCAGGGCTGGGCGTCATCGGCGCGCTGCTGCAGACGGTAACCCGAAACGATCTCGCCGATCCATTCCTGTTCGGGCTGTCCTCCGGTGCCGCGGCCGGCGCTGTTTCCGTCATCACCATTTTTGGCGACCGTTTCGGCATCTGGACGTTGCCGGTTGCCGCCTTCACCGGCGGCATTTTGGCCGCCGGCATCGTGCTTTTGCTGGTTTCGCGGGTGAGGGGGCAAGGCCCCGAACGGCTGATACTGGCCGGGCTTGCCGTCTCGTTCATGTTCATCGCCCTGACCAACTATCTCGTCTTCGCCGGAGACCAGCGCGCCGCTCACTCGGTTTTGTTCTGGACCATGGGCGGGCTCGGCCTGGCGCGATGGGACAATGTCGGGCTGGCTGCTCTTGGCGCGTGCACCATTCTTGCTTATGGCCTGTGGAACCATCGCAAGCTCGACGCCTTCCTGGCCGGCGAGAATGCTGCCGAAAGCCTCGGCGTGCCGGTTGTGCGGATGCGCAGGACGGCGTTTCTCGTCGCTGCCTTCTCCACGGCGATCCTGGTCTCGGTCGCAGGTGTCATCGGTTTCGTCGGGCTGATGATCCCGCATCTGTCCCGGCCCCTGGCCGGCCCGTTGCATCTGCGCCTGATTGCAAGCTGCGCCCTCTTCGGAGCGGTGCTGCTGCTGGCAAGCGACCTTCTGGCGCGCACGCTGCTGCCGCCGCAGGAACTGCCGATCGGCATCATCACCAGTTCGGTCGGCGCTTTCTTCGTGGTCACCATGCTCATTCGCAATCGTTCATGATGGGCTGCCATGCACACTTGCCGGCTTCTGGCACAATGCCCAGTCTTTGGACTGACCTCTGGGACCGGCGCAGCGCGCCGAACCGCCTGTCGAGATTTTCACCGGCAGGATCGGCCATCATGTGCGATGGGCCTGCACGAGATTGGCTCCCCCTTCTCCCCTTGTGGGAGAAGGTGGCCGCGAAGCGGCCGGATGAGGGGTGCTCCAGCTTGGAACCGACAGCACTCCGGCCAGCACCCCTCAACCGTCTCGGCGCTGCGCGCCGATCCACCTTCTCCCACAAGGGGAGAAGGCAAGAACTGCGCCATGCCCCCGGTCGGCATCGACCCGGTTCACCTGCCATTAGTATATCTGGATCACTATGCAGTCGCTTAGAGTGCAGCGAGCTTTCCTTGCTTTGCGCCAGGCGCCGACGCGGAGGAACTGTGCTTGGTCACGAAATCATCGAGGCAAGCCGCCCAGGCGCCCGAATCGACCGAGCTTGCCACGCTGGCGAAACTGGCGGGCTCCTCGTACGAGACGCTCGAGCGCGAACTCAGGGCTACGATCGCAACACTCGAGCAGCAGGCGCTGCGATTCGAGACGGCGATCGACAACATCTCGCAAGGCATCTGCTTTTTCGACGCCGCTGAACGGCTGATCCTGTGCAACCGCCGCTATGCGGAAATTTACCGCATTGCACCCGAGCATTTGCGCCCCGGCCGGACGCTGGGCGAAATCGTCGAACGCCGCATCGCTGCCGGGACATCCGCGATGGCCAGCGACGCTTATCTCGCATTTGCCCGGGCGGTCAATTCGGGCACGACTTTGAGAAACTGGACCGCCAATCTCACCGACGGCCGGACAATTCAGATCTGCCATCAGCCGATGCCTGACGGCGGATGGGTGGCCACGCATGAGGACATAACGGAACTCACCGCCAATCGCCTGATCGTCGACGAGCGCATCTCGCTGCAAACGCTGATCGACTGGGTGCCCGACTACCTGTGGGTGAAGGACACCGAAAGCCGCTTCGTCGTCGCCAACAGGGCCATTGCTTCCGACAGCGGCAAGGCCAAAACCAGTGACATGATCGGTTTGACCGATTCCGATCTTCATGCCCCCGACCTTGCGCAGAAGTTTCGCGCCATCGAGCAAGGCGTGCTGCGCAGCGGACAGCCGATGATCGATGAGGAAGAGTTCGTTGTCGATGCGTCAGGCGCCGGCAAATGGTTTTCGTCGACGAAGGTGCCGTTGCGCAATGTTCAAAACGATATCTTCGGTCTGGTCGGCATCGCCCACGACATCACCGCCCGCAAGCAAGCGGACACCCTTCGAGACGGGCAGGCGCAGATACTGGAAATGATCGCGACGAGCGCCCCGCTCGAAGATGTGCTCGACTGCCTCATGCGCCTCGCCGAGTCTCAGTTGACGGGAATATTCGGTTCCGTCCTGTTGCTCGACAAGGATGGCAGCCACTTGCGGCACGGCGCCGCGCCGAGCTTGGCAAAGGCCTATACGAGCGCCATCGAGGGGATCGCCGTCGGCCCCAAAATGGGATCCTGCGGAACCGCCGCCTACCGGCGCGAGCCGGTCATTGTCGCGGACATCATGCACGACCCCCTTTGGCAGGATCACTGCGAATTGGCGGCGGCCCATGGCTACCGTTCGTGCTGGTCGACCCCGATCCTGTCGCATCAAGGCGCTGTGCTGGGCGCCTTTGCCATGTACTCGACGACCGTGCGCGAGCCGACCGCGGCCGAGACCCGGCTCATCGATTTCACGACGCGTATTGCCGGGATCGCCATCGAGCGCAAGCTGGCCGAAGATCGGATCCACTTCATGGCCAACCATGATGTGCTGACCGGACTGCCCAATCGCGCTCTGCTCGAGGACCGGCTTTCGCAGGCGATCCTCTACGCGCAGCGATACGATCGCTGGGTGACGGTGGTGTTCATCGATCTGGACAATTTCAAACTCGTCAATGACACGCTTGGCCACAATGCCGGGGACGAGTTGTTGAAGACCGTAGCCGGCCGTATCGTCGAGCGCGTAAGGGCGACCGATACAGTCGTGCGGCTTGGTGGCGACGAATTCGTCGTCGTTCTGTTCGATCAACCGACGAATGTCGATCTCATCTCCGAGACCCTGCAAGCAATTCGGGCGGCGATTGCAGAGCCGGTTCAGCTCGGAGCACATCGGCTGAGGGCGACGGCCAGTATCGGCATCGCCAGCTACCCCAAGGATGGGGCCAACCCCGACACGCTGCTGGCCAATGCCGATGCAGCCATGTATCGCGCCAAGGAATTCGGCCGCGACAATTTCCAGTTCTACGCTCCCGAATTCAACACCAGAGCGCATGAGAAATTCGTGCTTCAGGAGGACTTGCGTAACGCCCTGGCCCGTTCGGAATTCACGCTGTTTTATCAGCCGCAGGTCGACCTTCGGTCGGGCCTCGTCTTTGCCGTCGAAGCGCTGCTTCGCTGGAATCATCCGACGCGGGGCATGATGGCACCGAACGCCTTCATTCCGACGGCCGAGGAGACAAGTCTGATCGTGCCGATCGGCGATTGGGTCCTGCACGAGGCCTGTCGGCAGAACAAGGCATGGCAGGATGCCGGCCTGCCGCCGATGACCGTCTGCGTGAATGTGTCGACGCGGCAATTTTGGGAAAAGAACCTGATCGGCCGTGTCGCCGATGCCCTGAAAGTCAGCGGTCTGGAGGCCAGATATCTCGAGCTGGAGGTGACCGAAAGCCTGATCATGCAGGATATCGACCTGGCGGTCGCAACGATGAATCAGCTGCAAAACCTGGGCGTTCAGATCTCGATCGACGATTTCGGAACAGGCTACTCCAGCCTCAGTGCGCTCAAGACCTTTCCAGTGGCGCGGCTGAAAATCGACAAGTCGTTCATCAACGATATCGCTGCTGACGAAAACGACCAGGCTGTCGCCAGCGCCGTAATATCATTGGGTCAAAATCTGAATCTGAGGGTCATTGCCGAGGGCGTCGAGACGGACGATCAGGTGGCCTTCCTGCGCAAGAACAACTGCGATGAAATGCAGGGCTATCATTTCAGCGAACCGGTTTCGGCCCCCGACATCGAGAAAATGCTCAGTGGCGAACCCTTGGATTGATGGGTCGATCATGATCTCCTCAGCGCACGCGGCATTGCCGACGGCGCGGATTGGCCTGTGCCCGAGTTGCTATTTGCCCAGGACAAGGCTCCAGTAGCGCCGCGAGCTGTCGCGGCCGTCCCGCACATAGGCCAGGCCGAAGCGGGTGAAGCGCGGGTCGAGCATGTTGCGGCGGTGGCCGGCCGAATGCATCCAGATGTCGAACAGCTTCTGCTGATCGAAACGGCCCTCGGCGATGTTTTCGGCGGCAGCACCGGCAATGCCGTTGCCCTTGACGCGCAAAGCAAATCCCTTGCCCCAGCCGGTCGAGTGGGTCATGCGGCCGCCGCGCGCCATATAGCCGGACTGCTGCAGGGCTGCCTGTTCGAGCTGACGGTCGGGGACAAGCGGTTCGAGCCCGGCTGAGGCGCGGATGCCCGCCAGCGTGCCGACAGCGGAGGCCGAGACCCCGGCGCCTTCGCCGGTGGGCAGCACAGTGGCACAAGCGGCAAGCCCGGCCAGCGCGGCAATGCCGGCAGCTCTAAGTAGCATTCGCCTGTTTGGCGTCGGGCGCATTTCGTCAGAGCGGGGTTCTAGGGATGGTTGATTGGCGGGGTCGGTGAGCGTCATGCCTGCCTGACATAGCGGCAATAGTGGCTTTTGCCGGGCAGGCGTTCAGAAATCTCGCTCGCTGCCCCCTTAGCCGTCCGCGAACCCCGCTGATGCGCGCTGCGGCGCGATATTCTCCAAGCTTGCCGCCCAACCACGCCGGTAGCCGCATTGCTCAAGGGCGCTCCTGGCGGCTATCTCGCAGACACCTGGCTGATCCCGGTATCGATCCAGGCACGCGTCTGTTCCAGAACTTCATCCGAAAGCGCGGGATCGTCGATAGCCCGGGCGAGGATCACTGCTCCCACCATCGCTGCCCAGCATCCGATCGCTGTACGGCGTCTGTCTGCCGGATCCAACTGCGGCAGCGTCTTGCCGATATGGTCGATCTGCGACCGAAGGCCTTCGGTCATGGCCGCGCGGGCAGCCGGGGTCTGATGGCGGATATCAGCAACAAGGCCCGCTGTCGGGCAACCACCGGCGGCATTGTCGCGATGCCGGGGCGAAAGATAGGCATCTGCATAGGCGCGAAGGTCGCCCCCTCCGCTTGAGTCTGCGGCGAGGACATGGGCAAGGGTTTGGGCGATCAGGTCGTCCTTCGAGCTGAAATGGCCATAGAAACCGCCATGGGTGAACCCGGCGGTTTTCATCACCTCCGCCACGCTGACCGCGTCAAACCCCTTGTCGCGAAACAGCCGGCTGGCAACATCCAGAATTCGGCGGCGGTTCTCCGCCATCTGTTCTCGACTGACCTTCATTTCAAAATTCTCCGCCGGCGCCGTTGACATTTACATGATGGGTATCATATTTAACGGCAATCATGATGACCGTCATGAATATAGAGTCCATCAGAGAAAAGAGCAATGCCATGACCACCATTCCGTCAGTCCTCATAACCGGCGCCTCCACCGGCATCGGAGCCGCCTATGCCGAGCGCTTCGCGCGCCGCGGGCACGACCTCGTGCTGGTTGCCCGTGACACGGCACGAATGGAGGCTCTGGCGGCCCGTCTGCATCAGGAAAACGGCGTGGCGATCGACATCATCCAGGCTGATCTTACGCAGCCTGCCGAGCTTGCAACGGTAGAGACGAGGCTGCGCGATGACGCCCGCATCGGGATCCTCGTCAACAATGCCGGAACGGCCATCGGCGGAAGCTTTATCGAGCAGAGCACCGATGACGTGGCGCGGCTGGTTGCGCTCAATACGACCGCGCTTCTGCGGCTTGCCAGCGCCATTGCCCCGCGTCTTGCGGCGGCCGGCGAAGGGGCGATCATCAACATCGGCTCGGTGGTCGGCCTGGCGCCGGAGTTCGGCATGACGGTCTACGGCGCAACCAAAGCCTTCGTGCTGTTTTTGTCGCAGGGACTCAGCCTCGAGCTCGCGCCGAAGGGTGTCTACGTCCAGGCCGTGCTTCCTGCCACGACGCGAACGGAGATCTGGGGACATGTCGGCGCCGACGTCAACACGCTTTCCAACGTGATG
This sequence comes from Mesorhizobium sp. WSM4846, assembly GCF_055811415.1. Classification (NCBI taxonomy): domain Bacteria; kingdom Pseudomonadati; phylum Pseudomonadota; class Alphaproteobacteria; order Hyphomicrobiales; family Phyllobacteriaceae; genus Mesorhizobium; species Mesorhizobium sp. WSM4846. Next base: position 9,517 of record NZ_JBVVPZ010000047.1, read on the forward strand.
GAGGTCGACGATCTGGTGGATGCGGCGCTGGTCGGCTTCGACCGTCGCGAGCTGGTGACCATCCCGCCGCTACCCGATGCCGGGCAGTGGGACGCGCTTCAGGCCGCACGCCAGGCCATGCTTCCGAACTATCGGAACGAACATCCCGCCGAGCGGTACCGCACGGTCGCCTGAGCACCAACGATCCCGTTTCGATAGACGACCCGCCGCGGCGGGGACAAACAAAGGTGACCTATGACAAGCACAACGCTGTTTGAGCCCTATACTCTCGGCTCGCTGACCCTCTCCAATCGTATCGTCATGGCGCCGCTGACGCGCAATCGCGCTGGCCCGGGCTTCGTTCCAGGCGATCTCGCCGCGCAGTACTACGGCCAGCGCGCGTCGGCCGGCCTGCTGATTTCCGAGGCCACGCAGATCTCACAGCAGGGACAGGGCTACCAGGACACGCCCGGCATCTACGCCCAGGCGCAGATCGGCGGCTGGCGCAAGGTCACCGACGCCGTGCACGCCAAGGGCGGGCGGATTTTCCTGCAGCTCTGGCATGTCGGTCGCGTCTCGCACGTCGATCTGCAGGAGAACGGCGCCGCCCCCGTCGCGCCCTCGGCGATCCGGGCCGCGACCAAGACCTTCGTCGGCAACGGCTTTGTCGACGTTTCGGAGCCCCGCGCACTCGAGCTGGTTGAATTGCCGGGCATCGTGGAGGATTTCCGCAAAGCAGCTGCGAACGCCATCAAGGCCGGCTTCGATGGCGTCGAGATTCACGGCGCCAACGGCTATCTGCTGGACCAATTCGCCAAGGACGGCGCGAACCTCCGCACGGATGCTTATGGCGGATCGGTCGAGAACCGCGCCCGGCTGATGCTGGAGGTTGCGACTGCGGTGGTCGAGGAGATCGGCGCTGAGCGCACCGGCATCCGGATTTCGCCCATCTCGCCCGCCAACGGCGTCTCGAGCAGCGCTCCCCAGGCGCAGTTTGACTATATCGTCGATCAACTCGATGCTTTGGGCATCGTCTACATCCATGTCGTCGAGGGCGCCACGGGCGGATCGCGCGATGTCGCGCCGTTCGACTTCGGATCACTCCGCCGGCGCTTCAACAACACCTATATCGCCAATAACGGCTATGACCTCGAGCTCGCGGGGTCGCGGCTTGCCGACGGCAAGGCGGACCTGTTCGCCTTCGGGCGACCGTTCATCGCCAATCCCGATCTTGTGGAACGGCTGCAGACGCGCGCGCCGCTGGCCGTGTTCGATCAGGCGACGCTCTATGGCGGCGGCTCCGCCGGCTATCCGACTATCGCTTGATCGCCGCTTCAAGCCAGCCATGAGCCATCAGGGTGCCGCGCCCGCGCGGCCATCCCACGTCGACAGCAGCGCCGGCGCCTTCGCCGGTGGGCAGCACGGTGGCGGCAAGGCGGCCTGCCTGACATAAACGCAATCCTGGCTGGCAAATAGATCGGGCGTGGATTGTTCCAGGCCCGATCAAATCAGCGCTCGGGCAGTTCAGGCCCTCGGTATCCCCGGCAGGGGGCGACCAGCTCGTCGTCCGCCCCGTCTGCCTCCTCGAACAGACCGGCCCCGTCAGCATCCGTTTCCCGCGGCCGCGTCGAGACCAGATCCTTCAGAGAGCCACCGGCGCCGGCGATGCCGGCTTCCTTCAGGAGCGCGTCGATCAGGAACTTGTTGCCGGTGAACTTCAGCAACGGCCCGGACGGCAGATCCCACCCAAAGCAGTTGTACAACGTATAGTTGCAAGCGTCAGATTTTTCTCCACTGCTTATTCCGCCGCCACCAGCCTTGGCGCCGATGAGACCCGGCCCTCGGTATCTTCCCACCAGTCGCCCAAGGCGTCGATGAGCGGCACAAGCTTGAGACCCGCTGCCGTGAGATCATAGTCGACGCGTAGCGGATAGCCGGCATGCGCCGTTCGCCGCACGATCCCGGCTTCCTCCAGCTTGCGCAGTTCCAGCGCCAGAATGCGGTGCGACACGGTCGGGTTGTCACGCCTCAGGTCGCTGAAGCGCTTGGTCCCGTCCTTCAGATAGTAGAGCAGCAAGGTCGGCCAGCGACCGCTGAGCACACTCATGGCCTCTTCGATCGGGCAGCTTGAGACGACATCTTTCATGGCGGATCCTGGTTACAAAATAGTGCGTAATTTACATGGGACGACCAGTGTTTAGGGTCAAGCTTCGCTGCGCAGCGTGACCCCTGAACATGGAAGAGGACAAACAAACAAATGGAACCTATCCTCCTTTACGGCGTCCCGGCGGGAAGTTCGATGGGGCTCGTCGCTGCTTTTGAACGCTTCGGACAGCCCTACCGCCTGTGCCGCGTCGACATGCTCACTGAAATGAAGAACGACGCCTATGCCCGCATCAACGGCCGTCAGGAAACGCCGGTGATGATCACCGACGAAGGCAGAGTGCTCACCGAGACCATGGCGATTGCCGCTTGGCTCGAAGCCCGCGACACGCAACGTCGCATCAGCTTCGACCCGCGCTCGCCGGAAGCCGACCGGATGCATCAGCTGATGGCTTTCGTGAATACCGGGTTCACCGCCGCTTTCATCCCGCTCTGGGCCGCCTATGAAATGGAATCGGCCGAACCGGCGCTGCTGGCGACCTTGCGTGACTTTGGCCGCCAGGCCGTTGCCGAACGCCACGACCGGCTTGAGGCGATGATCGGCGACACCGACTTTCTGGTCGGCGACCGCCTGACGCTGGCCGACACCACGCTGATCGGCGTGGCACGTTGGGCGGAGTTCCACCAGGCGGTCGATGGGGCCGCCTATCCCAGGCTGGCAGCGCTGCGCAGCCGGATCGAAAGCGATCCCGACGTGCGATACGCGCAGGCCATCGAGGACGGCGAAACGCCGGCGGGTTCGGGTGCCTGCCTTGGCCACGTTCCGCTGGCCGAGGTGATTGAACGATCTGGTGTCTAGCACACGCCAGCGGCGCGGCACGAACACGGCCTCTGCCGTGCCGCGCTTGCTCAATCCCACCCGATTCGCGACAAGCACATCGAATTCGGCTATCATGGCATCGCTCTTGAAGTGGCAGCTACGGGCGGCCATCCTGGCAGTGGCCGCCCCCTTGAATACGGGAGAATGGGTATGGCCAGCTTTCATGTCATGTCGGACGCGCGTGGGATGCACGTGCAGCCCAGGGTGCGCCGCATCACCACGGCGGACCTGATCGATGTGCTGCGGCTCGGCGTCGAGGATTTTTGGGCAAAGCCATCGCATTACGTCTTCCTGTGCCTGATCTATCCGGTGGTCGGATTGATCCTGGCGCAGTGGACGACATCCGGCGCCTACGCCATCCAGCTGCTTTACCCGCTGATGTCCGGCTTCGCCCTGCTTGGACCGTTCGCCGCGATCGGCCTCTACGAGATCAGCCGCCGCCGCGAGCTCGGCATGGACACGTCCTGGTGGCACGCGCTCGAGGTGCGCCACTCGCCGGCGCTGCCGGCGATCGCGGTCATCGGCATCATGCTGGTGGCACTGTTCCTGCTCTGGCTGTTCACCGCGCAATCGATCTACTCCAGCCTGTTCGGCGCTCAGCCGCCTGCCTCGATCGGTGGCTTTGTGCGCGAGGTGCTGACAACGCCCAAAGGCTGGACGCTGATCCTGCTCGGCAATGCGGCCGGCTTCGTCTTCGCCGCGATCGTGCTGGCGACGACCGTCGTCGCTTTTCCGCTGCTGCTCGACCGTGATGTCGGCGCGGTCTCGGCGATCGAGACCTCGGCACGGGCCGTGATGACAAACCCGCTGCAGATGGCGCTGTGGGGCCTGATGGTCGCCGTGCTGCTGGTCATCGGCTCGATCCCGCTGTTTGCCGGGCTCGCCGTCGTCATGCCCGTGCTTGGCCATGCGACGTGGCATCTCTATCGCAGGCTGGTCGAACCGGAGCGGGCGCAGCCGGACCGGCGGCCGATGTAGGCTGGAGCGGCGTTAACAGCCGAAGAATGCAGCGGCCCAAACAAAGCTGTTCGGTCGCTATCCTTCCGCGCCCCCCTCTGGCCTGCCCCCTTGCCACAACTTGGCATCTCCCCACGAGGGGGAGATCGGCAGCTTCTGCGCCTCGCCTCTTCTGCGGCGTTGGAGATTGGCGAAAGCCGTGCCGACATCCGATCTCCCCCCTTGTGGGGGAGATGTCCGGCAGGACAGAGGGGGGCGCTGTTCCGCCAGCCTGTCATTTCCGGGCGCTTGCGCCCCTTCAGCCGACCCCACCCCCTTCAGCCGACGATGCGCAGGTTCGACAATTCGTTGGCGATTTCCCTGAAATTGTCCGACAGCGTCGCCCCGGTCGCGTTCCAGAACAGCTTGGCCGGCTTGGTCGGATCGGTGGGATCCTTGCGGAAGCGCGAGTCCGAGGAGCAGGCCTTCAGCGCGTCGAGTGCTTTCTTGTCACCGGCATCGGTGGTCGACAGGTCGAGCGCAACGGTCATGACGAGAACGTTCGATTTCTTCGCGTTGCCGCAAAGGGTCTGCATCTGCTCGTCCAGCGCGGCGGTGTAGTTGGCGCCCGTGTAGGTCGTCTTGCCGATGTCGGTGCTTGTGTTCATGAACAGCCGCGTCACGCTTCCAGACCCCGGATATGTCAGGCCGGTGTAACCGTAAGCGGCATAGGTCGACCTGTTATTGGCGTAGCCGCTGTCGCTGACGGCGCTGTAGGTATTGGCGCCGTCGGTCAGCACCATGACCACTTTGTCGTTGCCTCTTTCAGTGTTAGGCCGGCCCGCAGTGAAAGGTTCGTTGCTCGACACCGTCCGCCAGCCCCAGGCAAGGCCTTCCGGCACGTTGGTGTTGCCGTTCGGCGCCATGGCGTCGATGGCGTTGTCGATCTCCTCTTTCTGGGCAAGCTGAGTCACGTCTTTGAGCGGCGTGATCGGGTTGGTCGTGCAGGACGAATTTGGGCCGTCGCCCGAGGCAGCCGACTTCGAGCCGTAAGGCTTGACCAGGAAATATTTGCGCATGTCCGACTGCCGCTGCGAAGCGGTTGGGCTGTCGGTGTAAGGCCAGTCGGCCCACCAGTTGTTGCCGTAACCATAGTTCAGATAGATCACGTCGTTAGCGCCGTCGCGGTTGAAATCGAGCCAGAGCGTGCCGGCCTCGTCGGGCGCAAACATCGGCACGAACAGCGTGGCAGGTGTGGCGGTATCAGGCGTCGTGTCGTTGTTATACGGGTGCGGCCTCGCCTCCACGCAACCCTGCCAACTCGCATAGCGGCTGGTGGTGTAGATATATTCCGGGGTGGTCCAGTGGCCGCTGCTGCAGTTACCTTTCTTGTTATAGGTGTCGCAGATATACTGTTTCGTGTTAGGCACTTCTTCGCGGCCGGACTCGACGGTGATGTCGGCGTAGAGGCTGAAGCGGGTCAGTGGCTGATCCTCGGTGTCGCCCCAGCCGGTGCCGCGTTTGTACCAGACGCCGTTGAGCTTCTCGGCGTATCTGTCCGGATCGTTGGCGGCGGTCATCTTCGTCCAGTCGAAATCCTCATGCTGGATCGGGGAGATGCCATCCTGGTCCATCCAGCTGTCCTGGTCATGGGTGGGACCGACATTGACCGAAGCAGCGAACGGCACCAGGGAGAACTGCACCGGTTTGCTGACCTGCTTCATCTGCTGTGCCTGCAGCGCCAGCGTATCGACAAGCTGTTTGGCGGCAGTCTTCAGCAGGTCTATTCGCCTCGCGCCGGTGCCGGAACCGAGTTCGTTCATCGAGCCGGAATTGTCGAGCACCAGAGCGACTTCCAGCGTGTTCTTGAGACGGATTTCCGAGCAATCCGTGAAAGTTGTAGCGCCGCTGGTGGTCCCGCCGCCCAACAGCATGGCGGCGGCCGGCAGAAAATAGGGGTGATAGGTAAGGGCGCTGCAGAGCTTCAACGTGCCGCCACCCGCATTGCTGTTGGGCAGGGTGACCGTAAGCGACGTGTTGGCCGGATCGACGGGGCCGAGATTGGTTTCGAAGAAGGTCTTGGCGTAGGCCTTGGCGGCGTCGTCGGTTGCGCCGGAGACGACCTGCTGAGCGGTGGCGAGGCCGGCGGCGTCCAACGCGTTCAACGTGGCATGCTTCTGGCGCAGCAGTCCCGAGTAATCGACGCTGAGCGCCACTCCGCCCATAAGCGGCACCATCGTGATGACCGTCATCAGCGTATAATTGCCACGCCGGTCCCTACCGAATTTTCGGATCATTGCCTTCTGCACCCCGCCAGAACCCCTATTCGGCGAAAGATGCCATCAATCCTGAAACTTCCGATTGCTGAAAAACATCCAAGACCGGCATGCTTTTTCAAGCTCGTTAACCACGCCGCACTGCCGGCATTGCTGCGCGCGGTTGGACCGCCCGCCGAAGCCTTCGGAATGGGGGAAGCCTCGGCAAGAGCGGCTTGCGCGCTTGCCTTCGTCATTGCCAAGCCAATCCTGAAACCAGGGCATCCTGAACCATGGCAATCCTGAAAAATATGAAAGCTGGTGACAGGGTCAAGAGCTTCGGCTAATGCGAACCTGCCACGGCGGACCGTCGGCGGCGACGCTCGCAAACCATCATGATTTGGAAACGATATGGCGGACTCGCCCGATATCATCGGCTCGCTCGCGGATTTGTCGGGAGGCTATTGTGCCATCCTGTGCGATGTCTGGGGTGTGGTCCACAATGGCGAGCGGCACTTTCCGGCCGCGGCTCTGGCGCTGGCCACCGCACGCGAGGCGAAGATACCTGTTGTGCTGATCACCAATTCGCCGCGCCGCAGCGCCGATGTGGTGGCGCAGATGAATGCGATCGGCGTTCCCTCTGCCGCCTATGACCGTGTCGTCACCTCCGGTGACGTGACCCGCGACCTGATCATGGAGGGGCCGCGAAAGATCTTCCACATTGGCGCCGATCGCGATTTCACGCTCTATGACGGGCTTGATGTCGAGCTGGTCGAGGAGTTCGAGGCGTCCGGCGTGGTCTGCACCGGGCTGTTCGACGACGAGGTCGAGAAGCCGGAGGACTACGCCGATCTTCTGCGGCGGCTGCGCGCCAGGAACCTGCCCTTCATCTGCGCCAATCCCGATATCGTGGTCGAGCGCGGCGAGCGGATGATCTGGTGCGCCGGGGCCCTGGCCCGCGACTATGCCCAGCTCGGCGGGCGCACGCTGATCGCCGGAAAACCTTATGCCCCGGTCTATGGCGTCGCGATGAAGGAGATCGCCGACCTGCTCGGTCGCCCGGTCGAGCGCTCGGACGTGCTGGCTATCGGCGACGGCATGATGACCGACATCAAGGGTGCTGCCGACAATGGCTTCGACGTGCTCTACGTGTCGGGCGGCATCCATGCTCGCGACTACGGCGATCCGCTACAACCGGATCCGGCCAGGCTGATCGCCTTTCTGGAAAGGCATGGCTACCGGCCGATCGCGGTCATTCCGAGATTGCAGTAGGCTCGCTCGATGACGGAAGCCTCGAAATGACGCAAGCCCCGAAATGAAGGAAGCCTTCGAACGCGTTTCCGCAGTCTCGCCGCTGCCGGCCGATTTGCGGGGTGGCGTGGTGGCGATCGGCAATTTCGACGGCGTCCACCGCGGCCACCAGGCCGTGCTCGAGCGCGCGCTGGCCGAGGCACGCCGGCGCGGCGCGCCAGCGCTGGTGCTGACCTTCGAGCCGCATCCGAGAAAGGTGTTCCGGCCCGAGATACCGCTGTTCGTGCTGACACCGCCACCGATGAAGGCACGGCTGCTGTCGCATCTGGGCTTTGCCGCACTCGTCGAGCAGCCGTTCACTCGCGCCTTCGCCGCACTGTCGGCGGAAGCGTTCGTGACCGATGTGCTCGACAGGAACCTCGGCATCATTCACGCCGTGACCGGCTTCGACTTCCACTTCGGCAAGGACAGGCAAGGCGGTCCGGCCTATCTGATGGCGGCCGGGGAACGCCACGGCTTCGGCGTCACCCTGGTTGACGCGTTTCGCGACGAAGGCGCCGAGGTGGTGTCGTCGAGCCGAATCCGGGCGCTGCTGTGCGAAGGCGCGGTGGCCGAGGCCGGCGGCCTGCTCGGCTACCGCTTCACGGTCGAGAGCGAGGTGATCGGCGGCCAGCAGCTTGGCCGGACCCTAGGCTTTCCAACCGCCAATATGCGGCTTTCGCCGGAAGCCACTCTGAAGGAAGGGATTTACGCCGTCCGCTTCCGCCGCGCCGACGGCACGCTTCATGATGGTGTTGCCAGCTTCGGCCGCCGCCCGACCGTCGACGACAACGGCGCGCCGCTTCTGGAAACCTTCGTCTTCGACTTCTCCGGCGATCTCTACGGCGAGATATGCTCGGTGTCCTTCTTCGGTTTCCTGCGCGCCGAGGTGAAGTTCGACGGGCTCGACGCGCTGGTCGCGCAGATGAAACGCGACGTGGCCGAGGCGAGGGCGCTGCTTGCCGGCGTCAGCCCGCTGTCCGAGCTCGACGCGGCCATTGCTTTTTGAGCGAATTCGCCAGGCCGATCGCAGCGTCGCCTGACATTTGTCGTCACTTGGCATCTTGCCAATTTGGCGGGTATCGCCGAAGGTCATGCCCGTCCAGCGAGCAGCTTGCGCCGGATGCACGCCAAAAAAGTGAGTCAGCGTGTCTGGTTTAAATCAAAGTTTACTGAACCGGCGCCATGGCTCTTGGCAGGCAGGTTGTTCCCGCCGGTGTTTTCGTGCGTATGGAGTGACGATGCGTTCTATCAAGGTATTTCAGGTGGTCTTGGCCACCTTCGTGCTGGGTGCGCCCGGTGCCGCCGAAGCCGCCGATGGCGCCTTGGGGTGGCTGTCCGGCGACTGGTATCTGACAGTCGGCGCCACCGGCCTGGTCGCTCCCGATTTCGAAGGCAGCAAGAACTATATACTCAGCGCCCAGCCGATCATCTCGCTCGGCAAGGCCGGTCCTGCGGCCCGCTTCACCTCGCGCAACGACAACATCTCGCTGGGGTTGATCGACGAAGGCGGCTTCCGCGCCGGCCTGGCCGGAAAAATCCTGTTTTCGCGCGATGGCGACGACGCCGACGAGCTGAGAGGCCTCGACCCGGTGCGCTGGGGCGGCGAGGCCGGCGGCTTCTTCGAATTCTATCCTTTGGACTGGTTGCGCGCCCGCGCCGAATTGCGGCACGGCATTCGCGCCCATAACGGCTTCGTCGCCGACATCGCCGCCGACGCATTCTATGATGTGACGCCGGAGGTCAGGATTTCGGGCGGGCCGCGCGTTTCGTTCGCCTCGTCGGACTATTTCGACGCCTATTACGGCGTCGACGCCGAGGAAGCCTTAGCGTCGGGCCTCAGCCAGTACCGACCGGACGGTGGCGTGAAGTCGGCGGGCCTCGGCGGCGCGGTGACCTGGAAGGTGACCGAGCCGATGACGGCCAGCCTGTTCGGCGAATATTCGCGGCTGATGGGCCCGGCGGCCGATTCCAGCCTGGTCGAGGAGCGCGGCTCAAGGGATCAGTTCACGATTGGCGTCTCGACGACCTATCGCTTCGATTTCTCGATGTGATGTCGCAGGTTGTGTATTGCGCGCAGCCACATGGCTCAGGCGATTATGCCGTAGGCGATGCGGTTGAGTTCGTCTTCCACAAGCGTGGCACCTGCTTCCGATTGCAGGAGATCGATGGGCACTTGGTTGAGCACCCGACTTGGCTTGCGCAGCCACCGCTGCGCCTTTTCATGGTTGCCGAAACGCGATCCGCCATCGCTGAAATGCGTTCAAGTCGCAGCGCGGCCGGACTCAGTAGTTGTCAGTGTCACATTTCGTTCCTTCCGGTGCGCTAAACTGTGAAATGCAAACCGTAGATGTTGGTCTTCCAACACCATCTGACGATAAGCGTAGGCGCAATTGGTACACGCCCCTAGGGTAAGCATCAGAGTTCGGGCTTTTCAATGCGGCCGGCCTCGTCTAAAAGCCCGGTCATGACGCAGTCTCCTCGCGTGCCCGCGATTGCGATACGAATTACAAGCCCGGTGCTCCGGGCGGCCTGAGCGCCGCCGGAGCCGCCGGGAATTTTGCGCGCGGCCTCTCGCGCTTTTTCCAGATCATGATAGTTCAACGCCCGGGCTCTTTTGCCGGGCAATGCATATGGCAGACCAATGACCGATACGCCGATGACCGACACTGTTGAAACGATCGACTATTCCAAGACGCTTTATCTGCCGCAGACGGATTTTCCGATGCGCGCCGGCTTGCCCGAGAAGGAGCCGCTGCTGGTCAAGCGCTGGCAGGACATGGAGCTTTACCGCAAGCTGCGCGAAAACGCCGCCGGCCGCGAAAAATACGTGCTGCACGACGGCCCGCCCTACGCCAACGGCAGCATCCATATCGGACATGCGCTGAACAAGATCCTCAAGGACGTCATCACCCGCTCGTTCCAGATGCGCGGCTACGACTCGAACTACGTGCCCGGCTGGGATTGCCACGGCCTGCCGATCGAATGGAAGATCGAGGAGCAATACCGCGCCAAGGGCAAGAACAAGGACGAGGTGCCGGTCAACGAGTTCCGCAAGGAATGCCGCGAGTTCGCCGCACACTGGATCAAGGTGCAGGGCGGCGAGTTCCAGAGGCTCGGCGTCGTCGGCGACTTCGACAATCCCTATACGACGATGGCGTTCCATGCCGAGGCGCGCATCGCCGGCGAGCTGTTGAAATTCGCCATGTCGGGCCAACTGTATCGCGGCTCCAAGCCGGTGATGTGGAGCGTTGTCGAGCGCACCGCGCTGGCCGAGGCCGAGGTCGAGTACCAGGACTACGAGAGCGATACGATCTGGGCGAAGTTTCCGGTCGTCAGCCTCGCTCGTCAGGTCACCAACGTCGAAGATGGGCAGCCAGCCTTGGATCCGAGGCTGACGCAGACGTCACTGGACTTGCTGGAGGCCGATGTCGTTATCTGGACGACCACGCCATGGACCATCCCCGGCAACCGTGCCGTCAACTATTCGCCACGCATCAATTATGGCCTCTACGAGGTCACTGCGGCCGAGAATGCTTTCGGCCCGCAGCCTGGCGAAAGGCTGGTCTTTGCCGAAGCGCTGGCGGAAGAGGCTGCGACCAAAGCCAAGGTGACGATGGACCGCCTCCGTAGCATTTCGGCCGAAGAGCTTGGAAGCCTTACGCTTTCTCATCCCTTCAAAGGTTTGAATGGCGGCTATGAATTCGACGTCCCAATGCTCGCCGGCGAGCATGTCACCGACGAAGCCGGTACCGGTTTCGTCCACACGGCGCCGGGCCATGGCCGCGAGGATTTTGACGCCTGGATGGATGCAGCTTCGGATCTTCGCCAGCGCGGCATCGACACAGCGATCCCGTTCACCGTCGACGATGCCGGCTTCTTCACCAAGGATGCGCCAGGCTTCGGCGCGGACCGCGAGGGCGGTGCGGCGCGCGTCATCGACGACAACGGCAAGAAGGGCAATGCCAACCAGGCGGTCATCGACGAGCTGATCAAGCGCAATGCGCTGTTCGCGCGCGGGCGGCTGAAGCATTCCTATCCGCATTCGTGGCGGTCGAAGAAGCCGATCATCTTCCGCAACACGCCGCAATGGTTCGTCTTTATGGACAAGGAGCTCGGCGACGGCACGACGCTGCGCAGCCGTGCCCTGAAGGCGATCGACGACACCCGCTTCGTGCCGGCCGCCGGCCAGAACCGCATCCGCGCCATGATCGAGGAGCGCCCCGATTGGGTGCTGTCGCGCCAGCGCGCATGGGGCGTGCCGATCGCCGTCTTCGCCGATGCCGACGGCAACGTCCTGAACGACGAGGCGGTCAACCAGCGCATCATCGACGCCTTCGAAAAGGAAGGCGCGGACGCCTGGTTTGCGGCCGGCGCCAAGGAGCGTTTCCTCGGCAATCACGATGCCTCGAAATGGCAGCAGGTGATGGACATCCTCGACGTCTGGTTCGATTCCGGCTCGACCCATGTCTTCACCCTGGAGGATCGTCCGGATCTGAAATGGCCGGCCGACGTCTATCTCGAAGGTTCCGACCAGCATCGCGGCTGGTTCCACTCCTCGCTGCTCGAAAGCTGCGGCACCAGGGGCAGGGCGCCTTACGACACCGTCGTCACCCATGGGTTCACCATGGACGAGGAGGGGCGGAAAATGTCGAAGTCGCTCGGCAATACCGTCGTGCCGCAAGACGTCATCAAACAGTCGGGCGCCGATATCCTGCGGCTATGGGTGGTGACCACAGACTACTGGGAAGACCAGCGGCTCGGCAAGAACGTGCTGCAGACCAACATCGACGCCTACCGCAAGCTGCGCAACACCATCCGCTGGATGCTGGGCACGCTTGCCCATGACGATGGCGAGGACGTGCCGCTGGACAAGATGCCGGAGCTGGAGCGGCTGATGCTGCACCGGCTTTCCGAACTCGATGAAGTCGTGCGGGCGGGCTACGACGCCTTCGAGCTCAAGCGCATCACCCGCACGCTGCTCGACTTCATGGTGGTCGAGCTGTCGGCCTTCTATTTCGACATCCGCAAGGACGCGCTCTACTGCGAGGCGCCGTCCAGCGTGAAGCGCAAGGCGTCCGTGCAGGTGGTGCGCCATCTGTTCGACTGCCTGGTGAAATGGCTGGCGCCGATGCTGCCCTTCACCATGGAGGAGGCCTGGCTCGACCGTCATCCGGACGCCGTCTCGGTGCATCTCGACCAGTTTCCGCCAATCCCGGCCGACTGGAAGAACGAGGCGCTGGCGGAAAAATGGCGCAAGGTGCGGCAGGTTCGCCGCGTCATCACCGGCGCGCTGGAGATTGCGCGCGCCCAGAAGGTCATCGGCTCGTCGCTGGAAGCGGTGCCGGTCGTCACGCTCGATGATGCGGCGCTCGAAGCGGCGATATCAGATGTCGACATGGCCGAAATGGCGATCACCAGCGATCTGGTCATTGCGCATGGCAACGCGCCTTCTGGCGCCTTCACGCTGGACGACGTCAAGGGCGTCGCCGTGGTGGTCGAGAAGGCCGAGGACCGGGGTCTGCTCAAATGCGCGCGCTCATGGCGCTACACGGCCGATGTCGGGCAGGACAAGGAATTCCCCGACGTTTCGGCGCGGGACGCAGCGGTGCTGCATGAATTGAAGGCGCTTGGTCGACTTTAATGCATGTCGCCCAAAAGTGTGTAGCGGTTTTGGGACAACGACATGCACGGCTAGGATGCATGTCGCCCAAAAGTGTGTAGCGGTTTTGGGACAACGACATGCACGGCCAGGTCGCCATATCGGTGCACAAATGCCACTGCGGGCGGCTGATCGGCCTCCGCTCGTTGCCCTTAACGAGTGGTTGAGATAAACACGCGAAACTCCGGACGACAAATTGTCGCCGGATTTCCGTCGGAAGAGCATAGACGATGGGGACCGGACCTTTGGCCGGTGGCGATCGAGAGGCTGTCTAGAGTGGGACTTTTTGGCATGACCGAAAGAACTTGCGCGCGCGTTGCGCTGCTGGCGCCGCTTGTCGTATCCGGCTTGGCCCTGTCCGGCTGCATGGGCTCGCCGACCTACGGGACCGACAAGACCGCCTCCGCCCAGCTTGCCGGCGATCTCACCAGCGCTTTTTCAGTCATGCCGAAGAACAAGCAACGGATCGACTACAAGCCGCGCCCCGAACTGGTGAAGCCGGCGCCGGGACAGAAGCAACTGCCGCCGCCGCAGGACAGCGCCACGGCAAGCGCCGATTGGCCGGAATCGCCCGAGCAGCGCCGCGCTCGCCTGCGCGCCGAGGCCACGCTCAATCAGGACGATCCGTCCTATCAGGCGCAGATCGTCGATGACATCCAGACAGATCCGGTCGCGATCAAGTCTGCGATGGCGCAGTCGGCTTCCAGTCATCCGCCGGCCTGGACGCCAGCGGATTCGGACAAGGGCCGCGCCGCCGAGGTCAAGCGCCGCCTCGCCGAACAAAAGCAGGGTGACCCCAACACCCGCAAATATCTGAGCGAGCCGCCGGTGCAATATCGCGCCGCTGCCGCCACCGCGCCGGTCGACGACCTCGGCGAGGACGAATACAAGAAAGCACGCCGCCTCAAGCGGGAAGCGGCCGCCAAGAACAAGAGCGGCGGCATGTTCGATTGGCTGCCTTGGTAGGTTGCAGGTGCTACGGTTCGCGTCGCTCCCTGAAAAAATCCTTCAGAAGCAGCGCCGCTTCGCGCTCGGCCATGCCTGCATAAATGTCTGGCGCGTGGTGGCAGGTCGGTGAGGCGAAGAAGCGCACGCCGTTGACCACAGCGCCGCCCTTCTCGTCGGCGGCGCCGAAATAAAGCCGGCGCAGCCTGGCGAAGGAAATGGCGCCGGCGCACATGGCGCAGGGCTCCAGCGTCACATAGAGATCGTAGCCGGTGAGACGCTCGCTCGACAGCTTGCGGCAGGCCTCGCGGATCGCCAGCATCTCGGCATGGGCCGTAGGATCTGCAAGCTCGCGAGTGCGGTTGCCGGCACTGGCAACGATGGTATCGCCGCTAGCGATGACCGCGCCGACCGGCACTTCGCCGCGCATGGCGGCGGCTTCAGCCTCGTTCAGCGCCAGTGCCATGAAATCCGGCCGCTTCAAGCGGTTTCCATCCCTTATTATCTCCTCGCTACTCCGGCGTGATCCTGTTAACTAGCGCATGACCCTGAAAACTGGAATCGGTTTTCGGAAGGGATCATGCATCAAATCAAAGTCCTACAGCGTCCTTTGCGCGTCCGTACGGACGCGCGGCGCTGTAGTGCAAACGAGCAAAGACCACATGGACGACAAAAACAAGAAATTCCCGCGCCAAAAGGGTCCGGGCAAGACCGGCCCGAAACCGTCGGGCCCGCGTGGTCGTGATGCCGCTGCTGGCAAAGGCGGCAAGCCATCCTTCGGCGCGAAAAAACCTCACGCGCCGCGCGGTGACCGCCCAATGGCGGCTGACGGCGAGCGGCCGAAGCGCGACTTCAAGAGTGGCGATAGGCCGTTCAGCAAAGGACCACGGCCCGACGGCAAGCCCTATGAAAAGCGCGAGGGGCCGCGCAAGCCATACGCCCCGCGCGGCGACCGCCCGATGGCGGCTGACGGCGAGCGGCCGAAGCGTGACTTCAAAAGCGGCGACCGGCCGATCAGCAAGGGGCCGCGCCCTGACGGCAAGCCCTATGAGAAGCGTGAGGGGCCGCGCAAGCCATACGCCCCGCGTGGCGACCGGCCGATGGCGGCTGACGGCGAGCGGCCGAAGCGCGACTTCAAGAGTGGCGAGCGGCCGTTCAGCAAGGGGCCGCGCCCTGAAGGCAAGCCCTATGAAAAGCGCGAGGGGCCTCGAAAACCCTATGCGCCGCGCGGCGACCGGCCGGCGGCTGCCGAAGGCGAGCGCAGCGAAAGGCGCTTCGACCGTCCCAAGGGAGACTTCAGCGATCGCCCAAAACGCGACTTCGGCGATCGGCCCAAGCGCGATTTTGCCGGTGATCGGCCCCAAGGGGCATCGGGCGGCTTCAAGCCGCGCCCGCGTCCCGCCGAAGCGACGGAAGAGGCTGGTGAGCGCATTGCCAAGCGGCTGGCCCGCGCCGGTCTTGCCTCGCGTCGCGATGCCGAGGAACTGATCGCGGCCGGCCGCGTCAAGGTTAATGGAAGGGTGCTGTCCTCGCCGGCCTTCAATGTGATGCCTGGCGACATCATCCATCTCGACGGCATGGAGATCCCGCCGATCGAGCGCACCCGGCTGTTCCTGTTCCACAAGCCGGCCGGCGTCGTTACCACCAATCGTGATCCCGAGGGCCGCAAGACCGTCTTCGACGTGCTGCCGGCCGACCTGCCGCGGCTGATGACCATCGGCCGGCTCGACATCAACACCGAAGGCCTGCTGCTGCTCACCAATGACGGCGGGCTGGCGCGCGTGCTCGAACTGCCGGCGACCGGCTGGCTCAGGCGCTACCGCGTGCGCGTCCACGGCAAGGTCGAGGAAAGTGCGCTCGCCGGCTTGCGCGAAGGCATCGCCGTCGACGGCGTCTTCTATGGCGCCATCGAGGCGACGCTCGACCGTGAGCAAGGCACTAACGCCTGGCTGACGCTTGGCCTGCGCGAAGGCAAGAACCGCGAGGTCAGGAACATACTGGGCTCGCTTGGTCTCGACGTGACGCGACTGATCCGCATTTCCTACGGACCGTTCCAGCTCGACGACCTGCCCGAGGGCCATGTGCTGGAGATCAAGGGCCGGGTGCTGCGCGACCAGCTCGGCGAACGCCTGGTCGAGGAGTCCGGCGCCAATTTCGACGCTGACATCACCAAGCCGTTTTCCAACAGGCCGGTGCGGCGCGAAGCGGTGCGGGAAGAGGAACCTGAGCGGCCGAAATTCACCCGCGATGGCGAACGCCGTCCGATCGGCGAAGGCGGATTGATCAAGAACCGCAAGCGCCGCGAAGGCAGCCGCGACGAGGCGTTGGGCAAGCTGTCGACAAGTCCCGGCAGAAGCTTCGGGCCGGAAAAGAGCTTTGGTGAGCGCGGCCCTAGATCAGAACGCAGCGGGCCCGAACGCGGCGGCTTTGCCGATCGCGGCGCCAAATCTGAACGTAGCGGGCCGGGCGGCTTCGGCGGCAAACCGGGCGGCGGGAAAAAGTCCGAACGCGAGCAGCGCCCGATCGAGCCGCCGGGCCAGCGCAAGGCCAATGTCTGGATGGCGCCGGGTGCGCGGCCGATCGGCAAGGGCAGGGCGGACGCCGATGCCGCCAAGGCGGCCGAAGCCAAGGAACGCAAGGCCTCGTTCAAGCCGTCTTATGGCAAGCCCGCCAAACCCGGAGGCGCAAAGCCGTTCGGCAAGCCGCGTGGTGCCGAGGGTGGCGGTGCCAAAGGCGGCGACCGGCCGCGCAGCGGCCCCAAGGGATCCAGGGGAGGCAATGCGGATCGTCGGCGGTGAGTTTCGCGGGCGTCCGCTGGCAACGCCCCGCTCAAGCGCCATCCGCCCGACCACCGACCGCACCCGCGAGGCTGTCTTCAACGTGCTGGCGCATCGTTTCCCCGATAGGCTGGTCGGCGCGCGGGTGCTCGACCTGTTCGCCGGCACCGGCGCGTTCGGCCTCGAGGCGCTGTCGCGCGGCGCGTCTTATGGCGTCTTCATCGAAGAATCGGCGGAAGGGCGCGGCCTGATCCGCACCAATGTCGAGGCCTTCGGCCTCACCGGGCGTACCAAGATATTCCGTCGGGACGCTACGGCGCTGGGCGAGGCGGGCACGATGGCCGCGTTCGGCCTGGTGTTCGCCGATCCGCCCTATGGCAAGGGCCTGGGTGAGCCTGCCTTGCGCTCGGCCAAGGCCGGCGGCTGGCTCGTCCCCGGCGCGCTCTGCGTGGTCGAGGAGGCGGCAGCGGCGCCGTTCGAGGCAGGGCCGGGCTTTTCGGTTGTGGACGAGCGCAGCTATGGCGAGACCGTCATCCGCTTTATCGAGGTTGGATGAGTCGCGTCTTCCCTTCTCCCCTTGTGGGAGAAGGTGGCCGAGCTCTGCTCGGTCGGATGAGGGGTGTTGGAAGGATCTCTACCTTGAAGAGGCAAGTGCTTAAAATCGCTAGATATTTTTATGCCGCACTCCGTCCAGCACCCCTCATCCGTCTCGGCGCTGCGCGCCGATCCACCTTCTCCCACAAGGGGAGAAGGTTGGCGCAGCGCCTTCAAAATGACGAACAAATCAATTTGCCTGTGGCAACACCCCCGCCTATCGTCCCACCCCATGACAACCGGAGTCGTTGATGACATCTCAGGCTGACTGGCTGCGCGGAACGCTTTTTGCGCTGGCTGTCGTGATGACCGGCCCGGTTCTGGCCGACAACAAGCCGGACGACGGCAAGGTGACGAATTTCCTGCTCGACAACGGCATGGAGGTCGTTGTCATCCCCGATCGCCGCGCACCGATCGTCACTCATATGGTGTGGTACAAGATCGGCAGCGCCGATGAGCCGCCGGGCAAGTCCGGCATCGCCCATTTCTTCGAGCATCTGATGTTCAAGGCGACGACCAACCATGCGGCCGGCGCGTTCGACCGCGCCGTCTCCGCCATCGGCGGTTCGAACAACGCTTTCACCTCCTATGACTACACCGCCTTTTACGAGACGGTGGTGCCGCAGGCGCTCGAGCAGATGATGGATTTCGAGGCCGATCGCATGCGCAACCTCATCCTCAACGACGATGTCATCGCCACCGAGCGCGACGTCATCCTCGAGGAACGCCGCTCGCGCGTCGACAGCAATCCGCAGGCAGTGCTCGGCGAGGAGGTCGACGCCACGCTCTGGCAGAACCAGCCCTATCGCATTCCGGTGATCGGCTGGATGCAGGAGATGGAGAAGCTGAACCGCGCCGACGCCAAGGCTTTCTACGACAAATATTATACGCCCAACAACGCCGTGCTGGTGGTGGCCGGCGATGTCGAGCCGCAGGTGGTCAAGGCGCTGGCCGAAAAGACCTATGGCAAGATCGCGCGCGGTCCAGACCTGCCGCCGCGCATCCGTCCGGTCGAACCCGAGCAGAACACCAGGCGCACGGTGACGCTGACTGACGCGCGTGTCAGTGTGCCCAACTTTTCGACGCAATGGGTGGTTCCCTCCTATCACACTGCGAAGCCAGGCGAAGCGGAAGCGCTGGACCTGCTGGCGGAGATCCTCGGCGGCGGTAGCCGCAGCCGGCTCTACCAGCAGCTTGTCGTCAAGCAAGGCATCGCCGCCGAGGCCGGCACCTTCTTCCAGGGCACCATGCTCGATGCCACCAACTTCACCGTCTATGGGGCGCCGCGCGGCGACGCCAAGCTGGCCGATGTCCAGGCGGCGGTCGAGGTCGAGGTCGCCCGCATCGCCAAGGACGGGGTCACATCAGGCGAGCTGGAGAAGGCCAAGGATCGTTACGTGCGCTCGATGATCTTCGCCCGCGACAAGCAGGATTCGATGGCCAACATCTACGGCGCGACGCTCGCCACCGGCGGCAGCGTCAGGGACGTCGAGGAATGGCCGGGCCGCATTCGCAAGGTCACCGCCGACGAAGTCAGGGACGTTGCCGCGCGCTATCTCAATCTCAACCATTCGACATCAGGCTATCTCTTGCCGCAGACACAGGCGGGGAATTGATCTGATGAGGAACCAGCATAGCCGCGACTTCCCTTCTCCCCTTGTGGGAGAAGGTGGCCTCGCGAAGCGAGGTCGGATGAGGAGTGTTCCAGCTTGGCACCGACATCGTTCCGGCCAGCACCCCTCAACCGTCTTGGCGCTGCGCGCCAATCCACCTTCTCCCACAAGGGGAGAAGGGAGAGCCGCGCGTGTTGCCACCCCTTTAGTTACGCTGCTCCTCTCCCTCGTCTTCCTCGTCCTGCCGGCGCTTTCCGCTCGTGCGGCCATGAGCATCCAGGAGGTGACGTCGTCAAAGGGCATTACCGCCTGGCTGGTGGAGGACTATTCCGTGCCGCTGGTCGCCATCCGCTTCGTCTTCGACGGCGGCACGACGCAGGATCCCGCCGGGAAGGAAGGGCTTGCCAATCTGATGAGCGGCCTGTTCGACGAGGGCGCCGGCAATCTTGACAGCGAGGCTTTCCAGATAAAGCTGGACGACGTCGGCGCCGAGATGAGCTTCGAAGCGGCGCGCGACGGCACCTACGGCTCGATGCGCATGCTGGCCGAGCAGCGCGACGCGGCGTTCGACCTGTTGCGGCTGGCGGTTACAGAGCCGCGTTTCGACCAGGCGCCAATCGACCGCATCCGCGCGCAAGTGCTGTCCGGCATCATCGCCAACGAGCTTGACCCCGATACGCTCGCCCAGCGCAAATGGCTGGAGGCACTATACGGCACCCACCCCTATGCGCGACCCGACCAGGGCACCAGGCAAAGCATCGCCACGATTAAGCCGGCCGATCTCATCGCCTTTCACAAGGCGAACTTCGCCCGTGATGGCCTGCATGTGGCGGTGGTCGGCGCCATCGATGCCGAGACGTTGAAGAGAAAGCTCGATATTGTCTTCGGCGGCCTGCCGGAACATCAGGCGCTCGCGCCCGTCGCCGATGTCGATCCGAAACTGAACCAGCAGCTCGAGGTCAATTACGACCAGCCCCAGACGTCGCTGCAACTCGCTTATCCCGGCGTCAAGCGGAGTGCGCCGGATTTCTTCGCCGCGGTGCTGATGAACGAGATCCTCGGCGGCAGCGCCTTCACCTCGCGGCTGTTCGACGAGGTGCGCGAAAAACGCGGCCTGGCCTACAGCGCCAGCTCCGACCTGGTCGACCACCAGCACGCCAACGCCCTGGCCATCACTACGGCGACCCGCGCGGACCGGGCGGCCGAGACTTTGGCTGTCGTGCGCGAGGTGGTGAAGCGCATGGCCCAGGAAGGGCCGACCGAAGCGGAACTGGCGGCGACCAAGAAATACTTGATCGGCGCCTACGCCATCAACAATCTGAACTCCTCCGGCGCCATCGCCGCGACGCTGCTCGAGCTGCAGCTCGACAAGCTCGGCAGCGACTATATGCAGCGCCGCGCCGCCCTCATCGACGCGGTAACGCTGGATCAGGTCAAGGCGGCGGCGAAAAAGCTGCTTTCCGCCGAGCCGGCCATCATGGTCGTCGGGCCGAAGCACGGCGAGGCCAAGGAGGAATGAGCCCAAATGGGGGGCAGGGGATGAGCCCGAGCTTCGGCATCGCCTTCGGCGGCGGCGGCGCGCGCGGGCTGGCGCATATCCATGTCATCGAGGTGCTGGACGAGCTGGGTATAAGGCCGGTCGCCATATCAGGCTCATCGATCGGCGCCATCATGGGCGCCGGCATGGCTTCGGGCATGGCCGGCAGCGACATTCACGACTACATGCGCTCGATCCTTGGCCGCCGCGCCGAGGTGGCGGCGCGCATGTGGCGGGCGCGGCCAGGCACCTTTGCCGAGGCGCTGCAGGGCGGGCTGGGTGTCACCCAGTTCAATGTCGAGCGCATCCTCAAGGCATTCATGCCCGACGCCATACCCGAAAGCTTCGCCGATCTGAAAATACCGTTGAAGGTGACGGCAACGGATTTCTTCGGCCATAAGCTCGCCGTGCTGCGCGACGGCGACCTGCATTCAGCGCTTGCCGCCTCTGCGGCTATTCCCGCGGTATTCCGACCGGTGATGCGCGACGGCAGGCTGCTGATCGACGGCGGCATCTACAATCCGGTGCCGTTCGACCTCATCGAGGACGACGCCGACATCATCATCGCCGTCGACGTCGTCGGCGCGCCGGCCAAAGGCGGGCGCAAATACCCGACCTCCGTCGACCTGATGTTCGGCGCCACGCAATTGATGATGCAGTCGATCATCGCCGCCAAGCTGAGGCAATGCCAGCCGGACATACTGGTCAGGCCGGCGGTGTCGAAATACCGCGTGCTCGATTTCATGAAGATCGACGCCTTGATGGCCGAAACGGCTGATATCAAAGACGAGCTGAAGCGAGAGATCGAGAAGGCGGTGGAGGCGCGGGCCAAGGTCGACACGAGCAAGCGCCCCAAGCAGATTGGGGGCGTGGCGCGAAAAGTTTGACGCCTGGTGGCCTGAGCGCAGGCGCTGAACATTTGAAACATCTGCACTGCGACAGGCACCCAGAAGACTTTCCGCGGTATTCCGCCGGACCTGAACCGTTTGGCTGATCGCTTCCCGGTCGAGCACTGGACCCGGCCAAGCCGGAACTGATCAAGACGATCCGCGGCCTTGGAAACCTGTATCCAAGGCGGTGAACGAGTGCGGCTCAGGGACCGGGCTGCCCCGCGGGTGGAACGATCTGCATGATTAGGCGCATGAGATCGGCTTGGCGGGAGACGCCGGTCTTCTGGAAGATATTGTCGAGATGCGTCTTGGCGGTCGCGTTGGCAATGTGAAGGCTAGCGGCGGTCTCGGCCAAGGTGTGCCCGGCCACAAGGCTGGCGAGCACGCGGGTTTCGGCCAGCGTAAGCCCAAAGGCTCTCGCCAGCATTCCAGCGGCGTCATGCTCGTCCGGTGCATTGCCGATGAACACCGCGGCTACCGCCGCGGGTTCCATGCCGGCGCGCAGGTCGCCGCCGGCCATCGGCAGCACGCGGGCGAAGACCGGCGGCAGGCCGGATTCGCTAAGGAGTACGGCAAGTCCTGTCTTGCCGATGCAGGCCTCATCCTGAGCCGCAAGCATGATGGCGCTGTGAAGCTCCTTGGAAGCCAACGGGATCTTTGCTTGCAGAATGCCCCGGACATCCTGGATCGGGCCGCCGCTGCGCAGCATGTGCTTGGCCGAGCGGTTGGCGTGTAGGACGGCGCCACGTTCATTGGTGAGGACCACGGCGCATGTGAGCGCATCGAGCGCCTCGGCCATTCCTGCGCGCTCGACAGTGCCGATGTCCAGCATGTTGCTGATTATCACTGAACGGCGCACATGCGGCAGCAACAGTCTGCCAAGCTTGATTTCGCGCTCGGTGATAATGCCTTGCCGCTTGTGTCGGGCAACGGCGAAGCCGGCAAGGCGGGTAGGGGTGTGGATCAGGAAGAACGACATGACGTCGACCAGGCCTTGCGGCTTCAGGCATTCCTGAAAATACCGGGAGGTCTCCAGGTAGGTTTGAGGGATATGGCGTGAGACCACATGCGGCATATCGAGCGAAGGCCATGTCGAGAGATCCTCGAGCAGCCGGGCGTGGATCTCGGGGATATATTTCGCCTGTTGCTCCAGCCAGTATGGCTCTATTCCGACGGTCCTGTAGATCAGCAGCCGGTCGTTGGCGAGGTCGTCAAGCTGCAGGACCGCAGTCTGGGCGTCGAGCGCATCCCTGATTCCGGCAAGCGCGTGCTCCCATCGCTCCGGGTCGAGTGCGCAATCGTAGATCGAGCCGATCAGCTTCGACAGCTCATAATGCGACAATGCCTTCGCCATCGACGGCCCCTCGCATGTCGACAGCGCGTCCGATGCAGGCGGAAAGCCGCGCCCTCTCACAGGTGCTCTCGCTTCTCCAACTTTAGCGATCGCTTAAATTCCGATTATCTCCCCCAAACAGGGGATGCGCAAGCACCCGGGCGGTGAAATACTCGCGCCCCAGAAGATAAGGTCACACTTAACTGTGACAACCAGTGGGGTTCAGCGCGTTCCTGGCTAGCGGACCTTCGCCACTGTGATTCAGCCGGGGGGACTAATCAAGAATTCTGCCTGCGTGCGCCGACTATCACGGCGCGCGACCGCCTATTGCTGAAACTTAAGCCGGGTTCGACCCGGAAAATTCGGGATGGAGCAGCATTATGTACAGATACATTGCAGCACTTTGCATGGCGGCGATGCCCGCGCATGCCGGCGAGCTTGGGGCCATGAAGGCTGAAAGCATCGATCTCGCCGGCTTCCTTGGTGTCGTCTATTATACGCCTCAGGAGGACGGCTATCGGGTGGTCACCACAATCGCGCAGGGCGAAGCTGGCTTGCCCGTGCGTTTCGTGGCAACACTGACCGAGAACCAGATAGTCGCGGTCTCCGTGCCGGGCAAGCTGGGAGAGTCGGACCAGATCATCGAGATATCGCGCGTCGGCGGCAAGCTCGTCGTCAGCCCGCATCCGATAGACGGGATCGTGGTTTCTTCTCCGAAGGCCGCCGTTGATTGATGACCGCCGTCGAATGATCCAAGGTCGAGTGATCCGGGGGCATGCGCGTTGCGGCGCTGCTGGATGAGCCTGCAACGTGGGCGACAGACGATGTCCCTGTGGCTCGTCCTCCCGTCTGTCGTCATCTTTACCGTTGGCGCCGGCTTCGGCGCGCCTTCGCAAGCTGAACTGGCCACAGGTAAGTTCTACGAAATTGTCGGCGGCAAGGTCGATGCGCGAACCTATAACGGCTTCCGTCGCTACCATGGCAGCTGCAATCACTGCCATGGCCCCGACGGCATGGGCTCGACCTTCGCCTCGGCCCTTGTCGACCGACTGCCCGACCTCGAGGTCTTCCGGCGCAATGTTCGCGACGGCGTGCGCAGCGGCGCTTCGGTGATGAAGGGCTTCGCCGACGATCCCAACGTCGCTCCTTACATCGACGACATCTACGCCTATTTGCAGGCCCGCGCCGACGGTGCGCTTGGCCGGGGTCGGCCTGAGAGGCTTGAAAATTAATGCATGTCGCGCAAAAGTGTGCAGCGGTTTTGCGATAACGACATGCATAGAACAACAACCTAAAGCGCGTCGCTTGAGCCGGTCGAACGCGACGCGCTTTAGTGCCATTGCCTGCCGACCGCAGGCGCTTCACCAAAGGACAGCGAGACGGTCGTCGCCGAGCGCCACATGCGTGCCGAAAAATGAGCACTCGCGCTCAAGCATGGCTGCGAGCCAGGCGGCATCTTCGCGCAGGGCGCGGTTTAGCCGGAATCGGGCGAGTTGGAACGGCACCAGCTCGAGCGAAACAAGCGTACCGTCCGGTATGGCGAGCCGCGGCAGGTACATCAGCGCAAGCTCACCACGAAAGCTTTCGTTGCCGGTGATTCCCTCGTAGTCGGTGAGGAAGTCGCCGCATCCGTAGAGGATCAGCCGGCCGTGATGGATTTCGATCGGCTTGGGATGGTGGGAGGAGTGCCCATGCACGACATCGAAACCTGCAACATCGATGAGAGCATGGGCAAGCGCGCGTTCTTCCGCCGGGACTTGGTAGCCCCAGTTGCCGCCCCAGTGGATCGAGGCCACCGCGAGGTCGCCAGGCTGTTTTATGGCCTGCACGGATCGGGCGATCTGCTTGAGCGAACGGGCCGAGACATCCGCCAGCAAATTGACGCCTGGCTTATAAGCTCCGGCTGCCCATGAAGCTGGAACGCCGCTCGACTCCAGCGCGAAGCCGAAGACCAGCACGCGGCCCCCGCCGGCCAGCTCGATGACGGCAGGCGCCGCCGCCTCGTCCGCGTCAAGCCCGGCCCCGGCAGAGGCGAGGCCGGCAAGCCGCAGCGTATCGAGGGTCTCGACGAGACCAGGCGCATCCCAGTCGAGCACATGGTTGTTGGCGAGCACGCAGCAGTCTATCCGTGCCGCCGCCAGGCAGCCGATGTTTGCCGGGTTCATCTTGTAATTGATCCCCTTCGGCGCCAGGGACAGGCTGGTGGTGATGCTGGTCTCGAGATTGACGATCCGTGCATCGGGCGCTTCACGATCCAATTCGCTAAGCGCATCGCCCCAGACATACGCCTCGTCGACCTTTCTCGGGATCGGGCCATTGACGCGTTCGGCAAGCTCGACATAGGTCGTCGCCGATTTGACAAAGCGCTCGCCAAGGTGCGGATCGCCGGGACTGGCGAGGACCTGGTCGATGCCGCGCCCGAGCATCACGTCGCCGCACAGGAACAGCTTTGCGCTGCTTCGGACGGACCGTTCAGATCCTGCGGCGGCGTTGTTCGCGATCTGCGGCATCGCTCTCGAATCTCCTGCGTGCCAACACCCGGTGACCCCAAGGGGTTCCCAGCCAATTTGCGCGGATCGCATCGCGCGCCGCGAGATCAACCTGTTCGTCGACCACAGCCAGATCGTGCAGCTCAAGGCGCATCGCTCCGGCATCTGGGGAACCAAGAGCACCTGGGGGCGGGGGCAAAATGTTGGTGAGGGGGCTGAGCGACCGCGAATGGCAATCACCCCAGGTTTGCGCTGCCCCTCATCGCCCTGCCGGGCACTTCTCCCAGTATAGCCGAGGCTTTCGCTCTACGATGTACCCCCACCCCTAACCCTCCCCACAAGGGGGAGGGAGACTTCTGCTGGCGCTGACCTCGGCAAATTGCCTGTCTTTCCAAAGGGAAGTGAGGGCGCGCGGCGCGTTCCCTCCCCCTTGTGGGGAGGGTTAGGGTGGGGGTCCATCTTGCAAGAATCCCTGTTGGAGCGCGGCTTCATTCCAGCTTGACGCTCTCAGCCCCACTTCATCTCGCTGGTGGCGACCTTGGAGCCGATGTCGAGCGCGACGCCCATGCCGAGGCCGGGGAAGCGGGCCTCGATGGCGCCCTTGAGCGCGGCCGCGTCCTTGGCCTTGGCCAGTTCTTCCTCGAAGGCGATGAGATAGGTTTTGGTGTGCTCGACGCCCGAAAGGTCGGTGGCGGCCTGCGCCGTCATGTGGCCGGGCACGACGATTTCAGGCTTGGCGGCAGCGATCTTTTCGAGATTGGCGAGCCAGGCGGCGCGTTGTTTCCTGGTCGGCGTGTCGGCGGTCCAGACATGCACGCCGGAAAAAATCATCACCCCGCCGAACACCGCATTCAGCGAGGGCACCGAGAGATAGCGCCGGTTGGCGAGGCCTTCCGCGTCGACGATCTCGACCGTCTCGCCATCGACGGTGAGCGTCTTGCCGTCGGATATCTCGGGGATGACGACATCGGCGAGCACCTGCGGGCCATTCTCCTTGAGCTGGGGCCCCCAGACGGCGATTTTCTTGTCGACGCTGCTATTGATGGCGGCCACCGTCTCGGCAGCGGCGATCACCCGCGCCTGCGGAAAAACCTGCTTGATCGGCTTGAGGCCGAAATAATAGTCCGGGTCCGACTGGCTGACGTAGATGGTGGTCAGCGTCTTGCCCGTCGCCTTGATCGCCTCGGCCACGGCGCGGCCGTCGGAATAGGTGAAGCCGCCGTCGATCAGCAGTGCCTCGGAGGCGCCGGTGATCAGCACCGGGGCGCGAAAGAAGCCGTTTTCGCCGGCCGCATGGCCAAGCCCGTCGGGAGCGAAGACGGCAGCGGCGCCGGCGGCGAGGGTGGTTTTCATGATGGCTCTCCGTGTGAACATGACTGTCTCCTGGGGCTTGAGAATGCCGAATTCGGGCGAGCGCATCTCCCGCGCAGCCTCGGTCTCAGGAAGATGGCAAAAGCGGAATGCGTATTGAAGGCCAACAAAATAGACGTAATGTATGTCGTTGCCTGACAATGAGCCAGCGATGAGCCACGCATGAACCTGAACCGGCTGGCCTATTTCGCCGCGGTGGTCGACGCCGGCTCCTTCACGCGGGCTGCCGAGCGGCTGGGCATCACCAAGGCGGTCGTCAGTCAGCAGGTGGCGCGGCTGGAGCGCGACTTGGGAATGACGCTGCTGATTCGCACGACGCGGCGCGTCGATCCGACCGAGGCCGGCCGGACATTCCATGCGCGCTGCCTAAAAATCCTGCAGCAGGCCGAGGACGCTTTCGACGAGCTCGCGCAGGCTGCGGCCGAGCCGACCGGCACGCTGCGCATCGCGGCGCCCAACGACTACGGCACCTCGGCGGTGGTGCCGGTAGTCGCCGCCTTCAGCGCTCGCTATCCCACCTGCCGGGTGGAGCTGACGCTGGGCGACGACACTATCGACCTGGCGTCCGGTGGAATGGACGTGGCGATCCGCGTCGGCTGGCTGGCCGATTCCAGCCTGCAGGCACGACGCATCGGCACATTTAGGCAATTTATGGTCTGCGGCGCCGAGTTCGCCGGGCGCTTCCAGGCCGGCGAACCGCAAGACCTAGCCGGGCTGCCCTTCGTCGCCAACATGGCGCTGCGCGAGCCGCTGCTGTGGCAATTTTCGCGCGGCGACGACGAGCGAACCGTGCGCATGCAGGCAACGATCGCCATCGACGCAACGCCGGCAGTGCTGGCGGCCGTGCGCACTGGCGCCGGCCTGTCGGTGCTGCCGGATTTTTTGGTGCGGGATGAGCTGGCCGCAGGGCGGCTCGTCCACATCCTGCCCGAGTGGCAGCTGCCCTCCGGAGGCATCTACACAGTCTACCCAGGCCGCGCGGTTCCGCCCGCCCAAAGTGACGAGGTTTGTCGAGATGCTGGTCACGGCTGAGCAGGAGACGGGGCCAGGCGGGCAGGGGCGCCGAGGCTGAAGCTGCCGATCTCCCTCCTTGTGGGGGTTGAGGAGTGGTCCGCGCAGCGGACGGAAAGTCAATTGCTTGGCTTTCCGAACGACGAAAGCCGGCAGGCCAGAGGGGGTCGTCTAACGTAATGCGCCAACCTCCACTGTCGCAAGAGAGGAGGCCGCGCCCGGTCGAACCGCCCCCCTCTGCCCTGCCGGGCATCTCCCCCTCAAGGGCCCTCAAGGGGGGAGATTGGCTGTCATCGGCGCCTTCGCCAATCACCAGCGTTGCACGATGAGCGCCAAGGCTCGACTGCCGATCTCCCTCTTGTTGGAGGAGATGGCCATCGCGGGCAAACAAGCACCGACCGCCCACCACCGCTTCGCGCTTCTCGTGCCGGTTGGAATTGGCGCCGGGCGGCAGGTCGACTGAGAACGACGCTGCCGGGCTCTAGCTTTTATCCTTTCACCCGGCAGCGTCTCGGAGTATAATTAGTATTCGCTAAAATAAATGTTTGAAAACGGAAAACCTTCCGTCTTTGGGCGGGGGAACCTATGGGAGGCTCGCATGCTTAGCGGTTTCGGCAAGGCCTGCGCGGTAATCCTTTTTTCAGGGAACTGCGCTTTCGCCCAATCGGATTTGATAGAACCAGAGGCTGGAACGTGGAAGACGTGGGTAATCACGTCTGGCGAGGACTTCCGAGTCCCGCCGCCGCCTGACGCCTCCGCCGCAGCAGCCGAATTGGCACAGATGCGGGAACTCTTGGCGCAAAAGGATCCGGCTGCCGCCGACAAAATCACATTCTGGGACGCCGGCTCGCCTGGGTACCGATGGATCGATCTGGTCAACAATCGCCTTCTCGAAAACCAGCAGATTCCAAATGCGCACCGCGTCTACTCCTATTTGACGATGGCGATGTACGACGCCACCATTGCTGCCTGGGACGTGAAATACTTCTACAATCGGCCGCGCCCGAGCGAGGCGGATGCGACACTGGCGACTGCGCTGCCGCTGCCGCGGAGTCCCTCCTATCCATCCGAGCATGCCGCAGCCGCCGGAGCTGCCGCGACCGTTCTTTCTTATTTCTTTCCCGAAGAGACATCGTCGTTCAAGGCAATGGCCGAAGAAGCGGCACAGTCGCGTGTCCTTGCCGGTGTCCAGTTCCCAAGCGATTCCTCCGCCGGCCTGGAGTTGGGGCGCAGGGTCGCAGAGCAGGTGATTGCGCGGGCAAAGGCCGATGGCTCCGATGCAGCGTGGAGCGGCACTGTTCCGACCGGGCCGTGCATGTGGGTCGGGAACAAACCCGCCAATGTAACCATGCCAAACTGGAAGCCGATCGTGCTGGCGGCACCCGATGAATTCAGGCCGCCGGCGCCGCCCGACTGCCAGTCCCCGGCCGTAAAGGCCGAGATGGATGCAATCCGACAGTTTGAACGAAAATTCCCTAACAGCTACAAAGCGTTCTACTGGCAAAGCCCATCCGGCCTGTTCACCGACTGGTATGACTATGCCAGCAAGTGGATGTTCGAGGACAAGACGGATACGAACCCGCCGCGTGCCGCGCGGGCTTACGCGATGCTCGCAACGGTCTATTACGACGCCTTTATTGCAAGCAACGACGGGAAGTACGCCTATTGGTATCTGCGGCCCAACATGCTTGACGCGAGCATCACTCCCCTGCTCGCGGTGCCAGCTCATCCCAGTTATCCGTCGAACCACTCCACGCTCTCGACTGCCCGATGCGAGGTCCTGGCGTACCTGTTTCCCGGCCATGCGGAGTTCATCCGCGCGGTTGGCAAAGAGGCGGGTGATTCCCGCGTCTGGGCAGGCATCCACTATGAAATGGACAACCGGGCCGGCGCCGCGCTCGGTAAAGCGGTCGCGGGGAAATTTATCGAGCGGGCAAAAACCGACGGGGCGGACTAGCGGAAGGAAGGAGGCCCTCTTTTGATGCCATGGGTGCTATTCGCAAATGGTCGAGACGGCAGTTGGCCGAGACCCGCGAGTTGGTCGCCGGCTTCTGGCTCTGGGAATTTAAGGACCTGGACGAGGCGGTCGCGTGGGTGAAGCGCCGCCCCAATCCCATGCCGGGACCGAGCAAGATCGAAATTCGGCCGCTGTACGGATGGCCGATTTGCAATCACTCTGACGCCGGAGGTCACGGAAATCCATGACCGGACGCGCGAAAAGCTCAGCCGCATTGGAAAGGGAGGACCGAACATGGCTTCTGTCGCGCGGGTCGCCACATAGACGACCAGCACGAAGTGCTGTGGTGCGCTGCAAGTATGGATTTTCAGAGAGCTGCAGCGAGCGTTTCCAGTAGATTTGTGCGGTGTGCGGACATATCCTGCAACTTTAGGAACGAATGCGGGAGGACCGTCATGCCAAAGAAGGACGTAAGCTTTTCTCGACGCACATTTCTCGGCGGCAGCGCCCTGGCGCTTGCCAGCGGCACGATTTCGATGCCGTTCGTGCGGACCGCGCGCGCCCAGGCGGCGACTTTCAAGGCCGGCGTCATCACGTCTCTGTCGGGCGAGAATATTTCGGGCGGCAATTTGACCAAGAACGGTTACGATCTCTGGGCCGAAGCGGCCAACGAGAAGGGCGGCGTCGAGGTCGGCGGCGAGCGTTTCATGGTCGAGATGTTCTATGGCGACGACCAGAGCAATCCGGCCACCGGCGCTGACGCCGCAGAACGGCTGATCGTGCAGAACGAGGTCGATTTCCTGCTCGGCCCCTACACCAGTGGCTCGACAATCGCCGTTCAGCCGATCTGCCAGAAATATCAGGTGCCGATGATTTCGGGCTCGGCCGAGTCACCCAATGTCTGGTTGGCCAAGCCCGAATTCAATTTCGGCATCATCCCTTCCGTCGACACGACATCCGGCCAGTCGCTGGGCGTGCTGGCGGCGCTGTCAAACCCGAAGGCGAAGACGATCGCGGTGATCGGCGTCAACGAACCCTTTTCGAAGGAGACCGGCGAAGGCTTCCAGCGCGGCGCCAAGGAAGCGGGGCTCGAAGTCGTCGCCTACGAGCTCGTTCCGGCTTCCGGCGATCTCACCCCCGTAATGTCTAAGATCGCCGCCCTCAACCCTGACATTGTCGCGGTGGGCGGGCATGAAGAGCCGCTGATAAATGTGATTAAGACGTCGAAATCGCTGAATTATCGGCCGAAGGCCTTGATCATGCATTACGGCGTGACCAATCCGGCCTTCGCCGAAGCGCTCGGCGCCGATGCGAACGGCACCTCAGGTGTCGCCGTATGGCTGCCTACGGTGCCCTACAAGGACGACCTGTTCGGCACCGCACAGGACTATGTCGCGCGGGCCCAGGCAAAGTTCGGCCATGAGCCCGACTACACGGAAGCCGCCTGCTCGGCCAGCGGCCTCGTCTTCGCCGACGCCGCCAAGCGACTGGGCAAGAAGCCTTCGCTCACCCCCGAGGACCGCGTCGCCCTCAAGGACGCCATCGCCGACACCGACATCACGACTTTCTACGGACCGATCAAGTTCGAGAAGGAAGGCGACCACTATCACGACAACATCCAGCCGGTGCCAGTCATGATCCAGATCCAGGATGGAAAGACCGTCGCTGTCGGCCCGAAGGAAGCGGCCGCGGCCGAGTTCATCTACCCGTTGCCGGCCTGGAAATAATCGCGATTTGAGGCCGGGCGGAGGCGCTATTCGCCGTCGCCTGCTACGCCAGCGGGCACCATGATGACGGCCGGCTCTTCCAAAGGCCAGGACGTAGGTTGGGCTTTATACTGCGGGCGTCTATTCACACTCGCGCCAAAAGCATGTTGCGGACTTTTTGGACTGACGGACAGGTTTGCCATTGGATCTTTTTCTTCAAACTCTGCTCAACGGCCTGCTGATAGGCGGCGTCATCGCCACGTTTTCGATCGCCTTCCAACTGACCTTCGGCGTGCTCCATGTCATCGACTTCGCGGTCGGGGCATGGGTCGTTCTCGGCGGCTACTTCGCCTATTACATGGCGGCTTTCCTCGGCATAGACGGGTTCCTCGCCATGCCGATGGCCTTCGTCCTGTTCGGCGCGATCGGCTATCTCATGGGGCCGATGATCTACAATGTCCGAAACAGCCGCACGGCGCGACCCGAACTGATGGCGCTTGCGCTGACCTTCGGCATCTTCACCTTGCTGCGCGGCGGAATGCTGACCGTCTGGGGTTTCAATACGCATAGCGTGCCGACGGCGCTTAGCGGTCACAGCATCATGATCGGCCCGGTCACGGTGCCCCTGATCCGGGTGGCGGCGGCGGCGTTTGCGTTACTCATCGCCGGCGGGCTGTTTTTCTTTCTCTTTCGCACGCGCTACGGGCTGGCGATCCGGGCGACGGCCGAAAATCGCCAGAACGCCGCCTTGATGGGGGTCAACATCCGGCGTCTCAGCGCCAATGTTTACGGGCTCTACGCCGGGATCACGGCGATGTCGGGCGTTCTGATGGGAGGCATCTATTCGGTCAATCCGGAGATCGGCCTGCGCTATACGCTGTTCGCCTTCTTCGTCGCCGTGCTGGCAGGGCTGGGCTCGCTGGGCGGCGCGCTTGTGGCGGCCCTGCTTCTGGGCGTCATCGAAGCCTTTGTCGCGACTTATGGCGGAGCCAGCTACTCGCATCTCGCGATCTTCGCAACGCTCTTCCTTGTCCTGTTGATTTCCCCGCGCGGCATCCTGCGGCGCGGACTGTGAGATGGCCCAGACCATGAAAAATCGTTGGGCCGGCCCGCTTCTCCTCGTCGTCATCTTCGTCGTGCTGGCGTTGCTGCCGGTGCTGGTCAACACTTACTGGCTGCGCATCGCCACCGGCGCGCTGATGTGGGCGGGGCTCGCCTGTTCCTGGAACATGCTAGGCGGCTATGCCGGCTACATCAATTTCGGCCATTCGGCCTTCTTCGGCATCGGCGCCTACGCCACCGCCATCCTGATGGGCGCGGATTTCGCTGTGCCGTTCCTCGCCACCATTCCCATCGGCATGATCGTCACAGCCCTGTTTGCGGTCGTCATCGGCGCGCCGACATTGCGGCTGCGCGGCGCTTATTTCGCCATCGCCACCTGGGCCTTCGCCGAAGTGCTCATGCAGTTCGCCACCGTCGTCGATTTCACTGGCGGAACCGGCGGTATCGGCCTGCCTCCCTTCCTCAACGAGCGCTTCTTCTACTTCGCCATGTTCGCGGCCGCCGTCCTGACCTATTTCCTCACCTGGTCGCTGTTCGAGCGCTCCCGCTTCGGCTTGAAGGTCAAGGCCTTACGGGATCACGAACCGGCGGCCGAAGCCATGGGCATCAACACTTCGCTGGTCAAGTTGCAGACCTTCATGCTCAGCGCCGTCGTCGCCTCCGTGTTCGGCAGTATTTTCGCCTACTGGGTGACCTTCATCAATCCAAAGAGCGTGTTCGGCGGCGACATCACCGACCAGATGGTCGTCATGGTCCTGCTCGGCGGGCTCGGCAGCCTGTGGGGGCCGGCCATCGGCGGCGTCGCGCTGTTCTTCGTCAACCGGCTTATCTGGATGTACTATGGCGATACCGCCTTCTATATCGCCATCCTCGGCGCCGCCATCATCCTGGTGGTGCTGTTCCTGCCCAACGGCATCGTCGGCCTGTTTGCGCGGCGAAGCGGGAAATCAGGCAGCGTGCTCGACACGGTGCTCGGACGCCTGCTCGGCTCCCGCCAGGGAGGACGCTCGTGAGCATGACGGCGCAAGCGCCCGCGCCAAGCGACCAGCCCATCCTCTTCGTTCGCGACGTGCACAAGCATTTCGGCGGCATCCAGGCAGCCGCCGGCGTCGACCTGGAGGTCGGATGCGGCGAGATCGCCGGCCTCATCGGCCCCAACGGCTCGGGCAAATCGACCCTGTTCAACCTCGTGGCCGGCATGGAGACGCCCGATCGCGGGCAGATCCTGTTCGACGGCCATGAGATCGGTGGCAAAAAGGCCTATACGATAGCCCGCCTCGGCCTCGCGCGCACCTTTCAGATCCCGGCGTTGTTCGAGAACATGACAGTCAGTGGGAACCTTCTGGCCGCGGCTGCTGAGGGTCATTGGCATGGCGCGCACCAGCGGGCGGACGAGACGCTGGCGCTGTTGCATCTCGAACCGGTCGCCAACAACCGCGCGTCCGACTTGTCCGGCGGCCAGCAGAAACTGCTCGAATTCGGCCGCGTAATCATGCGTCAGGCGTCCCTCATCCTGCTCGACGAGGTGACGGCCGGCGTCCACCCCAACATCCGCAAGATCATCCTGGAAGCGATCGCCAGGCTGCGCGAGCAGGGAACCAGCTTCTTCGTCATCGAGCATGACATGGAAATGGTGCGCAATGTCTGCGACCGCATCATCGTCATGGATTCAGGGCGGGTGGTGACCAGCGGCGCGTTCGAGGACATTGTGCAAAATTCCGAAGTCATGCAGACCTATCTAGGGCGTCCGCAATGAGCACGTTGGTCGCAGACAGCGTCGTTGCGGGCTACGGCAAGCAGGAGATCGTCCATGGCGTCTCCCTTGTCGCGGAAGCCGGCAAGATCACCTGCATCTTCGGCCCCAATGGCTGCGGCAAGTCGACCTTGCTGAAAGCGATCGCCGGCGCGCTGCCGGTATGGAGCGGCACAATCGGGCTTGGCGGCGAAACGATCGGCAATTTGCCGGTTCATGAAGTCGTGCGCCAGGGCCTGGTGCTGATGCCGCAGGGCGGCGGCGTGTTTCCACGGCTGACGATGATGGAAAATCTGCGCATGGGCGGCTACGCCATTGCCGACCGGAAGCTGGTGGACAGGCGCATCGAGGCTCTGGTCGACCAATATCCATCGCTGGCGCGGCGGCGCAAGACCACGGCCGGAGCCCTTTCAGGCGGCGAACAGGCGATGCTGGCGCTGGCGCGCGCGCTGGTGTCGGAACCGCGTTTCATTCTGCTCGACGAACCGTCCGCCGGCCTTTCGCCGGCCATGGTGAGCGAGACGCTGGAGCGCATCAAGGTGCTGACCGCGCGTGGCATCGGCATTCTCATGGTCGAGCAGAATATTCGCGAGGCCATGCCGATCGCCGACCGGCTCTATATCCTGGCCGCCGGAGAAAAGCGCTTCGAAGGCACGCCCGGAGATGTCCGCAACGACCGACAGATCATGGACATCTATATGGGCGGCGCCTGATGCCGCTTGGCACTTTATAGGTACTGCAAGCTGTGTCGTGAATTGTCCAACCGAGCCGCTGTCACAGTCTCGCGGTAGCCTACCGAGGCTGTGGCAGGCCCTGATGGCGCGCGCGAGCGCGACGGCGGCGGCCCCTGCCGTGGCGGATGTCCAGGAAAGCCGAGCATGGCAAGCGAGCGCAGCGCCTCTCGCAGTAGCGGTCGCGACACGCCTAGCCGCAGCGAAAGCTCGCGCTCGCCGGGCTTCAGCGAGCCGTCCAGTAGCGCGTCGTAGGCTGAAGCTGCCGATCTCCCCCTTATGGGGGAGATGGCCGGCAGGCCAGAGGGGGCTCTGTCCCGCCAACCTAAATCGCAACTGCGCCGTTACGGCAGCTAAAACTCAAATGCTTGCGTTCTTTCGCGCCCCCTCTGCCCTGCCGGGCATCTCCCCCACGAGTTCCCCACGAGTTCCCCACGAGTGGGGAGATTGGCCGACATCGGCGCTCGCTCATCACGACTTCGCAACCACAGCCGCATACTCGAGCGCCACCACGCCGTTGCTGAATTGCGTGGCCGAGATCAGCTCGAGCGGCACCTGCTCGCCGGACGGGAACAGCGGCTTGCCCTGGCCGACGGCGCCGGGGTAGCTGAGCAACCTGACGCGGTCGACCAGGTTATGGCGCAGCAATTCCTGCGCGACGCTGAGGCTGCCATGCACATAGATGTTGCCGCCGCTGCCTTGCTTCAGTTGCCTGACCGCTTGCGGCAATGCGCCCTTCAGCAGCTCGGCCGGTTTCCAGTCGAGCGCCTTCAAGCTCGTCGACGCGACATATTTCGGCAGCGCGTTGAACCGGTCGGCGAAATCTCCGGTTTCCTTGGGCCATGAGCCGGCAAAAATCTCCTAGGTCGTGCGCCCCAAAAGCATGGCGCCGCTGTCGGCAAGCTCATCCTCCTTGAACCTTTGCATTTCATCGTTCCAGGTCACGCCAGGCAGCCTCTCGACCTCGGCGATGCCATCGACGCTGATGAATTCGGTGACGATGAGTTTTCGCATGGCGCTCTCCTTCTGTCGGAGGACGGACCGCACAGGCCTTTCGCGACACGTTCCGTGAAAATAGCGCGGTCGCTTGTTAGGGGCTTTCCCTATGCGCCTCCAAAGGACCGATACCATGGGGAAAAGCTTCTCCGACCTGGACTAAGTTCCCAAGATCGGATTGGTGTTACATCTGAGGCAGATATTCCCAAAGAACGCATTGCAGGAAGCTCATGGGATTCGGGGTCTTCATTCACCGCCTAGATTCGATCTACAACGACCGCCCCGCAGAGCAATACCAGTTTCCTCGCCCGTATCTACGTCGTGTCGAAGCATGCGTCGGTGACTGGATCATTTACTACGAGCCTAGCAAGGTAACCGATACCCGTGGCTATTACGCGGTAGCCAAAGTCCAACAGGTCATTCCCGATCCTGTGACGCCTGATATGTATCTCGCTCTGATTAAGCCCGGAACCTATCTCGATTTCGTCAATCCTGTCCCGTTCAACGGAACTGACGGTCTCGTTGAACGAGGCTTGCTCAACGACCAAGAGCGAATTTCCGGTCGCGCCCAATCGGCCGTCCGGCCGATCAGTCCAAGCGACTTCAACCGCATTATCGATTTGGGCCTGGAGACGAATGAGTGTTGCTACCGCGCGTTGATGAGACCGGTACATCTGCTGGCTTTCAGGATGAGCAGGCGCCATTCGAATTCGAGCAGAGCCGTGATCGCGTAAGCTACATCGGATCGCGAATTGTGCGGGATCGCATTTTTCGTCGCATCGTCTTGCGCGCCTATGATGAGCGGTGCGCGATCACGGGACTGAAGTTGATCAATGGCGGCGGCCGGGCCGAAGTTTCCGCCGCCCATATTCGACCGGTCGAAGCGAACGGCCCGGATGTCATCAACAATGGGATCGCACTGTCTGGTACAGCACACTGGATGTTCGATCGCGGATTGATCAGCCTATCCGATGACTTGGAAATTCTGATCTCGCGACAGGTCAACGACCTCGACAGTGTGCAGGCATTCATAAACAAGGCCCGTCGCGCGCTTCCGCCTCGCCGACAGTTTGAACGCCCGCATGCTCATTTCCTGCAATGGCACCGCGACCACTGCTTCAAGCAGTGAGGCGCGTCGCCGGACACCCGACCTCAGTCGACCCGATGTTCGGCGCCGCGCAACTGATGATGCGGTCGATCATTGCCAACAAGGTGAGGCAGTGTCAGCTCGATCATCTTGATCCGCCCGGCGGTGTCGAAATACCGCTTGCTCCATTTCATGAAGATCGATGCCTTGCTGGCCGAAACGGCTGACATTATGGACGAGCTAAAGCGGGAAGGTGGTCGGTGCAGGGGTGCGCCTCGCGAAGGGGAGAGTTGGAACTGTCGCTTTTGCCCCGTTCGAGACCTTCATTCTCGGCGTTGCGAATGGCAGCAACGCGCCTCATATCAGCCGTTGAGGATTCCTTTGCTACTGCCTGAAAGCAGACGTTAGCGGCGACCACACTGGACGTCGCGGTTGCGCCAACACCGGCCATTGCTTCACCTTCGCGTGAGTGGCTGTAGAAGTTCCAAGATTGAACACTCGCCTGGTCTGGTAATTACACCAAGCCAGCCTTGCGAAGCCCGTCCACCACTAGCTCGAAATCGGAAGGGTTCTTGTAAGGCAGCACCTTGCGCCGGTATTCCAGTGAATAATCAGGATTGATACGAAACACTTCCTGCCACTGCACCCGTGCCTCGTCGAAGCGGCCTAAGTGGCCGTAGCTCGCAGCCAAAAGCACGCGTGAGACATCAGTGCCGGGGTTACGAACAAGACGCCGCTTGAGAGAAGCGGCGGCATCCTCGTACCGGCCCAACTGGAACATCGCTTGTGCCTGGAAGTGCAGGAACATGTCCGGATAGTACGGGTTCAGGGCCATTGCCCGATCGAAGCACGCAAGCGCCTCCTCGGACCTCCCTGAATAGTGGAGCGTATTACCGAGGCTTTCGTGCCCCTCAGCAAGATTTGGAGCGAGGGAGATCGTACGCTCAGCCTCGCGGATGGCCATGTCGTGCCGTCGCAAATGCAGATTGATGATGCCCAGCGCCCAATGCGCGTAAGGATTTCGATCATCGAGCGCCACTGCACGTGTCGCAAACTCTTCCGCTTGTTCCACTGACATCGACAGGGACGTGCTCCATCGGTTTATGTAGTCCAGCCCGTGTGCGAGGGCCAAGAACGCGTGGGCCGAGGCGAATTTCGGGTCCAGTTCGATGGCGCGTTGCAAGAGTTCCCGAGCCTGGTTGTTTTGCTCTCTCGTGTACCGCCACAGTTGCTCTCGGCCACGAAGGAAGCAGTCATATGCTTCCAGGTTGTCGGTTTGCTCGGTTACGAGCCGCTGTTGATCGACCTCCGTCAAGTTGAGCGCGAGCGCGCCGACAATGTGCTGTGTCACGTCGTCCTGCACGGCAAAGATGTCGGTCAGGTCCCGATCGAAACGCTCGGCCCACAGATGCCCGCCCGTGGTTGCGTCGATGAGCTGCGCGGTGATCCGTACCCTGTTGCCGGACTTGCGGACGCTGCCTTCCAGCACGTAGCGCACGCCAAGGTTCCGACCCACCTCCTGTACGTTCACGTTCTTACCCTTGAATGTGAAGGACGAATTGCGAGCGATGACGAACAGCTGCGACAGCTTTGAGAGAGCCGTGATCGTGTCCTCGGAGATCCCGTCGGCGAAATACTCCTGCTCGGCATCGCCGCTCATATTTGCGAAGGGCAAGACGGCGATCGACAACTTCGGCGGCAGTGCCGTCACCGGCCGGCTTGTCACGAATTCGGAGGTCGTGGTTGCCTTTGCCGGCGCGGCGGCGCCGACCTGGAGCGAATAGACCCGGATCGGATCGGCGATGTTCTTGAGCTGCGTGCTGCCGAGATCGCTGACTGAGAGATCGAGCCTCGCCTTAACCTGGCGATAGGCATCCTCGGACAGGCAGATGGCGCCCGGTGCCGCGATCCCCTCCAAACGCGAGGCGATGTTGACACCGTCGCCCATCAGGTCGCCGTCGCTTTCCTCGACTACGTCCCCCAGATGGATGCCAATCCGGAATTCGATGCGGCGGCCCGGTGGCACGCCGGCATTGCGCTCGACCATGGCGTTCTGCACCTCGATGGCGCAGCGCACGGCGTCAACCACACTGCGGAACTCGACCAGCGCTCCATCGCCTGTGCGCTTGATCACACGCCCGTTGTGCACGGCGATAGTCGGATCAATCAGGTCGCTGCGCAGTGCCCGCAGCCTCGCCAAGGTACGATCTTCGTCGGCGCTGGCGAGTCGGCTGTACCCGACCACGTCGGCGGCCAGAATAGCGGCCAGCTTCCGGTTCCCGGTCATCGGACCATCTCCTTGTCTTCACGATAGCAGGAAGACACGGGGAAAGAGGAAACTTTCGATTCTGCTCAAAGCGAATTGGTTGAAATCGATACTGGCTATTGTTCGCCGTCAACGCAGCCGACGTGCATACCTGGGCAATGACTGCTCTTCCGGACATTCGACACTGTCGCGCCGAAAGGCCACGTGGGGTCAGGTCATGACGATGCTCGCGCTGAGCTGAATGTCGCTTTTCTGTATCTGACATCAGCAGCTGCCAGTCCGCTGCCGGCCCAAAAACCGCAACAGACGGTAGGTGCAAGGCGGGGAAAATCTCCCTGGCCGATGTCGGCCAAGGAGAATGATCATGGGTATGTCACAATATGATCCGGGTTCGCAGGAACGTCGAGCTTGGAATGCTGGCCGCAAGGTCGGAGCCAAACGAGCGTTGAAGCCACGTCAGGTGTGGGCCGTTCGCTTCTTCCTCGATCAGCACCGTCGCGTCCGTGACCGAGCACTTTTCGATCTGGCGATCGATAGCAAGCTGAGGGGCTGCGATATCGTAAAGATTAAGATCGGCGAATTGGTCAGCGGCAGCCAAATCCGGACCCGGGCGATCGTCGTTCAGCAAAAGACGGGTCGGCCGGTCCAATTCGAGTTGATGGATGATGCGCGTGCCAGCCTTCTGGCATGGCTTGATCGGCGCGGCGGCGCGATCGACGAATACGCCTTTCCGAGCCGCATCGATCACGCCGATCATCTGAGCACACGGCAATATGCGCGACTGGTCGATGAGTGGGTGACTGGCATCGGCCTGCGCCGGGAGGAATACGGCACGCACTCGCTACGGCGGACCAAGGCGTCCATCATTTACAAAGCCACCGGCAACCTACGAGCGGTGCAAATCCTACTCGGCCACACCAAGATCGAGAACACGGTGCGCTATCTTGGCGTCGACGTCGAGGATGCACTCATTTTGGCGGAAGGGACAGAAATTTGACCACCTCGGCTCCTTGCGACCAACGAGGAGCCGGACAGGTACGCGCCAATATCGGCCATAGAGATCGACTTCGCAACATCCTCAAAGCAGACGTTGCCGGGATCACGCAGGAGGTCATGGATTGCGCCGCCCGGGCCGCTACCTGTCGACCGTGCGCTAGGGCGTCATGCGGCGGCAAATCGCAAGGCTCCTTCGCGATCCGTTTCAAATCCGGCTGATGCCTGACACAGGTGCTCAGACGCGCTGCTCGGTCACGGCGTCCGGAAGGCGGTCGCGGAGGATGAAGAAGACACGAGCTGGCGGCGATACCGGACGGACGCGACCTCCTACGATCACGCCGACGAGTTCACCCTCGTATTTGACCAGGGGAAACTCGGCCGGGATTTCCCCGATGATCCGCGGTCGTTCGACGATGTAGTGCAGCAGATCCACGTAGGTGCAGACGATTTCCTCGTCGTTGGTCAGTTCGGCGGCCGCGCCCGGCGCAACGTTCCGGCTCATATGGCTGAGCGCCTCGTCGAGCTGCCCCTCCGTGTTACAGAACAGTCCACGAAGCTGGTGTGTCTGCTCACCCGCCGCGGTCGAGCTGGGGAGCACCGAACCGCAAATGGCGGCTACCATGAGCGTCACGCAGCGATCGCGGAGCGACCGGACAAGATCGGTGGCAGACATCGTTTTTCCTCTCCTGCGCGGTCGTGCTTCGTTGCGACCATCGCACCACGCTTCGTCCGAGTAACGAGCGAGTTCCGATGGTTTGCCGAAATTGCGCCGGCCAGAGCCCTGAAAGAATGGAGAGCCGTCGGCGAAGACCTGGTGTATGCTCGGCGACGGGATCCGTCACACGTGAGGATCGTCATGGTCAGTTCGCCAGCAACTGCCACCCTTGTCCTCAACGACAAGGTTGTCGTCGACCTTGAAGGCGAGACGCTCCGTCTTGGCAACGGCGACGCAATCGCCCTCAGGCCGCAGGCCTTTGCGGTCCTTCGCCACCTCGTCCAGAACGCGAACAGGCTGGTCAGCAAGGCCGAGCTGCTTGAAGCCGTCTGGGGAGGCGCCGCCGTTACCGACGACAGTCTCGTTCAATGCATCCACGAGATCCGGCGAGCGCTCGGCGACGAACAGCATGCGGTCCTGGCCACCGTCTCGCGGCGGGGCTACCGCCTGTCGCTGGAGCGTGGCGACGAGAGTGCGCTCGGCGGCCCTTCGATCGCCGTGCTGCCGTTCGCCACCATGAGTGGCGACGAGCCCCATGACTACTTCGCCGATGGCCTGGTCGAGGACATCATTACCAACCTCTCGAAGATCCCGGGCCTGTTCGTCATCGCACGCAATTCCTCCTTCGGCTTCAGGGGCAGGGAAACCGATGCGCGCACCATCGCCGCCGAACTCCGCGTTCGCTACCTGCTGCAGGGCAGCTTGCGGCAGTCCGGGGGGAGACTGAGGATCAATGCCCAGCTTGTCGACGGCGCATCGGCCACTCATGTCTGGGCCGACAGGTTCGAGGGCGCGGCAACGGACGTGTTTGATCTCCAGGATCGATTGACCGAGCAGATCGTGGGCTCGATCGAACCGAGTGTCCGCCGTGCGGAGATCGAGCGCGCGCGCCGCAAGCGGCCCGAAAGTCTGGATGCGTACGATCTCTACCTTCGGGCCCTGCCGCACGCGCATGCGAACACGCCCGTCGAGACGGACAAGGCCCTGCAACTGCTGGCGCGCTCGATCGAGCTTCAGCCGGACTATGTCGCTGCGCATGGCTATGCCGCATGGTGTTACGAGCAGCGCTATCTCCGCAACGGGTTGGATCCCGCAGACAAGACGGCCGCACTCAACCACGCCGACATTGCGTTAGGCATCACCAGCGACGACCCGCAGGCGATGAGCATCGGCGCGTTCGTCCGCGCCAACCTCACCCGGGAGTACGACGCCGCCCTCGAGGTGCTCGACCGGGCCCTCGCATTGAACCACAATTCGGCCTTGGCCTTTGGCTTCAGCGCTTTGGTCAGTGCCCACAGCGAGCGACACCAGCGGGCGGTGGAACATGCGCACAAGGCGCTGCGGCTGAGCCCGATCGACGATCCGCTGAGCTACCATCCCTACTGCGCCCTCGCCCTGACTCACCTCTTTGCCGGCACCTTCGCCGACGCGGCCAGATACGCCGCTCTGGCGGTTCGGGCCAATCCGGGCTTCAGCATCCCGTACGCCTATCTGGCGGCCAGCCACGTCGGCCTTGGCAATGTCGAAGAAGCGCACTCTGCGGCACGACGACTGATCGAGGTGGCGCCGAATTTCTCGGTCGGCGGCTACGTGCGAACTAACCTGTTTCGGCCGTACTTGATGGATGCGCTGGCAGCGGCCTTGCGAACGGCAGGGCTTCCCGAATGAGGCCAGCTGGCGCGGACCGAACCGCGCGTCAGGTGCTGCGCTGTCACAAGCCGCCGGTCCCCTCCCAGCCTCCTCTCTCAGGCACATTCTCGGCGGTGCGTTCCTCAAAATCGAAGACGTGTCTACCTCCGCATCGCCCGGCATCGGCGCGCCTATCCCTGGACCGTCGCTCAGGATCAGCCGATGACGACCTCTCGCCGACCCGTTGTCCGCTTCCGCCGATCCGAACCTCGGAGCCGCCATTCCGCTTCCGGCCCCAAAAAGCCGCCAGGCGGCAACGCACTTTGAGATGAACTCTGCCGCTTCCCGTTAGCCGAAGTTGCAAGCG
>NZ_JBVVPZ010000048.1:0-27894 GCF_055811415.1 Mesorhizobium sp. WSM4846
CCCCCCCCCCCCCCCCCCCCCCCCCCCCCCCCCCCCCCCCCCCCCCCCCCCCCCCCCCCCCCCCCCCCCCCCCCCAACCCCCCCCCCCCCCCCCCCCCCCCCCCCCCCCCGCGCCCCCCCCGCCCCCCCCCGGCGGCTCCGTCCAGGGGTCATGGGCGTGAATTCGGCCGGGGCGAGCCAGAGTCCGGCCATGTCAAGACTCGGTCTCTAAGCGATTGGGTTTTGACCTTACCGGTACTCGAAGATCGACCTGAAAATTCCGGGCGCGATCACCGACAGCGGATTGACGTCCAGTTTGGGCTTGTTGGCATTGCCCCTGAGCCGGTAAGTCACGCCGATCAGCCCGCGATCACGGCCATTGCCGAGCAACGCGCCGAACAGCGGCAGTTCGCCAAAGATGCGGTTGATGCCGTAGACCGGCATGAAGGTGCCGGTCATGTCCATGTTGTTGTTCCGGTCATAGAGCGTGCCCTGGAAGGTGGTGCCGATGCGCGGGCCGCGCAGCACGCCATTGGCCAGCTTCAGATAGCCGGCGCCCTTTTCGATCTCGGAAAAGCCGCGCTCGAACTTCACTCTCGACGTGTCGATATTGGCTTTGACGGCTTCGTTGAGGCTGCGGCTGTCACCGGCCGGCGTCGTCGATACGAGCGAGGCGAGTTTCGGCTCGTTGACCACGAAGAAATCATGCGAGTCGACCTGGCCCTTCATCGGCCCATCGCTTGCCCCGGCGAGCGCCAGGGTGATCGAGCCGCCCTCCATATGCTCGTAGATGTTGAGGAACCGCAGGATTGCGCCGGCGTCGGCCGACCGCACGTTGAGGGCGCGCTTGCCGGCGCCGGTCGTATTGCTGATGCTGATGGCAGCACCCGAACTTGCCGTGGCGCTCACCTTGAGCCCATTCACCCTCGAGCCGGCGGCGCTGTAGTCGAGCTTCAGGTTCGACAGCGTCTCGTTGTGGAAGCCGGTCAGCGAATTGACGTCGGCGCTGACCGAAATCGCGTCGGAGCCCGTGGCCTTGGTGGCGGTGTCGACATCGGACGTGAATTGCTTGATCAGCGAGCGCGCGTCCAGCGCGCTGCCGCTGATGTCGATCGCGTAGCCCTTGCCCGATCGTTTCACCGAAACGGCAACGTTGTCTCCCCGGTTCAGCTTGACGTTGCTGAACCGCGCCGAGGACAGGGCGCCTTTGACCAGCACCACGCCGCCATCGATCGAAAAGGTCTTTCCATCCAGGTCGAAGTCGGACAGCGTCGTGGTGTCGCCGGATTTGGCCATGGCAAATGTGACATTGGCTGGAATGCCGGGGCCCTTGCTCCAGCCTGCCCAGGGAATGTCCAGCCTGGCATTGGTCAGGTCCGCCGAAACAGTCTGGTTGCCCGTTCCACTCTTGTCGATCTCAACCTTGACGGTTCCGGAAAGCAGCTCCGACAGGCCAGGCATGGCGGCGGCACGTATCTTGTCGTCGAGCATCAGCGCCACTTTTCGGCTGCGTGGCGGTCCGCCATCCCTGAGCGGTTCG
The DNA here is from genome assembly GCF_055811415.1 of Mesorhizobium sp. WSM4846. NCBI lineage: Bacteria > Pseudomonadati > Pseudomonadota > Alphaproteobacteria > Hyphomicrobiales > Phyllobacteriaceae > Mesorhizobium > Mesorhizobium sp. WSM4846. Next base: position 1,520 of record NZ_JBVVPZ010000048.1, read on the forward strand.
ATCAAGTCGAGTTCGGCTGGAATGCCGTTGAGCAGCGCCTTGGCTGATATCACCGCCTTCTCGCGTTCCACCGTGATCGAACCATCCGCGTCCGTCACCGTCTGGTCTTCGAACGGCTTGCCCAGCGACAGGTCTTTGTAATCGAGCGTCACCAGCCAATCGAGTTTCGAGCTGTCGACGCCTGACTGCAGCGGAATATCCGCCTTGACGTGGCCGGTCACCGTGCCGGACAGGTCGTCCGGCAGCAGGCCGACATGGCGCATGGCATTGATCGGCTCGTAGGAGGCGAGTTCGGCGATTGCGGACGCCTCCCCGGCAACATCGATATCGAGCGCGCCGATCACCGGCGGGCGGTTCGCCGCCTTGATCGTCATCGTGCCGTTGCTTGCCGCCACCGTGCGGCCGCTGGCCATATAGACGTTGCCCGAGGACAAGGCGATGTCGACGTCATTGCCGTGGAATTCGACGACGCCGACGGCATCGCGTATCGGCGGAATGCGACCGGCTGTATCGAAGCGCGATCCTTCGACCTGGAACCGGCCGAATATCTCGTCTGATGAAAGCGGGATCCCGTTGCCAAGGCGCCCGGGCACGACCTGGAACTGCAGGCTGGCGTCGACGACGCGGCCGCCGAACAGGTTTTTCAGCACCCACAGGCGAGCGTTTCGCGCCGAAAACCAGGGCCACAATTGCTTGACATGCGAGACCGGCATGTCGTGGACGTTGAAGGCTACAGATATGCCCGGCACCTTTCCCCTGGCGAACTCGACAGAAGCCGTGCCCAGCGCCTCGCTGGCGGACCCGGATCTGATCCCGATCTGCTCGGCAACGAGCTTGCGGCTGCGGGTCTGGTAGACGCCGGCCACCCGGGCGATGAAATCGAGCGCAGGTTCGGAGGATTCCGAAGGCGCCAGCGTCGAGCCGTCGCTGGTCAGGTCGTAGCGATAGGACGGCTCCTCGCCCGCTGTTCCAGTCGCCGGCTTCGGCCCGATCGAACCGGCGAACTCGAATGTCGAGCGACCGGTCCTCACTTGCAGCCGGTCCACCTGGACCTTGTTGGCGCCGGCGACAAGCGTCGCAGCGAGATCGACGTCTGCTGGAAGCGAGCCACGCGTGCCAAGATCGAGCACGGCACCGGCGAACGACAACGAGGCCGTCAGCCGCGACGCGTCGTCGCCGGATCCTTCCGATCCCGCCAACTTCAGGGCAATCGCGCCAAGCGTCCCGCCCGGCGCTGCCGCAGCCTGGTCAAGCTGTGCTATCTCGACGCTGGCATCCAACGCCGTCACGCGCCGCGTCGTCGTATCGCGGCTTGCTGAGGCGGCGATGGTGAGTGCCCTGCCGTCGACAGCCGCGTCGGATGAAAACTCCATGCCGCCCGGCCCCGACTGCGCAACGGTAGCATCCGCGATCCTGACCAGTTTGACCCACCCGGCCTCTGGCGGAACGAGGTCGACATTGCGCAGCTCGATCCGGCGCATCTGCTCCTCGCGCACCGCATCGAGCGCGTGACCGATGCTGGCAAAGACCGTGCCGGCCAGCCTGTCCGGATCGATGAGGCCGTCGTCATTGCGCAGCGCCGCCGTCCAGTCGCCACCCGACGGCAGCGCCGACATCACGATGCGCGCGTCGGAAATCCTGGCACTGGTAAGCCGCACCTCGCCCGAAAGCAGCGGTATCAGCCTTACGCCGAAGCGGACACGCCCGGCATCGGCCATCGGTTTGCCGTCGGCGGTCTTGAGGCTGACGTCGCTGACCTGCAGCGCTATGAAGCTCGATCCGTCGAGCGTGAGACGGGCCGGCCCGACCGCAACGTCGACGTCGACGCCGGCCAATTTCTCGATGGCCGTTTCCGCCTCGGCCCGCAGCCGCTCGGTGCCGAAGCCGGACATGCCGATCGCATAGACAGCGGCGGTGGCCAGCAGCACAAGGGCCAAAAGGCCGGCAAACAGCCGCGCAAGAATACCAACGCCGCGGCCCTGGCCGAGCGGCGGTATGCGGCACGCGGACGGGAAGGCCCCCAGGTCGGTGATTTCATCACGCCTGAATCTGATCTTCTCGTGCTGCGGCTGCTCCTGATCCACACAATTTTCCGTTGAGCGAACTCGACCGTGGACGACTCCCGGTGCGACAATATATCGATGAGGCTTCGCGCGTAACCACAAACAAGGGCATCGATATGGCTGATCTCGACGTCGGCGACGTTGCGCCGCAGTTCGACCTTCCCCGCGACGGCGGCGGATCGCTCAGCCTCGCGTCATTGCGGGGAAAGCCGGTCGTGCTTTACTTCTATCCGCAGGACGACACCACCGGCTGCACCAATGAGGCGATCGGCTTTTCACAGTTGAAGCCGGAATTCGAAAAGCTCGGCGCTGTCGTGATCGGCCTGTCGCCGGACAGTGTCCGAAAACACGACAAATTCAAGTCGAAATACGATCTGACCGTCGACCTCGTCGCCGACGAGGAGCGCAAGGTGATCGAAGCCTATCATCTGTGGGTCGAGAAGCAGCTCTATGGCCGCCGCTATATGGGCGTCGAGCGCGCAACGTTCCTGATCGGCAGCGACGGACGGATCGCCCGGATCTGGCGAAACGTTCGCGTCGAAGGCCATGTCGAGGCGGTGCTGGAGGCCGTGCGCGCGCTTTGACGTCGATTTCGGGACGTCAATTTCGGCTGTGGCCTGAACCCGTGTGAAGCACGGGCGCCGAAGCAATCCGGCTGCAACCCATGGGCTGCAAGCTGGGCGCCAGCAACCGACCGTTAACCTTAATGATGTGTAATCGGGCTTGTCGTTGGTGTCGTAACGAAAGCTTGGTCCTGTGAACGTAGCCAGTCAGTCAACGGTCTTTGGCAGGCGCAACGAGCCCCATACGGTCATTATCGCCCGGGGCAACGAGATCAGGCATTTCACCATACGGCCATGGGTCGCCGCATTTTGCGGCTCGGCGCTGGCGGCGATGGCGATAGGCTATCTGCTGGCGACCTCCTATCTCGTGCTGCGCGACGACCTGATCGGCGCGACCACGGCACGGCAGGCGCGCATGCAGCAGGCCTATGAGGACCGCATCTCCGCACTGCGCGCCCAGGTCGACCGGATCACCAGCCGTCAGCTTCTCGACCAGCAGCTCATGGAAACCAAAGTTGGCGAGTTGCTGGAACGACAGACCCAGCTCAGCCTGCGCCACGGCCGCATCGGCCCGCTCCTCGAACGCGCCGAGAGCGACGTCAGAACGCCGCCCGCCGCAGGCACGGCTGCGTCCGCAAAGCCGGATAAACGCGCCGAGGTGACCGACGCCCCGCTACAGGCCTATGCGGTTGCCAGCGTCGGCGCCAGCCTTGGCGCTGGCGATGCCAAGCCGTTCTCGCTGTGGTCGACCCGCTCCGATCCGCTGCCGAGCGACACGGCGGCCGATCGTGCCGACAGGCTGTTCGTATCGATCAACGCCGCGCTCAAGGCCATAGAGAGCCAGCAGCTCACCCGCATCGCCACGCTTGCCGACAACGCCTACAAAAACGCCGATGCGATTTCTCAGGCGCTCGAGGCGGCGGGCCTGCCGGTCGACGGCGATTTCGGCAAGAGCGATGCCGGCGGTCCGCTGATACCACTCGACAGTTCGATGACGTTCGACAGCAAGGTAAGGGAACTCGACGAGGCGCTGGACGCGCTCGACCGGCTGAAGACGGAGGCGCGACGGCTGCCGCTCGCCAACCCCGCGCCCGGCCGCTCGGTCACCAGCCCGTTCGGCGTGCGCCCCGATCCGCTCCTCGGCACCGCCGCGCTGCATTCGGGGATGGATTTCAGGGCGCCGACCGGAATGCCTGCCAAGGTCACGGCGCCCGGCGTCGTCGTCAAGGCCGGCTGGAACGGCGGCTACGGCCGCATGGTCGAGGTCGACCATGGCAATGGCTTTGCGACGCGCTATGGGCATCTCAGCAAAATCGACGTGACCGTCGGCAAGCGGCTCAATGCCGGCGACGTCATCGGCAAGACCGGCAGCAGCGGCCGCTCGACCGGCCCACATCTGCATTACGAGATCCGCCACCATGGCGAGGCCATCGACCCGCTGCGCTTCCTGAGGGTCGGCAAGAAGGTCGCGCGGTATCTTTAGTGGCTGCAGGGGTGCATCTGGCACGTCGTAGGCTTTTCGGACGTCGGTGCAGGACCTTTTCGATGCTGGGCCCCCTCTGTCCTGCCGGACATCTCCCCCATTTGGGGGAAGATTGGCAGCTTCGGCGACAGTGCCCTTTCTTGAATGTTGAAAATTGGCGAAGGCCGAGGGGACGGCCAATCTCCCCCCTTGTTGGGGGAGATGTCCGGCAGGACAGAGGGGGGCGCGAAGGAACGCCGGAATTCTTTTTGAATTCCATTTGACTGAATAAATATTCGGTGCCACCCTCTTGTCTCCCAGGAATGCAAGACATGGCACTGCGGGGGACCAATCAGGAGTTTGGGCGGCCTTACAACAGGCGTATCGTCCTTGAGTCCATCCGCCTTCACGGTCCGATCGCCCGCGGCGACATTGCCAAGCGGGTCGGGCTCACCGTTCAAACGGTCTCGACCATCGTTCGCGAGCTGGAAGAACACGGCTACGTTCTGTCGATGCGCGAAGAGCCGCGAGGGCGCGGGCTGCCTCCGGCGACCCTGCGGATCAACCCGGAGGGCGGCTATGCCGTCGGCATCCACGTCACTCCGCTGGGTATCAATGCCGCGCTGATCAATTTGAGCGGGGACGTGATCGAGAGCGCCTACCGCGAGGCCCCCAACGCAACGCCCGACCATGCCTTCGATCTGATCGGCGCGATGGTGCTTGAATTGACCGGACTGCGGCCGGGCGGTCGCGTTCTCGGCATCGGCATGGCGCTGCCCGGCCCTTTCGGCGTGGAGTCGATGAGCTTTGTCGGCCCGACGACGATGACCGGCTGGAAGGACGTGGCGCTTCGGGAACGGCTGGAGGCCTCGACCGGGCTGCCCGCGTTTTTCGAGACCGACATGGCGGCCGCGGCAATGGGCGAGCGCCTCTATGGCCTCGGGATCGGGTATTCCGAATACTACTATCTTTATTTCGGTGTCGGTCTTGGCGGCGTCATGGTCCATGACGGAAGCGCGCTACGCGGCGCCTGGGGAAACGCCGGCGAAATCGGGCACATCCCTGTCGTGCCGGGCGGCGAGCCGTGCCCCTGCGGCAATCGCGGCTGCCTCGAACGATACCTCTCGCTCGAGGCGCTGCAGCGCCGGAACATCAGCGACGCCGATTGGGTTGACGAAGTCGGGCCGATCTTCCGCAACGCCATCACCATCGTCGAGAACCTGTTCGATCCCGAAACCATCATCCTCGGCGGACTGGCGTCCACCGATCTGCTTGAACGGCTGGCCGGTTCGGCTGCCAGGCTTGCCAACTCGATCTCGGCGCGAAGCGACCGCACGGCGCCGCGTGTCACCGTCGCACGCGGCGGCCAGCATGCGGTGCTGCGCGGGGCCGCCGCACTTGCCGTCTCAGGCGTGCTTTCGCCGCGCTTCGGCCAGATATTCACCGCCGAGCGCGAACGCGGGCGAGATATACTGCAAGGCAAGGGGATCGCGGCATGAGCGGAGCTCAGCCTGGCATGAGCCAACCCCTGCTGGTGCTCGACAATGTCACCAAGAATTTTGGCGCGATCGAAGCGCTCAAGGGCATCAGCTTCTCGATCGGCAAAGGCGAGGTGGTGGCGCTTCTGGGCGACAATGGCGCCGGCAAATCGACGCTGGTCAAGATCATCGCCGGCGGCCTGGAGCCGACCTCCGGCCGCATGCTGTTCGAGGGCAAGGAATTCCTCGCCAAATCTCCCGCCGAGGCCAAGGCGGCTGGGATCGAGACCGTCTACCAGGACCTCTCGCTTTGCACCAATGTCGACGTGGTGGCCAATTTCTTCATGGGCCGCGAGATCACCAGGAAATTCCTTGGCGTTCCCGTGCTCGACGAACCGGCCATGGAGCAGGTGGTCGAAAAGGCCTTGGCCAGCGCCGGCACCCGCATCCCTTCGCTGAGAACCAATGTCGAGCATCTCTCGGGCGGCCAGCGGCAGGCCATCGAGCTCAATCGATTCGTGCATTTTGGCGGCAAGCTCGTGCTTCTCGACGAGCCGTTCGCAGCACTCGGTGTCGAGCAGACGCGGCGCGGCCTCGACATGATCCGCCAGGTGGCGAGGCAAGGCATCGGCGTCGTCATCATCACCCATATCATGCAGCAGGCCTTCCAGGTCGCCGACCGGATCGTGGTGATCCGGCAAGGCGTCGTGGCCGGCGATGTCGCGCGCAACAAGACAAGTCCCGACGCGGTGATCGACATGATCACCGGAGAGACGCTCGCCGGTGCCGGACCGGCAGGCTGAGGGACAAAATGAGGGGTCCGGCGCAAGAGGAGCGAACGACATGAAGAAAATACTTCTTTCCGTCTTCGGTATCCTGGCACTGGCCTTTGCCACGCTCACGCCGGCATTCGCCCAGTCCAAGGGCACCGTCTACTACCTGGTGCCGACATTGCTCGACGAATTCCAGACCGGCTCGGTGAGCGCTCTGGAGATGTTCCTGAAGCAGGTCGGCTACGAGATGAAGACGCTGAACGCCGACAACAAGACCGACGCTCAGCAATCGCAGATGAACGACGTCATTGCGCTCAAGCCGTCGGCGATCATTCTTGCCGCCGTCGATTTCAATGCGTTGAAGCCGTCGATCGAGGGCGCCCGCGCCGCCGGCATCCCGGTTGTCGAGTTCGATCGCCAGATCACCTCGACGCCATCCGATTTCACCTCGGTGGCGGGAACGGTCGAGATCGGCCAGATTGCCGCCGATCAGGCCGAGAAGCTTTTGAAGGCGAAGCATGGATCGGTGAAAGGCAAGATCCTCCAGGTGCTTGGCGATCCTGGCGACCCCTACACGCTCGACATCCAGAAGGGTTTCGAGGAGAAGATGAAGGCGTTCCCGGACGTCAAGATCATCTCGGTTCCGGCCATGCAATGGGCGGCGGATGCAGCCGGAACCATCGTCAACGACCAGATGCTCGCCAACCCGGATATCGACCTGATCTTCAGTCACGCCGCCCATCTCTCGGTCGCTGCCGTCGCCTCGCTCGAGGCCGCCGGCAAGAAACCGGGCGACGTCATGCTGATGAGCTCGAACGGCGCGCCGGTCGGCCTCGACCTGATCCGCAAGGGCTGGCTCAACGTCGAAGTCGAGCAGCCGCTCTACGCTCAGGCCGCCGCCGTCGCCATGTTCATGGACAAGGTCGTCAACAAGCAGGAGATCAAGCCGGGCGAGTACGATGTGCTCGGCCTGAAGTCGGCCGTGACGATTGAAGCCTGGGGACCGAACATCAAGATCCCCGGCGCTGCGATCACCAAGGAAAACGTCGACAACCCGGCCTTCTGGGGCAACATGAAGCCGCCCTCGGGCACCGTGAAGCCGGTCGAATAGCAAAGTCGCCCAAGGCTTCGGGCCGCGCTGGCCCGGAGCCCTGGGCGTTCGAACGGACGCGCAGAGCAAGCTGCAGCAATTTTTCCAATCCGCGCGTGATCCTTTCCGAGAATCGATGCGCCAGCCGGATCAGCACATGTCACCCCGCACGCGCCACGCCCTCGAATTCGTCCTCGACAACCTCGTCTGGTTCATGCTGGTCGTCGTGCTGGTGGTCTTCTCCATCTCCATTCCGAACTATTTCCAGCTCGGCATCTTCGCCAACATCATCGAGGCGTCGAGCGTGCTTGGCGTCATGTCGATCGGCCTGGCGCTGGTCATCATCACCGGTCACATGGACCTGTCGGTCGAATCCGTGGCGGCGCTCAGTGCAATGGCGGTCGGCGTCCTGTTCTGCTCGGCGGGTATCGGCCTTGGCGTTCAGTTGCACCCGGAATGGCTGATGGTTCCGGTTTCGCTGCTGATTGGGCTTGTCGTCGGCGGCATCATCGGCGCCATCAACGGCTACCTGGTCGTCAAGGTGAAGATGAGTGCCTTCATCATCACACTGGCGTCCTACATCTGGGTGCGCGGCCTCGTGCTGGTCATTTCCGGCGGCCGCTCGGCACAGGACCTCGCGCCGGCAATCCGCTGGTTCGGCATTCAGCGCCTGCTTGGCCTGCCGCTCACCGCCTGGATCGCGATTGCGAGTTTCGTGGTGTTCTCGCTGATCATGGCCAAGACCCCCTTCGGCAGGCACCTGATCATGATCGGCGGCAACGAGACCGCAACCTTCCGCGCCGGCATCCGCGTCAACCGCAACCTCGTCATCGCCTTCGTTCTCGCCGGCGCCATCGCCGGCCTTGCCGGCTGGCTGCTGGCGATCCGCACCTCCGGCGCCACCGCCAATCTCGGCGTCGGCCTGCTGTTCAACGCCTTCGCCGCCGTCGTCATCGGCGGCGTCAGCCTCAAGGGTGGCGTCGGCACCCTGCCCGGCGTCTATGCCGGCGTGCTGTTGCTGTCGGCCATCAACACGGCGATCAACCTCATGGGCCTGCCGGCCAACTTCACCCAGGTGATCCACGGCCTGCTGGTGCTTGCCGCCGTGCTGCTCGACGCGTTCAAGCAAACCATCCGCCAAAGACTGGCATGAGAGGGGGGCTGGCATGAGCGGGCGTCCACAGATCGGAAGACTTTCGGACAAGGTCGCGCTGATCGTCGGCGGCGCCCGCGGCATCGGCAAGGGCATCGCACAGCGCTTTGCCGAAGAAGGCGCCAAGCTGGTGCTGGCCGATACCGAGGTCGAGGCCGGGCAAGCGGCCGCGGACGAAGTCGGCGCTGCCTTCATCCGCACCGACATCTCGCAGATGGCCGATGCCGAGGCCGCCGTAGCACTGGCACTCGACCATCACGGCCGTCTCGACATCATGGTCCAGAATGCCGGCATCTATCCCTGGCAATTGCTGGAAAACACCAGCCCGGAGGATTGGGACCGTGTCATGGCGGTCAATTTGCGCGGCAGCTTCAATGCCGCCCGGGCCGCGCTCGTTCCGATGAAGGCGCAGCACTTTGGCCGCATGCTGTTCACTTCCTCGATCACCGGCCCGCACGTCACCAGCCCCGGTCACGGCCACTATTCGGCGACCAAGGCCGGCATCAACGGCCTGATCCGTTCGGCCGCTCTCGAATTCTCGGGCTACGGCATCACCGTCAACGGCGTCGAGCCCGGCAACATCCTCACCGAAGCCATCCAGCTGCATCGCGGCGCCGCCTATATCAAGAACATGGAGGACTCCATCCCGCTCGGCCGCCTCGGCAGCCCGCGCGACGTGGCCAATGCCTTCCTGTTCCTGGCTTCGGACGACGCCAGCTACATTACCGGCACGACCATCATCGTCGATGGCGGGCAGTTGCTGCCCGAAGGCAAGGATTTCCGGCTGCTTCCGCCATGATCCGCGCCCGATCAACTCGATTCGCCGCCCAATACTTCAACATCGGTTTACCCGAAGCTGGTAACAGCAGCTACGCTGGTTTTCATGATCAAGCAAAGGGCCTGCCTTGCCGCTGCGTTACAGCTCTCCTTTCGACCACCACCGGAGCGAGTGCAATTGTAGATTGCATAACTGCGGGCAGTTGCCGTTCGCCGCGATGGCCAATGGGGAGCCGGGCCTTGCCATGGTCTGGAAACGCGGGGACTCTGGTGCCGGGAGCCGGGCTTGAGCGTCATTCGCGCCCTGGAAGGTGCCGATCTTCCGGCAGTCGCAGGCATGTTCCAACGCGTGCTGCGCAAGGAGCGGACCGAAGCACCGGCCGCGCTCATCGACTATATGAGACGGTTTTATCTGGAGGCGCCGGGTTGCGGAGGCGATCTGCGGTCGCTTGTCCATGTCAACGACGCCGGCCGCGTCTCCGGGTTCGTCGGCGTTCACGTGTTGCCGATGCAGTTCAACGGCAGGCAATTACGCGCCGCCATCTGCAGTTCGCTCATGGTCGAGGATCATGAACGCGACCCGATGGCCGGCGCCCGCTTGTTGAAGGCTTATCTGGATGGTCCGCAGGATATCTCGTTCAGCGAGACCGCCAACGACATTTCCACAAAATTGTGGACCCGGCTGCGCGGCGTTGTCCTGCCGCAATACAGTCTCGACTGGGTGCGCGTGATGCGGCCGGCGAGCTTTGTGCTCGGCCTTTCCGCCAGTCGCATGAAATCTGTCCGAATGCTCAGTCCGTTTGCCAATACCCTCGACCGGTTTTATTGCAGGCGAATGAAGTCCAGCGAACGACGCTGGTCCGGCGTGGCGGCAGACGGGGCAGGCCATGGAGCCTTTCGGACATCGCAAATCGACGGCGACGCATTTGCCAGGCTCGTCGAACCGTTGACCGCCCAGTTCGCCCTGCGCCCGAACTGGGCGGCAGGCCAGATCCATCATATGCTGACCGATGCGGCACAAAAACCGGAGCTGGGCGAGCTTGTCTATGTTTCCGTGGCATCGCCGGTCGGCACCAATGTCGGCGCATTCGCCTATCACGCACGGGCGGGCGGAATCGGTCGCGTGCTGCAGATCCTCGCCCTCCCCGGCCAGGCGGGTTCGGTGATCGACTGCCTGATCGATGATGCCGCCGTACGCGGCGTCAGCGGCCTGCGCGGACGCATTCAACCCGCACTTCTGGAAGCAATGCTTGGGCGACGCATCGCTTTCCTGACCGTTGCCTCGACTGTGGTGCATTCACGCGATCCAGAGCTTTTGGATGCCATGAAGAACTCGCAGGCTTTCCTGAACGGGCTTGCGGGCGAGCAGTGGAGCCGGCTGGGTCGCTTCACCTGAAGCGCTTCGCGTGACCTGGATCGAGAGCCAGCTCAGGCACTGATTTCCTCGACCTCATCAACGAGTTGCGGGCGCAGGTGCAGGTAGCGCGTCGCCTTGCGTTTGGCGGCGATGTCGGCCCAGACGCGTTCCACCTGCGAGGCGTCCAGTCCTGCCGCCTGCCCCACCACTTCGGCCGCCACGCCGTTGTTGAAACCGCAAAGGCAAAGATCCATGCGGTCATAGGGAAGCGAGAAGTAGAACTCCTCCTGCGTCTGCGCCAGCGAGTAGGTATCGGTGGTCGGCGGCCGATTGCGGATTTCCTCGGGCACGCCGAGATAGGCCGCGAGCGCATAGACCTGCGTCTTGTAGAGGTGGGCGATCGGCTTGACGTCCGCCGCGCCGTCACCGTTCTTGACGAAGAAGCCCTGGTCGTATTCCAGCCGGTTGGGCGTTCCAAGAACGGCGAAGTTCAGCCGGTCAGCATGAAAATATTCGATCTGCTTGCGGGTGCGCTGCTTCATGTTGGTGGCGGCGACGATACCGAGATAGACCGGCAGCGGCATTCTTATTTTGGTCTGCTTGCCCCTCGGGTCCTGGACCACGAGCGACGAGATATTGTAGCCCCCATGCTCGAGGGCGTTCGCAATCACGATCTTCGAGGCCCAGCCTTCGCCGTAGTCCGGCACCAAATCGCGGATGAAGGCGTCGCGACGCTGATAGCAGCCCATGGCGCGCAGGATCGGCCCGATATCCTCCACGATAGAATCGACACCGAAAGTGCCGGCGACAAGGCGGCCGAGCCGCAGACTTTCCGGATCGGAATCGTTTTCCGGCATGAAGAGGCACAGTACATTCTGTGGCCCGACGGCTCGCGCCGCCAACGCCACCGAAACGCTGGAATCGATCCCACCGGAAAGACCGAGCACGAGGCCGCGCTTGCGAATGCCGCGCAACTGTTGTCGCAAGGCGCTCACGATCCTGTCCGTTTCGGCGCCGGGGTCGATCGCCAAAGCCTGCGCCAGGATGGTCGGCGCGTCATCGCCGGGGCGAACGATCATTGCGCCGCCTCCATCATCTCCGACGCAAGCCGGCGGCTGACCTTGCCCGTATCCGTCTTCGGCAATTCCAGGCGGAACTCTATGATTTTGGGCACCATGAAATCCTCGAGATGACGGGCGCAGTGGCGCATGACATCCTTTTCGCTGAGCTTCGGGTCCGAGCGTATGACGAGCGCGCCGATCGCATGCCCGAGCAGCGGATCCGGCACGCCGACGACAACGGCTTCGGCGATGCCGGGATGGGCGTGAAGCACGGCTTCCACTTCCTTCGGCGCCACCTTCTCTCCCCGCGTCTTTATGATGTCGTCCTTGCGGCCGACGAAATAGAGAAAGCCGTCCTCATCGGTCCTGAACAGGTCACCGGTGTAGAGGACCTTCTCCCAAGGGTTCGGGCCCGGTCGCAGCGCTCGTTCCGTCGCAGCTTCGTTTCGCCAATAACCCTGCATGACGTGCGGTCCACGAATGACCAGCTCACCCGCCACACCTGGCGGCACGCTCTGCCCATTGTCGTCGACGACAAAGGCTTCGGTGTTCGGAATGGCTATGCCGACCGAACCCGGCCGGTGGTCGAGCTCCTCGGGCGGCAGATAGGTGCAGCGCTTGCATTCCGTCTGGCCATACATCGAATACAGCCTGACACCGGGAAAAAGGCAGCGCAGACGTTCGATATGGGCCGGCGGCAAGGCCGCCGCCGTGTTGGAAATATAGCTGACGCTGGGCAGGAAGCCCGGTTCCAGGTCACGCATCTGCAGGATCATCGCTGCCATCGTCGGCACCAGCGGAAGACCGGTGACGCCCTCCTCGCGGATACGTTCGAAGATCGCTTGAGGAAAAGCGAAGGATTTTTCGAGCACGAGCGTGGCGCCGAGCCTGACGGCCATCAGCAATTGATAGAGGCCATAGTCGAAGGCAAGAGGAAGGACATTCAGAATGATGTCGTCGGACGAGTTGCGCAGATAGGTAGTGATGGAGTCCGCCGCCGCGTCGCAATTGCGGTGCGTCATCATCACGCCCTTGGGCCGGCCGGTTGAGCCCGACGTGTAGATCAGCATCGCAAGATCGACGTCGATGCCACGGTGGTCGATCTTCCCGGCTGCGAGCGTCAGGCAGTCGGCCAGGGATGCAGCCCCCACCGGGCTTTGGCCATCGGCACCGACGGTCGAAGCCACGAAGATGCCGGTGTTGCCGCCGCAGGCCTCGGCGACCACGGGCATCAGTTTTGCCTGGGTAAGGATTGCCGAAGCGTCGCAATCGGCAAGGATGTAGGCAAGCTTGTCGGCCTTGGTCGATGGGTTGGCCGGGATGAAGGTCGCCCCTGCCTTGAGGACGGCGTAAATCGAAACCGCGGCCTCCCAGCAATTGTCCATGAAAACGACGACCCGGTCATCGCGCCTGACGCCGTTCGCGAAAAGCACAGCGGCAAGGCGGCTCGAGAGATCGTCCAGTTCTTCGTAGCTCAGCCTTTTATGGCTGGTGATCAATGCCGTTTTGGCAGGTTGGGCAGCGGCATTCGCGGCCAGAAAATGTTCGATCCGCACGGAACGCTCCTCGCCGATCGGGCCTAGACTGCCGGCGCTTTCGCCTTGATGAAGGACGAAATACGCTCAATCGAATCCAGGTTGGCCGGCACGATGTCGGTATCGACCATCGCAATACCGAAGGTATCCTCGATGAACGCCACGAGTTCGACCACGGCGGTCGAGTCGATGATGTCGTTCTCGATCAGCGAGGCTGTATCTGCAAGTTCGTAAGACGTGTCGCCGAACAAGAAATTGTCGACGATGAAGGCTCTGACCTTGTCCTTGATTGTTATCATCATTTTTTCCTTCCCTGGATTTCTCAAGCTGGTCTTACTGCACCAGCCTCTTGGCCGGTGAAATTCTTCTGCCACAGCTGCGTCGACAGGATGCCGACGAAGGCGGCGTTGTCGCGGAACCCCGACCCTGGCTGCGTGCGGCATTTCTCATGAAGGTTCGCCACCGCCTTGGCGTTGAACAGTCCGCCGGCGGCGATGCTCGCTTCGCTCAGCAAATCGCTGACATAGTCCAGTTCGCCGGCTCCAACAAAGGAGCGAGCTTCCGGCGCCCGGTAGGGCTGCTTGGCACGCTCCCGGATCGCGCTGGGAAGCAGATGCCCCGCCGCTTTGCGCAATATGTGCTTTTCGACCAATCCCTTCAGCTTCATTTCAGGCGGAAGTCTTGCGGCAAATTCCACCAGGCGATGGTCGAGATAGGGAAACCGCCCTTCGATACCATGCGCCATGGCCATCCGATCGCCTTGGCTGGAGAGGATATAGCCCGGCAGGAGGAAGCGGCTTTCGAGATATTGCGCCTGATGCAGCGGGTGCCACAGGGAAAAAGCCTGGGGCAACCGGCTGACCAGTTCCTCGGCCGCATCATAGCCCTTCAACGTCGCGCGCAGGTCGCCGGAAAAGAAAATCTTCGCCGCCGCCGTGGTCTTGAAGCGCGGCCGATGCGAGAACAGCGGATCGTCGAGCGCAGCGTTGCCGGCGCCGAAGAACGCCGCCAAATACTCCACGGACTGCTGCTGCAGACCCGGCAGATAGGGATAAAGCCTGCGGAACAGGTTTGGCCTGATGCGCGATGCCGGCTGCCGTGCGCAGAACCGGCGCACCCGCGCTTCCCTGAAAATGTCGTAGCCGGCAAAAACCTCGTCGGCGCCCTCGCCGGTCAGCACCACTTTCAGGCCGGCCTGGCGAACCAGGCCGGACAGCTGATAGAGCGGGGCTGGGGCGGTGCGGATGATCGGCCGCTCGGCAAAGCGGATGACTTCGGGGAAGACACCGGCGATATCGCCGGCCTGGCAGGCAATGGTTCGATGCCGGGCGCCAAGCGCTGAAGCCATCTCGATCTGGAAGGCGCTTTCGTCGTGTTCGGCGCTGTCGAACGTCACCGAAAATGTCTGCAGCTGGAGAGGAGTCATGCCGGCGGCAAGCGCTGAGACCAGGGATGAATCGAGCCCGCCCGAAAGATAAGAGCCGACCGGCACGTCGGCGCGCATGCGAAGCCTCACCGCATCGCTCAACAGCGCCTGCAGTTCCTCGGCCGCATCGTCCTCGGTCGTGAGCTTCGACGGCGCGTCCCGATGCGGATAGTCGAGGTGCCAATAGCGTTTCACCGTGACTTGCCCCGGTGTCGCAATCATCACGCTCGCCGGCTCCAGCTCGTGGATATCGCGGAAAGCCGTGCGGGGAGCGATCGGCGCCCACAGCGTAAAGATCTGGTCGAGTGCTATCGGATCGATCTCGGCCGAGACGCCGGGGACCTTCAGCAGCGCCTTGATCTCCGACGCGAAGTACAGCACGCCGTCCCTGTTCGTGTAGAACAGCGGCCGGACACCCATCCGGTCTCGGGCAAGCACCATGCGCCGACGCCTGTTATCCCATATCGCGAAGGCAAAATCGCCGTTCAGGAGCGACAGGCAGTCTTCGCCCATCTCGTCATACAGGTGCAGGATGACCTCGGTGTCGCTCGACGTACGGAAGCGCCGGCCCTTGGCGATCAGCCCTTCGCGCAGTTCCAGGTAGTTGAAGATCTCGCCGTTGAACGCAATCGTCAAATTGCCTGACACGTCCGACATCGGCTGCTGGCCATCACCGATCCCGATCACCGACAGCCGCGCATGGCCGAGCCCGGCGTCGGCTGCCACAAACTTCCCTTGCTCATCCGGCCCGCGATGGGCGATCGCAGCGATCATCCGCGCAAGCAAAGCTTCCGCATCCCGGATCGACCCGAAATAGCCCCCGAATCCGCACATTGGTTTGACTCATATATCGGTGAGGTAGGAGACATAAGCTTGAATGGTTGCCACAAGCGTTAACCGGATTATTTCGGCCGACACATGGTTAATAATAGCTTAAGCAGCAATCATACTTTCTAAGGAAATGCAACTCTTGGTCGGCCACTTCGTGTGCCAATTAACCTACTCCTAGACATAAGAAAATTAAGGAGTACAAATAGCACAATAGTTTGAGTTCCTATTTTCCTCTGGCGCGCAATAAGAACGTGCCAGTGGGAAGTTGCCGTTAGCTTTCAGTGCTTGCTTTCATGGAGAATAAATAGAGAGGTTAGCTCGAGGAGGGTGTTATGACAGCGCGTCTCTTTAGGTGCACGATCAAAAATTCCGGCCAAGCCCCCATCAGGTGGGTAAAGGATCATCTTGATCACGGTGAGTGGGCTGAGGGAAGCCTTCCTTCCCAGGCAGCTGGACTTATCAACCCCGGCCAATCAGGCCACTATCAAGCGGAGTCCGGGGGCGACATTCCCATTCTGAGCAGCATCATGACGGGCACAGAAGGATGGGTCGCCTTCCGAACCACGAACACAAGCGGAACCAGTGAGTTCTTCAAAATCTCACACTTCCTGCCCTATTGGTCACCGCGTAGGGGTGCGAGTGTCGAGACAATGCGTTTTGATCCGACCATCGCCCCTGGGTCCGGAGAGTTCGACACGCGGGACACGACCCCGGCCACGATCTCGGTTAAGCGGACCAACTTCTTCTCGCCACACGACGAGCTAGCGGAAGTGCAGAGCCTTCCATGGCTGGTATTCTGGTCCGTCGGACAGATCTTCACTCAGCCTTACGGTGACTTTCACTGGCATTTGAACATCGAGGTGACGAATACCGCTCCGGCTGCCTCCACAACGATTCCATTTTCTTCTACGCCGCCGTCAAACATCGATTCACAGTCGTTCCGTTTCTCCAGCCCAGAGATGTGGCGTGGCGTGTGGGACAGCGACGACAGGCGAGTGACCGCTGTTATATCGGTGTTGCCGAACAAGTTGTTGAAGGTCAGGATCGTAGAGAGGAGTCCCGACGGCACGGAGCAAACGATCGAAGCGACCGATTTACCCATATCTAGGACGAAGTCTTTTGAGATCGCCAGCCTATTTGATCCCATTCCGTTCCTGCGGGAGCACGCTGAGGTGCTTAGCCAGCTTCCCCGAATGGTGCAGGTGGAACGACAGGGTGGAAACGAGTTTGAATTGCTTGATATCATCACACGTGAGCATCCTCTGCACAGCGTTGCAGTCGAGGCGGTGCAGCGGGAATTCGAGATCGGTAGCTTCGGGCTAAGGCCCCGGGAGTTGGGTGGTGATTACCTGAGCTTGCCCAACGATGCCGTGCTGGAAATCGAAGAAGTCACGGCCGATGGAACCGTGATCGGCTATGGTCTGAGATATGTCCGTCCTGGTTTCGTGCCGGTTCTAGTGTTCGACTCGATCGACACACGGTTGCACCGCCGAATGGTTCTCAACTAGGCCCAAAGACCAAGCCTGATGTGAGACGTAAACGGTATGTGGCGAAACGCATCGTCGTGGCGGCAAGGGCTTCCGTCAGGTCCGCCGCCCCGGCATCCCATCGTATCGGTGACTAGGAACGGACATCACCGTTGCCAGTGACGCCGCTCTGCAAGCCTCTTTGAGCTTGTCCAGGAAGACCCGCATGCGTGGAATGCCCTCAGGGTCGAGGTATCCCGCGACCGCATGAAATGGCGGCGGTCGCAGCCCCGGCGACGAAGTGCCGCCACCGGTCCCATGCAGTATTCCGCTCGTTTCAGCGAGGCCTGCCACTGGTGGAATGCCTTCGCCTGCGCCTCTTCGTAAGCTCTTTCAGCCCGCCAGCCCATGCCTGAATCCCCATCATCCCCCGATGCAGGATCAGGACTTGCGGGTTGCCAGTCAAGTACGCTGGACCAGCGCTACCTTTTCAAGGCTTGTATCGGTGGCGGTTTCGGTGGCGGTTGCTGAGGTCACCGAGATCTGGAAGCTGGTAACTGTGCGGATTTCCTTAAGAAATTTGGTGGGCGATGACGGGCTCGAACCGCCGACATCTTCGGTGTAAACGAAGCGCTCTACCAACTGAGCTAATCGCCCGCTCCGGGGCGGACCTTTAAGCAGTTAGGACGGGGTTCGCAAGGCCAAATGAGCGCACGACGGCCTCGCCGCTGGTCGTTTTCGGCGGCAAAATCCGGCTCGTCAAAAAACCTTCTGCTGTTTGCTGTTATGCTGTCGCGCTCCGCTTGACACCCGGTGGCTTACGCCTTATCCACCGCCCAACGACGAACACGGCTGACCGTGCTCGTCTTGCGCGGGTGTAGCTCAGTTGGTTAGAGTGCCGGCCTGTCACGCCGGAGGTCGCGGGTTCGAGCCCCGTCACTCGCGCCATTTTCAATCACTTAGCTGATTGGAAATGTAAAAAACTCTGAATGCCGGACCGGCAATTCAGATATTCGGGTCGACCTTGGCGCCCGATAAATTTCAGCGCTTGGCCTGATTTTCAGAAACCTGTTCGATCTGGCTCATCACCGCTTGCGGATCGACGCTCTGAGCTAGCTGAGGCGGTTTCATCATCTGCCGGCGTTGGTACCTTCAAACGCTCCGTCAGGGCGGTTTCGATCAGTCGCGTGGTCTCATGCTCGTTGAGCAGGCCGATCTGCAGATCCAGCTCGGCGCGGTGCTCGCTCAACGCTCCGAGCTGATGCTTGGCACGTTCGCGACCAAGCTCGGGCGCGGTTTCCGTGCAGAATTCCGGCCCCCGTGCTTCGGTGATCGGGTCGCCTATTTTTGCCGCGGGTCTTCCAGGCCGATGCCGATCTGACGGAAACGGCCCGACCGACGTTCGACGACGGCTTCGGCGAGCGAGCGGGCGGCGTTGCGGACCTCTTCCTGGATTGTCTCGTCGGCATCGAGTTCCTCATGGCTTGTGGCGTACGGCTTCCAGTAACCGATGTAGCGGTCGAGCTCGGCGCTGGGGCCGGCCGGCGACAACTTCATGAAGCGCAGCCAGTCAGCGAGGGAATGCCGCACATTCTCCGCACCTTCGACATCGCCGTGCACAATCACAGAAAACAGCCTGCCTGCCAGATGACGCGGATAGTCCCAGCCGGCCAGTTCTACCTCCTTTGCCTTTGCCGCATCCTTGCCCTGTGTCAGCGAGGGGTCTGGATTGCCACCGTCAGCGCAGACAAGCCTGTCCATCATCAGTTTGACAGGCGAGGAAACCTGATACCAATTCACCGGCGAGATGATCATGATGCCATGGGCGGCGACCCACATCGGGTAGATTTCGTTCATCCAGTCCTGAACTTGCCCAAGCGAATGGTTGGGATAGCAGGAACAGGGCCAATGGCAGAGCGGAGCGGCCGTCGAAAAGCACGCCTTGCACGGATGGATGTTCCTCCCGTATTCGGAAGCAAGCCGCGACAGATCGAGAATTTCGACTGCAAGTTTCGTTTCCTTGTCGATGGTCTCACGGGCGATTTCGGCGAGCCGGAAACTCTTCGACATCTCGCCGGGACAGGTGTGCTCGCTGCGCGACGACCCGTTGATGATCAACAGACGCGGCGGCGCCGTTAGGTCCTCGTACCGACGCTGCGCCTGTAGCACCGCCTCGTGCGCCGCAATCCAATCGACGGACAGATCGTAGTCGGGGTCACTGAACCCAAGACCGGCTTTCCTCGTGATCGGGCTCTTGCGGGAATCCGCGTAAGCCTGCCAGGCGATCGAAGCGATTTGCTCAATCGACTGGGCGAACGGTTCGAACGCTGGATCGACGAATTGCTGCTTGTACCTCGCCTTGAAGGCTTTCTCACTCAGTCTGGGACTAGCCATGCCCTTGCGAGGCGCCGGGGTTTTCCCGACAAATTTGGCAACGAGACCAGCCATTTCCGAATTCCTTTCCCGAATTCTTGTCCAGGAACGCGCAAGATCTTGCAGTGATTTATTCACCCGTTCCGTCAGCGCCTCCGTGGAAGAAGGATCGAATTTCCTCCCTGTCGATGCTGTCATCGGCGTCCTCGTCGACGGCGCTGAATATCCGCTCGACAAAATCCTGAACCTCGGTTTGAGACAGCGCCCCATCGCCGTTGGCGTCGACTATGGCGAACATCATTCGCATCCGTGCGCCATGCATCATCCCGCCTCCCATATGGCGCCGGTCATGCCTTCGGAAATCGCGATGCCAACGGTCGTCACCTCGCTGCTCTGCTCGCGGGCGGCGATGCTGCATTTTCTCCTCCAGCATCTCAGTCATCATCTCGCGCATCGTTTGGCGCATGGAGTCTTCGGTTGGCCCGCCTGGCGACGGCTGTGAACCTTGTGCAGGTGCGGCGGGCGCAGGCGAGCTCGTCTGGGGTAGCGCCGGCGAAGCCAGCATAGCCAACGCCGCGGCAATTGCTGTGGTCTTGCTTGCTGATGTCATCGTGTTCTCCTTGGAGAATGGGTGGACCGAACGTGTCGGCATCTAAGCCAAACCCGCTGCTCCCCGCATGGTTCCTAGCGCGTTGCAACGCTGGTGATTGGTGAAAACGGCGATAACGGCCAATCTCCCCCCTTGAGGGGGAGATCAGCAGCTTAGCCGCAGCATTCTTCGGCTGTTTCGACTTTTTGTATCCGGTGCGCCACAAGCCGGCCATATGGGTTTGAGCATTGGATTTTCCCGAACCCGGTTCCCATTTTCGGGTCCGATGCTCTAACGGAGAAGAAGCCTTGGATGCCCTGAATCGCTCATCGAATCGCGCCGCTTCGACCTCGCGATCATGGTCCTGATCCTGATCAACGCCGTCACGCTCGGCCTCGAAACCTCGCCCGACGCGATTGCTGCCTTTGGCCCGCTTCTGACGGCTATCGACCGCGCCATCCTCAGCGTCTTCGTGCTCGAACTCGCGATCCGGCTGGTCGTCTACAGGACGCGTTTCTTCCGCGATCCATGGCGCATCTTCGACCTCTTCGTCGTCGGTTTTGCGCTCATCCCCACGACCGGCTCTCTCTCGGTGCTGCGGGCGCTGCGCATCCTGCGGGTGCTGCGCCTGATCAGCATCGTTCCGTCGCTGCGCCGTGTCGTCACCGGCTTCATCACCGCCTTGCCCGGCATGGGCTCGATCATGCTGCTGCTCGGGCTGGTGTTCTACGTCTTTGCGGTGATGGCGACGAAGCTCTACGGCTCGTCCTTTCCCGAACTGTTCGGCGGCATACCAGAATCGCTGTTCACGCTTTTCCAGGTCATGACCCTCGAGGGCTGGTCGGACGGTGTGGTGCGCCCGGTCATGGAGGTCTATCCGGCGGCCTGGCTGTTCTTCATCCCATTCATCATCGCGACCTCATTCACCGTGCTCAATCTATTCATCGGCGTGATCGTTTCGGCGATGGAGGCCGAGCATGAAGCCGTGGAATCGGCCGACAGGGCGACGCTGCACAGCGACCAGGCCATGATCCTGGCGGAGTTGCAGGCGCTGCGGGCGGAGGTCCGCGAATTGACCGGCGTTCGCGGCTAGAGCGCCGCCGCCAGCATTGCAAAAGATTCCTGTCCGTTCGGCGGCTTGTGATGAGCCGTGAAAGAGCCCGCCGCTTCATTTGCGAAGCGGCGGGTCCCCCAATACCCCCCCTCGATTGCCAGGTCAAGATTGCCCCCCGGCTTCGCTGACCACGCAATTGCGGCGCCAGACCCAGTGACCCATTACGGGACACCTACGCCAAAGACGCAAGATGGGTTTGGCGATTGATATTAACTGTGGCTAATATGTCACCGTGGTCGGAACGGACTGATGTCACGACGGTGCAGAACCTTTGATGGCGGAGCTAGGCGCCCCCCTCTGTCCTGCCGGACATCTCCCCCTCAAGGGGGGAGATTGGCAGCTTTGGCGCACCGCTCGCTCCTGCAACGGTGGCGGTTCGCGAAGGCGGCGGTGACGGCCGATCTCCCCCCTCGTGGGGGAGATGCCCCGCAGGGCAGAGGGGGTCGGTTCGACCGGGCACGGCCCCTCGCGGGCGAGAACGCCGGAGCTCCACGCGAGGCTACCCCCTCTGTCGCCTTCGGCGACATCTCCGCCCTCAAGGGGGGAGATCGGCAGCTTCGGCCTTGGCGAGCAGCGCCTCGACCTCTTGCAGCGTCGGCATCGACGGCGCCGTTCCGGGTCGCGTCACCGAGATGCCGGCGACGGCGCAGGCGAAGCGGACCGCTTGCAGCGGGTCCACGCCTCTCGCAAGTGCTGCGGCCAGGCCGCCATTGAAGGCGTCGCCGGCGCCGGTGGTCTCGACCACGGAACCGGCCTTGATCGCGCCGACATGGTCGGAGCGGCTGGCCGTGTGCAGCAGCGCGCCCTGTTCGCCGAGCGTCACGATAACCGCGCCGGCGCCTTTTCCAAGCAAACGATCGGCGGCGCGGCGGGCGTCGTCGATGGAGGACACCTTGATGCCGGTCAGTTCCTCGGCCTCGGTCTCGTTGGGCGTGACATAGTCGCAGAGCGTGTAGATGCGGTCAGGAAGCTTTGCTGCCGGCGCCGGGTTGAGGATGGTCGTCACCCCCGCCCCGCGTGCGATCTCCAGAGCCCGCATCGCCGCCTCGATCGGCTGCTCGAGCTGGGTGACGAAGACGCCGGCCGAGCGGATCAGGCCGGCGTTAGCCTCGATGTCGTCTGGCGAAATCAGCATCGCCGCACCCGGGCTGACGATGATGGCGTTGTTGCCGCTCGTCTCCTCGACGAAGATATAGGCCGCACCCGTATAACTCTCCGGCGTGTCGATGACGGCGCTCTTCACCCCGGCCTGCGTCCAGGTCTGCCTGGCCATATCGGCAAAGGGATCGACGCCAAGGCGCGTCAGAAAGGTGATGTCGGCGCCGAGACGGCCGGCCGCAACCGCCTGGTTGGAGCCCTTGCCGCCGGGGCCGAGGGTGAAGGACGTACCGAGGATCGTCTCGCCCATGCGCGGCTGGCGGGCGGCGCGGTAGGCAGTGTCGGCGACGAAGACGCCCAATATGACGACAGGCTTGATGACCACAGGCTTGCCTGGCATCCCGCTACTCCGCGTCCGGAGGCACGACGCCCTTGCGGAAGGCAAAACAGCCATAGAAGCGGCGCTCGCCGGTCTGGATGACGCAATAGGCCTTTTTGGCACGTTCATAGAAGGCGTAGCGCTCGACCGAAATCATCGGCCAGGCCGTGCCCTCCGCAGCATCGATCTCGTCTTGCACTTCCTGCTGCACGGCGGGAATCTCGTCCGGCTTGCCGACGATCTCCATGCGGGCCGCGGCATCGTCGACGAAAGTGTCCAGCGGATAGAGCGACAGCACCGCCTTGACCACGTCAGCCGCCGGTGCATCGATGCGCAGCAGCCGGCCGAGCACGGTCTGGCGGGCCACCGAATCGGAGGGGAAGTTGGTGTCGGCGATGATCAGATCGTCGCCATGGCCCATTGCCCGCAGCGCCTGCAGCACGTCGGCATTGAGCAGCGGATTGATCCCTTTTAGCATAATTCCCTCCCGAACGGGCTTATTTGATGCGAAGCCTGGCGCATGAGCCCGAAGTGTTGTCGGTTTTCAGACAAGATCATTCGCAATTCAAAGTGTTTAAAGACGATTGCCGGTCTCTGCGTCGAAGAGATGGACCTGGTCGAGCCGCGGTTTCAGATGCAGCGTGTCGCCCGGCTTGAAGTCGTGGCGCTCGCGGAACAGCGCCACCATCTCGCCCTCGCCGAAACGCAGAAACACCAGCGTTTCGGAACCGGTCGGCTCGACGACGGAAATCTTCAC
The DNA here is from genome assembly GCF_055811415.1 of Mesorhizobium sp. WSM4846. Classification (NCBI taxonomy): domain Bacteria; kingdom Pseudomonadati; phylum Pseudomonadota; class Alphaproteobacteria; order Hyphomicrobiales; family Phyllobacteriaceae; genus Mesorhizobium; species Mesorhizobium sp. WSM4846. The sequence continues at coordinate 24,865 of NZ_JBVVPZ010000048.1, forward strand.
CGGCACGCCGTCGGGGTGGATTTCGAGATGCTCGGGCCGGACGCCGTAGACGACATTGCGCCCGTCCTCCACCTTGCTGCTCGCAGCCATCGGGAACGGCGTCCCTGCGATCTCGACGATGGGCTTGTCGCCCTTGCGCACCACGCCCTTGAGCAGGTTCATCGACGGCGAGCCGATGAAGCCGGCGACGAACAGATTGGCCGGCCGGTCGAACAATTCCAGCGGCGCGCCGACCTGCTCGATGCGGCCGTCGCGCATCACGACGATCTTGTCGGCCATGGTCATGGCCTCGATCTGGTCGTGCGTGACATAGATGGTGGTGGTCTTCAGCCGCTGGTGCAATTCCTTGATCTCGGTGCGCATCTGGACGCGCAGCTTGGCGTCGAGGTTGGACAGCGGCTCGTCGAACAAGAACACCTGCGGGTTGCGCACGATGGCGCGGCCCATGGCGACGCGCTGGCGCTGGCCGCCGGAGAGTTGGCGCGGATAGCGCTTGAGATAGGGATTGAGATCAAGGATATCGGCGGCACGCTTGACCCGCTCGGCGACATCGGCCGGATCGGTCTTGCGCAGTTTTAGCGCAAAGGCCATGTTCTGCTCGACCGTCTTGTGCGGATAGAGCGCATAATTCTGGAACACCATGGCAATGTCGCGTTTGGCCGGTGGCAGATGGTTGACGACACGGTCGCCGATGGCGATCGTGCCGCCGGAAACGGTCTCCAGCCCCGCCACCATCCTGAGCAGCGTGGACTTGCCGCACCCCGAAGGACCGACCAGCACCACGAACTGCCCGTCGGCGATGTCGACGCTGACACCGTGCAGGACCTTGACGGTTCCGAACGCCTTGGCCACATTGCTGATCGCGACTTGAGCCATTGGCCCCCCTTTCGTTGCGGTGAAGCTAAACAACGCAAACAGCGAGGGCAAGTCAGTCTTTTATAGATAAAAAACTCTGTTCGCGTTTGACACGGCACCTGGTTGTGAGAATAGTGAAAGGGCTCGGGTTTTGACCCTGTTCCGGGCGCGCCGGCACGCTGGTCGGACCACGGAAGTCGAAGCGTTGCGGAGGAAAACTTGGGCCGCTATTTCTGGGAGCCGCTGTTGTTGGGGAACATTTCCAGCGCTCCAAACACCCGAACAATCACCATAGAGATTCTGGGAGGAACGAAATGAAAGTCAGCCTTTACAACCAATTCATGCGGGCGGGTGCCACTCGCCGCGATGTCCTCAAGGGCGCGGCCAGTATGGCCGCGATCGCAGCGGCATCAGGCGCCGGGCTTGGCGCGCTGACGCGCCTGGCTTCCGCCGCAAGCGAATTGCGCGCGCAGATCCTGCAGATCCCCGGTGTCGGCAAGGGCCAGCCGACCGATGCCGACTTCCAGCAGGTCGGCGAGCTTTGCCTGGAGGCGACCAAGACCAGCGTCAAGGAAGGCGAATTCGCCGGCGTCCAGCTCACCTTCATGGGGCTCAACAACCAGAACCTGCACAATGTGCTGTTTCGCGGCTTCCTGAAGCCTTGGGAGACCTATACCGGCGCCAAGATCAACTGGATCGACCTGGCGCAGGCGGACTACAATGCCCGCCTGCAGCAGTCGATCGCCACCGGCACCGTCGATTTCGACATCATCGAGATGGGCGCGCCGTTCGAAGGCGACGTCTGCGGCAAGGGCCTGACCTCCGAAATGCCGGACTGGGTCAAGGACCAAATCGACATGAAGGACGTCGTGGCCTATCTGCAGCCACCGGTCGGCACGTGGGACGGCAAGCAGTACCGCGTGACCGTCGATGGCGACGCGCACAACTTCAACTACCGCACCGACGTGTTTGCCGATGCCGACCTCGCCAAGGCGTGGAAGGACGGCGGCGGTGGCGGTGAATGGGGCGTGCCGAAGACCTGGCAGCAGGTGCAGGCGGTGACAAAATTCCTCAAGGGCAAGCAGTTCCAGGGCCAGGATGTTTTTGGCTATCTCGACGCGCCCAAGGCCTGGGGCGGCTTCGGCTTCTATTTCCTCGGCAGCCGCGCCAGCGCCTATGCCAAGCATCCCGACGACAAGGCCTGGCTGTTCGACGCCGATACGATGAAGCCGCGCATCAACAATCCAGCCTGGGTGCGGGCCATCCAGGACGTGATCGACGCGCTGCCGTCGCAGCCTGCCGACCAGATCAACGCCGACCCGAACACCACCGCCTTCCAGCAGTTCCTGGCCGGCACCGGTTCGATGGTCACCTGGTGGGGCGACGTCGGCTCCAACGTCAAGACCAACGACAGTTCTGTCGTCGGCGACGTCACCGGCTTCTCGATCCTGCCGGGCTCGGACGACGTCTACAATTCCAAGACCGGCCAGTGGGACAAACTGGCCAGCGGCCCGAACCATGCGCCGAACTGCGCCTATCTCGGCTGGGGCGTCTACGTCATGGCTCGTGTCGATTCGGATGAAAAGAAGAAGAAGGCGGCATGGTCGGCCGCGGCCCATCTCGGCGGCAAGGACCTGTCGCTCTGGTGCGCGGCGTATCCGTCCGGCTTCCAGCCTTACCGCAACTCGCATTTCGACGTTCCGGAATGGGTGGCGGCCGGTTACGACGAGGCCTTCATCACCTCATATCTGAAGTCGGAGGCCGACAGTTACAACCATCCGAACGCCGCGATCGAGCCGCGTATCCCCGGCATCTTCCAATATTACAGCGCCGCCGAGGACATCCTGGCCAATACATTTGCCGGCAAGATGACGGCACAGGAAGGCGCCGACGCCATTGCAGCCGCCTGGGAGAAGCTGACCGACCAGATCGGCCGCGAAAACCAGATCAAGCTCTACAAGGCCTCGCTCGGCATGTAGGTTGAGATTTTAGGAACCGCGGTGCCGCGCCCCCAAACCCCCCGCCCCCCCCCTTTCCCGCCCCCCCGGGCAATCCGCCAGGACTGGAAAGGCCGGGCCCCGGGGGGGCCAAAAGAAAATTAAATTTTTTGTGGGGGGGGGGCGAAGCGCGGCAGGAAAAGGCGGGCCCGGGGGGCCGGGGGCCAGAGTGGAATGC
>NZ_JBVVPZ010000048.1:27904-49624 GCF_055811415.1 Mesorhizobium sp. WSM4846
CCCCCCATAGCGGCCGCAAAAACAACATAAACCTAAACATGCCCTCGCTGGTAATTTTGTTTTTTTTTTTTGTACCGGCGGGCCGGCTACCAAACGCCGCGGCACCACAGCTTGACCGGCCAGCCGGTCATAGCAGCCTTCAGTGAACGGACGGGACGCGTGGCTGACCAGACCTTGCCCACCAGTGCGTGGCCGGCAAACGCCGCTCCATCCGATCTGATATCGCCGGGCCGCAAGCGGCTCGGCCGGGCGTTGATGGCCGCTGCGACGCTCGGCCTGCTGGCCGTGATCGCAGTCCAAATCCTTTACAAGTCAGAGGTCAACACTATCGGCTTCGAGACCTGGCGGCCGGTCGTCTATGCCTATGTGCTGTGGGGTGTTGCACTCGGCGTCGGCCAGGTGCTGACACGCGGCGAAGACGGCCAGCGCGCGCTGTTCCTGCTGCCGGCGCTGCTGTTCACCATCGCCATGGTGATCTTCCCGACGCTGTTCGGCTTCTACATTGCGCTGACCGACTGGAACCTCAGTTCCTTCTCCGGCCGCAAGTTCAACGGGCTCGACAATTTCTGGCAGATGCTGGCGGATCCCTATTACCGCAACGCGCTGTTCAACATGGTGCTCTATGTGCTGGCGGTGCTGGTCGAATACGTCATCGCTTTTGGCCTCGCTTTGCTGCTCAACGCACAGATCCGCGCGCGTAAATTCTTCCGTGTCGTCTTCCTGATGCCGTTGATGCTGTCGCCGGTCGCGGTGTCGTGGATGATCGGCAAGTCGCTGATGGAATACCGCTTCGGGCCGGCCGCGGCCCTGGCGCGCCAGCTCGGCTGGGAAAACCCCGCCTTCTTCTCAAACCCGATCACCGCCCGCATCTCGATCATGGTGCTGGACGCCTGGACGTTCATCCCGTTCATGATGATCATGCTGCTCGCCGGCCTTCAGGCGATGTCGCGCGAGGTGCTCGAGGCGGCCAGGGTAGACGGCGCCAATGCCTGGCAGACCTTCTGGCAGGTCACCTTTCCGCTGATGCTGCCGGTATCGGTGACGGCGATCATCCTGCGCATCATCTTCAAGTTGAAGCTTGCCGACATCATTATCACCGTCACCTCGGGCGGCCCGGGCGGCGCGACCGATTCCGTGTCGAGCTTCATCTACCGCGAGTATCGCGACCGCTCGAATGTCGGCTACGGCACCATGCTGGCGATGGCCTACCTCATCATCATCATCGTGTTCGTGACGTGGCTGTTGAAATTCGCCAATCGCTTCGTGCGCAACGTCAACTGACAGGCGGCCAGATGAGCGTTCAGACCACCGACTATGCCGCTTCCGAAATCCGCTCGCCGGCGAGCTTTTTCGCCAACCGCGTCTTCATCTATGGCGCGCTGGTGTTCTGGGCCTTCATCTGCCTGTTCCCGATCTACTGGACGATAACCACCTCGTTCAAGACCGCGGTCGATGTCACCCAAGGCCATCTCATCCCGTTCGTCGACTTCCGGCCGGACTGGAAGGGCTGGCGCTCGCTCGGCCTGTCGCCGGATGCGATCTTCCGGACCTCGACGGTGCGCGACGAGTTCATCAAGCGCTTCATGAATTCGGTCATCACCTCGGTCGGCGCATCGAGCCTCGCCATCGTCATTGGCAGCCTCGCCGCCTACGGCCTCACCCGCTTCCGCTATCACTTCGCCTGGTTCAAGAACGAGGACATCTCCTTCTTCTTCCTGTCGCAGTTGATCCTGCCGCCGGTGGTGCTCGCCCTGCCCTTTCTCGTGCTGTACCGGGAAGTCGGCATGCTCGACACGCGCATCGGGCTGATCCTGCTCTACACGCTGATGGTGCTGCCGATCGTTATCTGGATCATGCGCGACCAGTTCAACTCGATCCCAGTCGAACTGGAGGAAGCAGCCCTCGTCGACGGCCTGTCGATCTGGGGCGCCTTCTTCCGCATCGTCATGCCGATCGCGCTGCCGGGCATGGTCGCGGCGTTCATCCTGGCGATGGTGCTATGCTGGAACGAGTATTTCTTCGCCGCACTGCTGACCTCGACCGACGCAAAAACCATTCCCGTGATGGTGGCGAGCCAGACCGGCTCGCAGGGCATCAACTGGTGGTCGATGGCGGCACTCGCCACCGCCGCGATAACGCCGCTCGCCGTCATCGGCATCGCGCTGGAGCGCTACCTCATCATGGGCATGACCGCAGGCGCGGTGAAGTAGGCCCTCGCCACTCCTTCGAGCGTTGCAACTGTGGATGCTTTTGAACGCCGGCGGGACAGCGCCCCCCTCTGTCCTGCCGGACATCTCCCCCACTTGGGGGGAGATCGGCCGTCACACCGGTTTTCGCTAATCTCCAACGCCGCAGGAATGAGCGGGGCGCTGAAACAGCGAATCTCCCCCCTTGTGGGGGAGATGTCCGGTAGGACAGAGGGGGGCGCGAAGGATCGCTACTGTTTTCATCCTGCATCCTGCAACGCTCGAAATGGCGCATCCGTTAGCGTGACAATATCGCCCGCATATGCTCGAGGATCATCGCGACGCCCTTTTGCCCCAGTTCCGTCGAGGCCTCAGGGGCGGTCGCCGTATACCATCCCGTATTGTCGGCGAAGTGGCCGGCGTCCACCGCTTCTGGGCACAGCGCCAGCATCAGCGACGTCTCGCCGATGCCGGCATGATCGAAGGGATACTGGCCGTCCGTCACCGTCGGCATCAGCGGATGCACTTGTATCCAGTTGAAGAAATTGCCGCCCTCGGCGTGCTCGGCATAGTAGCCGGCCATCGTCTCCGAGCCCCACCAGCCCTCGCCGCGCTCCTTCTCCAGAAAACGGAAGATCGCCTGGCGGCCAGCGGTCTTGAAGGCGAGATCGGTCGGCATGCCGGCAACAAAGTTCTCGGTCTGGTGGTGGATGATGGCGTGGATGTTGCGAAAACCGATGCGCAGCAGGCTGTAGAACAGTTCCTCCGCGAACGGCGCCAGCGCCCTGCCGCCGACCTGAACCGAGCCATTGCCCTCTGGCGGCGCCACCGCGTAGCTCGCCGCGCCATAGTAGAAGGCTGGCAGGATGGCGATGTTGGCTTCCTTTTCGAACAGCTCCAGCATCTTGACCACCGCCAGCGTATCCATGCCGACGGCCATGTGCTCACCATGGTATTCGAGCACGCCGAGCGGGAGCACGACCGGCCAGTTCTCGGCGATCGCCTTGCGGATCTGATGCGGCAGCATCAGCTCGTAGCGCATGACGCCTACTCCATGTTGGTGTGGCGGGCGGCGTCGATACGGCTTTCGCCGATCCGAGCCAGCACCGTGCCAAGTTCGTCGAGTGCAATCCTGAACAGATCTGTGCCGGCATTCGTCATGACAGACCCACCAGCTTGCTGCCCTCAAAAACCCATCTGGATTGTTTGGTCACATCTTCCCCGAACAGCTTGTTTTTGCTCATGCTATCACCGTGAAAGTTCGTGTCCAACGGCTCGGAGTGCTTTTGCAGCGCCTCAGGCATGATAGTCTCGGGACATACGAAAATGAGGAAACGGCAGCATATGAAGACACGGCATTTCGACCGCATCGGCAATGGCGGCATCGCGTTCACGGAACTTGGCTTCGGCACGGCGCCGCTCGGCAACCTCTATCGCGCCGTCTCCGATGAGGATGCCAACGCCACCCTGGAGGCCGCATGGCGGGTCGGCTGCCGCTACTACGATACCGCGCCGCTCTACGGGCTTGGCCTGTCGGAAGCGCGGCTCAATCCGTTCCTGCGCTCGAAAAAGCGCGACGACTATGTGCTGTCGAGCAAGGTCGGCCGCATCATGCGCGCCTGCCCGCCGGACCAGCGCACCGGCATCGGCAAGTTCTTCGACACGCCGTCGCGCCGCGAGGTCTACGACTACAGTTATGACGGCGTCATGCGCTCCTTCGAAGCCTCGCTGGAACGCCTCGGCGTCGACCGTATCGACATTCTCTTCGTGCATGACGTCGACGTCTTCACCCATGGCAGCAAGCAGGCCGCGGACCAGCGCATCGAGGAGTTCATGCGCTCGGGCTATTACGCGCTGCTGTCCCTGCGTGACCAGGGCATCATCAAGGCGTTCGGCGGCGGCATCAACGAGTGGCAGGTTGCCCAGACGCTTGCCCAGCGCGGCGACTTCGACCTGTTCCTGCTTGCCGGGCGCTATACGCTGCTGGAGCAGGAGGCGCTGCAATCCTTCCTGCCGCTATGCCAGAAGCGCGGCATCGGCATCGTTCTCGGCGGGCCGTATAATTCCGGCATCCTGGCAACCGGACCGAAGCCCGGCGCCTATTACAATTATGCCGAGGCGCCGCAGGACATCCTCGATCGCGTCACGCGCATCGAGGCCATCTGCAAACGCCACGGTGTGCGCCTGATCGAGGCGGCACTGCAATTTCCGCTGCTGCACCCTTCGGTCGTGTCGGTGATCCCCGGCGGCCAGCGGCCGAGCGAGGTCGAAAGCAATCGGTCGCTGCTCGACGCGAAGCTGCCATCAGCACTCTGGGCCGATCTCAAGCAGGAAGGGCTGATGCGCGCCGATGCACCGACGGCATAGAGCCGCCTGTTGCTGGCCGACAAGATAGAAGGAAGGCGCAAAAGAAAAGCCGGGCATGCCCGGCTTTTCTGGTCTCTGAAAAGGGTACGAAGGCGCTTAGTTGACTGCGTCCTTGAGGCCCTTGCCGGCCGAAAACTTCGGCACGGTGCGCGCCGGGATCTGCACTTCGGCCCCGGTCTGCGGATTGCGGCCGGTCGAGGCAGCGCGTTTTGACACGGTGAAATTTCCGAAGCCGACAAGCCGGACATCGCCGCCCTTCTTCAGTTCGCCGGTGATGACGGAGAACACCGCATCGACCGCCGACTGCGCGTCACCCTTCGAAATACTCGCGGCGTCGGCGACAGCGGACACCAGTTCGTTCTTGTTCATAAAAATTCCCTTCCATGAGAAACCGGAACGTACGACTCATCCGGCAGGAAACGGACTTTAGAAAGAAGCGCTTCCGCAACCAAGTCGAAAAGCGTCAAAAGAGTCGAAAAAACCCCGGAATTCCGGGGTTTTTTCATGAAAAAGCCGGGCGCTGGGGCCCGGCTCTCTCTTGTGCATTGCAACTTTAGCACGATCTAATGCGCCAACAGCTTGCCGGCGTCGTCTCCGGCATCCGCCGCAGCCGGCGCATTGACCGGTTCGACCCACTCGATCGCCTCCGGCATACGCACCAGCGCATGGCGCAAGACTTCACCGACCCGCGCGACCGGAACGATCTCCATACCGTTCTTCACGTTGTCCGGAATCTCCGCCAGATCCTTGGCGTTGTCTTCCGGGATCAGCACCTTCTTGATGCCGCCGCGCAGTGCTGCAAGCAGCTTCTCCTTGAGCCCGCCGATCGGCAGCACCCTGCCGCGCAGCGTGATCTCGCCGGTCATCGCCACGTCGGCCCTGACCGGGATGCCGGTCAGCACCGAGACGATCGCCGTCGCCATCGCCACGCCCGCCGACGGTCCGTCCTTGGGCGTTGCGCCTTCGGGCACGTGGACGTGGATGTCGCGCTTGTCGAACAGCGGCGGCTCGACGCCGAAATCGAGAGCCCGCGAGCGGACATAGGAGGCCGCCGCCGAGATCGATTCCTTCATCACGTCGCGCAGATTGCCGGTCACCGTCATGCGGCCCTTGCCGGGCATCATGACGCCTTCGATCGTCAGCAGCTCGCCGCCGACTTCCGTCCAGGCGAGCCCGGTGACAACGCCGACCTGATCGTCGGCCTCGACCTGGCCGAAGCGGAAGCGCGGAACACCAAGGTAATCGGCGAGATTGTCCGCCGTGATGTCGACCGTCTTCGTCTTCGTCTTCAGGATCTCGGTCACCGCCTTGCGGCCGAGCTTCATCAGCTCGCGCTCCAGGCTCCTGACGCCCGCTTCACGGGTGTAGGTCTGGATGATGCCGCGGATCGCGTCCTCGCCGACGGAGAACTCGTTCGGCTGCAGCGCGTGATCGCGGATCACCTTCGGCATCAGGTGGCGCTTGGCGATCTCGATCTTCTCGTCCTCGGTGTAGCCGGCGATACGGATGATCTCCATGCGGTCCATCAAGGGTGCCGGAATGTTCAACGTGTTCGCCGTGGTCACGAACATCACGCTCGACAGGTCGTATTCGACCTCGAGATAGTGGTCCATGAACGTCGAGTTCTGCTCGGGATCGAGCACCTCGAGCAACGCCGACGACGGATCGCCGCGGAAATCCTGGCCCATCTTGTCTATCTCGTCGAGCAGGAAGAGCGGGTTGGATTTCTTCGCCTTCTTCATCGACTGGATGACCTTGCCGGGCATCGAGCCGATATAGGTGCGCCGGTGACCGCGGATCTCGGCCTCGTCGCGCACGCCGCCCAGCGCCATGCGGATGAACTCGCGGCCGGTCGCCTTGGCGATCGATTTGCCGAGCGAGGTCTTGCCGACGCCGGGAGGCCCGACGAGGCACAGGATCGGCCCCTTCAGCTTCTTCTGGCGGCTCTGCACGGCGAGATATTCGACGATGCGGTCCTTGACCTTGTCGAGGCCGAAATGGTCGGTGTCGAGCACGTTCTGCGCGAAGCCCAGATCCTGCTTGACCTTGGAGTTCTTGCCCCACGGTATCGACAGGATCCAGTCGAGATAGTTGCGTACGACGGTCGATTCAGCCGACATCGGCGACATCGTCCGCAGCTTCTTCAGTTCGGCTTCCGCCTTTTCGCGGGCCTCCTTGGAGAGCTTGGTCTTCTTGATGCGCGCCTCGATCTCGGCGGCCTCGTCGCGGCCGTCCTCGCCCTCGCCGAGCTCCTTCTGGATCGCCTTCATCTGCTCGTTGAGGTAGTATTCGCGCTGCGTCTTCTCCATCTGGCGCTTGACGCGCGAGCGGATGCGCTTCTCGACCTGCAGGACGGAGATCTCGGCTTCCATGAAGCCCATCGCCTTTTCCAGCCGCTCCTTGACCGAAAGCGTGGCCAGCATCTCCTGCTTCTCGGGGATCTTGATGGCAAGATGCGAGGCAACCGTATCGGCGAGCTTGGAATAGTCGTCGATCTGGCTGGCGGCACCCACCACTTCGGGCGAGATCTTCTTGTTCAGCTTGACGTAGTTCTCGAAGTCGGTGACGACGGAACGGGCCAGCGCCTCGACCTCGACCTCTTCCTCATCCGGTTCGACCAGTGCTGCGGCGCGGGCCTCGTGGAAGTCGGGACGGTCGGTGAACGAAACGATTTTCGCGCGCGAGGCGCCTTCGACCAGCACCTTGACGGTGCCGTCCGGCAGCTTCAGCAACTGCAGCACATTGGCGAGCGTGCCGATGTCGAAGATCGCATCGGACTCGGGATCGTCATCGGCGGCATTCATCTGGGTCGCAAGCAGGATCTGCTTTTCCTGACCCATCACCTCTTCCAGCGCCTTGATCGACTTTTCACGCCCGACAAAGAGCGGAACGATCATGTGCGGGAACACCACGATGTCGCGCAGTGGGAGGACTGCGAAGACGCCGTCGCTGGGAGCCTTGGATATTTTGGCCATTGTCCAACCTTTCATGTCGCGACCGCCAATCGGCCAACCGCGATTCTCATATTAACGACCGGGGATGGTTCCGCCTACCACCGTTTGTGACGGGAGTTTTACAGCACAGAATTCGGCGCCACGGCCTTCTTCCGTTAGTTGGAGGCACGCAAGGCAAAGATCAAGGGTCGACACGAAACCGTTCATCCAATCCGTCATAATCCGTTCATCATAGCCTGCCCATCCGCAAACGGCAAAACGGCGCCTTGCGGCGCCGTTTGAAGAACTCCACTACAGGACTGACGTCAGGCGCTGACGTTGCCCTTCTTTTCCTTCTGCTCGGAATAGATGTAGAGCGGCCTGGCGTTGCCGGACACCACCTCTTCCGAAATAACCACTTCGCGCACGCCTTCCAGCGCAGGCAGCTCGAACATCGTGTCGAGCAGGATCGCCTCCATGATCGAGCGCAGGCCGCGCGCGCCGGTCTTGCGCTCGATGGCGCGCTTCGCGATCGCCGACAGCGCATTCTCGTGGAAGGTCAGGTCGACATTCTCCATCTCGAACAGCCGCTGGTATTGCTTGACCAGCGCGTTCTTCGGCTCGGTCAGGATCTGGATCAGCGCCGGCTCATCGAGGTCCTCCAGCGTTGCCAGGACCGGCAGACGGCCGACGAACTCGGGAATGAGCCCGAACTTCAACAGATCTTCAGGCTCGACCAGGCGGAAAACGTCGCCGGTGCGGCGATCCTCGGGCGACGCGACGGTGGCGCCGAAGCCGATCGAGGTCTTGCGACCGCGATCCGAGATGATCTTGTCCAGCCCAGCGAAGGCGCCGCCGCAGATGAACAGGATGTTGGCGGTGTCGACCTGCAGGAATTCCTGCTGCGGATGCTTCCTGCCGCCCTGCGGCGGCACGGAAGCGACCGTGCCTTCCATGATCTTCAACAGCGCCTGCTGGACGCCCTCGCCCGACACGTCGCGGGTTATCGAGGGATTGTCCGACTTGCGCGAAATCTTGTCGATCTCGTCGATGTAGACGATGCCGCGCTGGGCGCGTTCGACATTGTAGTCGGCCGACTGCAACAGCTTGAGGATGATGTTCTCGACATCCTCGCCGACATAGCCGGCCTCGGTCAGCGTCGTCGCATCGGCCATGGTGAACGGCACGTCGATGATGCGGGCCAGCGTCTGCGCGAGCAGCGTCTTGCCGCAGCCGGTCGGGCCGATCAGCAAGATGTTGGACTTCGCCAGTTCGACGTCGTTGTTCTTGCCCGCATGCGCGAGGCGCTTGTAGTGGTTGTGGACGGCCACCGACAGCACGCGCTTGGCGTAGGGCTGGCCGATGACGTAGTCGTCGAGAACCTTGAGGATCTCCTGCGGGGTCGGCACGCCCTCGCGCGACTTCACCATCGAGGTCTTGTTCTCCTCGCGGATGATGTCCATGCAGAGCTCGACACATTCGTCGCAGATGAACACCGTCGGGCCGGCGATCAGCTTGCGTACTTCGTGCTGGCTTTTCCCGCAAAACGAGCAATAAAGCGTGTTCTTGGAATCACCGCCGCTGTTGCCGACCTTGCTCATTTTCATGTCCTTTCATAGCCGCCCGCCGATGGTCTGGTTGAAAGGGCGCATAACTCAATCTATCGCGGGAAATCGCCGCCGCCAGTAGTCCGGCTCCCGCAACGCATTCCATACGAAACACATATCAGAAAACGTCGCAATGATTCGCATCAACCCCGCACAAAGCTAAGCCGTCGAAAATCAACATAGGCTTAACGTAGGCAATCGCTCCCGTCGAGGGAACAGCCAATTGTGGCCGAAATGCCGCAAGCGGCATCAAAAGCGTGTTTTCCCGCCATCCAGCTGCCACCGGGCTTATGTGGCAAGACCCTCGATCGGCTCACGTGACGAAATGACCTTGTCGATGAGGCCGAATTCCCTGGCCTCGTCGGAGGTCATGAAATGGTCGCGGTCGAGCGTCCTTTCAATCTCGTCGTAGCTCTTGCCGGTGTGCTTGACATAGACCTCGTTGAGGCGGCGCTTCAGCTTGATGATGTCCTGGGCGTGGCGCTCGATGTCGGAAGCCTGGCCCTGAAAACCACCGGAAGGCTGGTGGACCATGATGCGGGCGTTCGGCGTGGCGAAGCGCATGCCCTTTTCGCCGGCGGTGAGAAGCAGCGAGCCCATCGAGGCGGCCTGGCCGATGCACAGCGTCGCCACCGCCGGCTTGATGAACTGCATGGTGTCGTAGATCGCCATGCCCGAGGTGACGACGCCGCCGGGCGAATTGATGTAGAGGTTGATTTCCTTCTTCGGATTCTCCGCTTCGAGGAACAGGAGCTGCGCGCAGACCAGCGTCGCCATGCCGTCCTCGACCGGACCGGTGATGAAAATGATGCGCTCTTTCAGGAGCCGCGAGAAAATGTCGTAGGCCCGCTCGCCGCGATTGGTCTGCTCGACCACCATCGGAACGAGGTTCATGTAGGTTTCGACGGGGTTCTTCATGGACTATCCCTTATTGAAGATGGGATTCCGGCGCCGGAGATGAGCAAGTCGGGCAGAATCGGTTCTGGATCGTTATCCCTGTAAATAGGATGTCGGCTCACCCTAGCGCAAGGCCGCCCCTCCTAGCCATCCGGTTAAGTCGAATCAAGGTTTCTGCACAGAATTCGGCCGGAGCTGCGCCGGCTGCTGTTGAAGCGGCGCGGCGCCTCCGCCGTGTAACAGTTTCTTAACCGCGTCGCTTAACGAAATGTGCCGAAACTGCTTTCCCGCGATACGGCTTCCCCTACAATTCAACGTTGAGCTTGCGTGGAAAGTTCAAACTGGGGGGAGTGCAATGATCGGGAAAACTGCTTCCTCGGCCATCGCCAGCCTCGCCGTCCTCGGCATGGTGTCCGAAACGGCTGCCGGCGGGCGCGCCGTCGAGTGCTACGAGCAGGTCAACAGGCCGGCCGTCTACGAGACCGTCTACGAAAACGTGCTCGTCAGCCCGGCCGGTCAGCAGGTGGAATCCGTTCCGGCGATCTACGGGACGCGCGAGCGGGTGGTGCAGATCGCACCGGCGCGTGTCAGCTACGAGATCGTGCCTGGCATCACCCGCACCATCTACCGCACGGTGAAGGTCGATGACGGCGGCTACTCCTGGGAATGGCGCGTCATCAACGGCCGCAAGGTGCTGTGCAAGGTCAGGCACAAGGCGCGCTATAAACGGGTGGCCGAGACCGTGGTGGTGCAGCCGGAGCGCCAACGGCGCGTCGTCAGTCGCGCCGAGTACGAGAGTGTCGCCGAGGAGGTTCTGGTGCAGCCGGAGCAGCGGCGGATCGTCAATTTTCCTGCCACCTACCAGACAGTGGCGCGCCGGGTTCTGGTCCGCGAGGGCTCGTCGCGCTGGCGGCAGGTGCGTGTTCCGCGGCACTGCCGGTTTTAGGTCAGACCGCCTCCGCCCGCAGCCACGCTTTCAGGCCGCCGACGTCGCCGTTGCCGACGGTCGCTGCGACGCGCCTGCCGACCGCCGCGCCGAACTTGTAGCCGTGGCCGGAGCAGGCCGAGACGACAAGGCATTTGCCCTTCTCATGCGCCAGGAACTTTTCGTCGACGGTGAAGGTGTAGGCGCAGGTGACGACCTCGGTGACCTTGTATTCTTCGATACGGACGATCGGCGGCGAAAACAGGTCGCGGATCGCCTCGCCCTCGCCCGCCACCGGCTGGCGGTTCCAGTCGGCATCGCTGGTCGGCACCCTGTGCAGCCCTGAGCCGAATTTCATGCCGGCACCGCCGGACGGCGGGATCACGTAGCCGTCGACGACGCCGCCGACATCGAGGATGACCGGGGCTGAATGCCATGCTGCTTTCAGATCCGCCGGCGGTTCGACATAGGCTAGCGCGGTGCGCCAGATCTTCAGGTCGCCGCCCAGCTCCGGAAACAGTTTCAGCACCCAGGCGCCAGCGGTGACGACGATGCGGTCGGCCTGCATCGTCTCGCCGCTTTCAAGCACGAGGCGGCCAGCCTCGGCGTCGACCTCCGTCACTTTGCTGTTTTCGTAGACATTGGCGCCGGTTCTCCGCAGCCATTCGGCGAGGCGGGAGGCAATCTTGCGACAATGCAGCGCACCACCCTCCGGCGAAAAATAGGCGTAGCGGAACGAGCCGGGCTGCAGGAACCGCCAGCGCTTGGCTGCGACGTCCGGCTCGAACAGTTCGATCGGGTAGTTTCCGGCTTCCATGCCCTCGCGGTATTCCTCGGCTTCGTCTCCCGGCTCCCGCGAAATGCAGATGAAGCCGCGCGGGTCGAGATGGTTCTCGCCGAGGTCGGCCCACATCTCGTCCCAGGCTTCATAGGCTTCGGTGATCAGCCGGCCATAACCCGAGGCTGCGCCATAGGCGCGGCGGATGACGCGGTGATGGTCGCCCGAGGCGGCAAGCGGATTGGGAATCGGTCCCTGCTCGACGATTGAGACCCGGTGCCCGGCCTTGACCAGCGACCAGGCCGTCGAAAGCCCCGCAATGCCTGCGCCAACCACGATCACATTCATCAAGTCAGTCTTTCCGCAGCCGCGCCGGCTGGTTAAATGCGCTTTTGTGCATGTCTGGCGCCAGGCTGGCAAGCCTTGGAGCGCCGCGCGTCGTTGGGGCGCGCAAAGGACGCTCCAACACTTTTGAATCTGCGCATGATCCTTTCCGAAAACCGATTCCGGTTTTTGGGGTCATGCGCTAATGATCCACAATGACCGATTTGATGCCACCAAATTACCTGGCCTTCGATCCGCCCACCCGTCATGTGCGGCTCGATCCACACGAGGCGGCTTTCTTCCAGAACCCCTACGCGGCCTATGCCTTAATGCATGGCGCATCGAATGTCTTCTTCTGGGAAGAGTTCGGCTTCTGGTGCTTTGGCGGCTTCGACGACGTCAGCCGGCTGCTGCGCGACCGGCGCTTCGGCCGCCAGAACCCGGCCGGCATCCCTGACAGAAGCGGCGTCGGCCAAGACCGCACCCATCTCAGCAGCTTCGACGGCATCGAGGCCAATTCGATGCTGGAGCTGGAGCCACCCGTTCACACCAGGCTCAGAACACTGGTCAACCGCGCCTTCGTCTCGCGTCAGGTCGAGCGGCTGAGGCCGCGCGTCGAGGCGCTGGCCAACGAGCTGATCGACCGTTTCGAGCCGGGCCAGGTCGACCTGCTGCCAGCCTTCGCATCGCCTTTGCCGATCACCATCATTGCCGAGATGCTCGGCGTGCCGGTCGAGATGGGGCCGCAACTCCTCGACTGGTCGCATCGGATGGTCGCCATGTACATGCACGGCCGCACCCGCGAAACGGAAGAGACGGCCAATCGCGCAGCACATGATTTTTCGGATTTCCTGCGCGGCCATGTTGCCAAGCGGCGCAAAAACCCCGGCGACGATCTGCTGTCGCTGCTGATCTCGGCGCAGGACGATGGCCAAAAACTCTCGGAGGACGAGCTGGTGTCCTCGGCCATCCTGCTGCTCAATGCCGGCCACGAGGCGACCGTCCACCAGACCGGCAATGCGGTGCGCGCGATCCTCGCGCAGGGCGGCGACCCGCGCCGCTTCTTCACCTCGCCACAAACGACCACCGCCACGGTCGAGGAATGCCTGCGCTTCGACGCGCCGCTGCACATGTTCACGCGTTATGCCTATGAAGAGATCGAGCTCGGTCCCGGTGTCATCGTGCGGCCGGGCCAGACGATCGGCCTGCTGCTCGGCATGGCCAATCACGACCCGATGGCCTTTGCCGAACCCTTCGCCTTCAGGCCGGATCGCGCCGACCAGAAAAACGTCTCGTTCGGCGCCGGCATTCATTTCTGCATCGGCGCGCCGCTGGCTCGGCTCGAATTGCAGGTATCGCTGAAAACCTTGTTCGACCGGCTGCCGCGGCTGCATCTGGCCGAACAGCCGCGCTTTCGCGACACCTATCATTTCCACGGGCTGGAAAGGCTCGCCGTGCACAGCGGGCAATGATCAAAGCTTGATCACATACTCCTTGCGTGTCGTTTCAAGCACTTCCCAGCTTCCCTTAAACCCCGGCCTGAGCACGAAACTGTCGCCGGCCCTGACGGTGCGGGCCTTGCCGCCCGCCTCTGAAATCACCGAGACGCCGGAAAGAATGTGGCAGAACTCCCACTCGTCGTATTCGATGCGCCATTTGCCCGGCGTCGCCTCCCAGATGCCGGCATAGAGGCCGCCGTCGCGTTCCTCGACATTCCAGGTGCGGAACTTTGGATCGCCTGAAATCAGGCGATCCGGCGCCGGTGCCCCAGGTTCCGGCTCGACGCTTTCAATATCGACGAAGAGGAATTTCGGCGCGGTCATGAAAACTCCTTCCAGCAGGGATCAGACCTTGGCGAGAGCCTGTTCCAGATCGGCGACGATGTCGTTGACATCCTCGATGCCGACCGAGAGCCTGACCGTATCCGGCCCAGCGCCGGCCGCGACCTTCTGCTTGTCGGACAGTTGCCGATGTGTGGTCGATGCCGGATGGATGACCAGCGACTTGGTGTCGCCGACATTGGCGAGGTGCGAGAACAGTTCGAGCGCCTCGACGAATTTGATGCCCGCCGCATAGCCGCCCTTCAGGCCGAAGGTGAACACCGCGCCGGCGCCAAGCGGCGAATATTTTTTCTGCAGCGCGTTGTTGTTGTCGCTGGGCAGGCCGGGATAGGACACCCAGGCGATCTTTGGGTGGTTGGACAGCCAGCCGGCGACGGTGACCGCATTGTCGCAATGGCGCTGCATCCTGAGCGGCAGGGTTTCCAGCCCGGTCAGGATCAGGAACGCATTGAACGGCGAGATCGCCGGGCCCATGTCGCGCAGGCCGAGCACGCGCGCGGCAATGGCGAAAGCGAAATTGCCGAATGTTTCGTGCAGGACGAGGCCGCCATATTCGGGGCGCGGCTCAGACAGCATCGGATATTTGCCGGATTTCGACCAGTCGAAGGTACCGCCGTCGACAATGGCGCCGCCGATCGAATTGCCGTGGCCGCCGATGAACTTGGTCAGCGAATGCACGACAATGTCGGCGCCATGCTCGATCGGCCGCACCAGATAGGGCGAGGCCAGCGTGTTGTCGACGATCAGCGGCAGACCATGTTTGCGGGCGATGTCGCCGATCTTTTCGATGTCGACGAAGACGCCGCCCGGATTGGCCAGGCTCTCGATGAAGATCGCCTTGGTCCTGTCGTCGATCTGGCTTTCGAAGGTCGAGATGTCGTTGGTGTCGGCCCAGCGCACCTGCCAGCCGAAATTCTTGAAGGCGTGGCCGAACTGGTTGATCGAGCCGCCGTAAAGCCTTGTCGCGGCGACGAAATTGTCGCCGGGCTGCATCAAATTGTGGAACACGAGCACCTGCGCGGCATGGCCCGACGCCACGGCCAAACCCGCCGTGCCGCCCTCGAGTGCCGCGATACGCTCTTCCAGCACCGCCTGCGTCGGGTTCATGATCCGGGTATAGATGTTGCCGAAGGCTTTTAGCCCGAACAGCGAAGCGGCATGGTCGGCATCATCGAAGACAAAGGAGGTCGTCTGGTAGATCGGCGTGGCACGCGCGCCGGTCGCCGGATCGGGCTTGGCGCCGGCATGGACGGCGAGCGTGTTGAAACCGGGCGTGCGGGTCATGGATTACCTCCCCTGAATGCTGAATGGTGAATGGTGAAGGGTGAAGGGTGAAGGGTGAAGGGTGAAGGGTGAAGGGTGAAGGGTGAAGGGTGAAGGGTGAAGGGTGAAGACAACGTCGGCCAGCCCCATCCTGATTGCAAGCGGCTCATATGCCGCTGTGGCCGCCTTCCCGAAAAATCCTTCTCTTCACCATTCACTATTGATCATTCACCATTCACCACCTACTTCCGGCGGACGCCAAAGCTCTGGAATCCCGGCCGCATCAGCGGCTTCTTCGACGACAGCACGCCTGAGTTGACGCCGGTCCAGCCGATCTCGCCCGACAGCTTGCCATATTCGATCTTGGGGCAGCGGTTCATCACCACATTGATGCCGGCGGCCTCGGCGCGTGCGGCTGCCTCGTCATGGCGCACGCCAAGCTGCATCCAGATGACGTTCGGCAACGGATCGAGCCGCAAGACCTCGTCGACGACGCCCGGCACCGCCGCCGAGCCGCGAAACACGTCGACCATGTCGATCGGCTCGGGAACATCGGCGAGCCTGGCATAGGTCATCCGGCCAAGGATTTCCTTGCCGGCCTGGCCGGGATTGATCGGGAACACCGAAAAGCCCTTGCCCAGCAGGTATTTCAGCACGAAATAGCTCGGCCGCACATCGTTGGCGGACGCACCGACCATGGCGATGGTCTTCACCGAATTGAGGATGCCGGCGATATAGGCATTGTCGTAGGCGTCATGGTTCATGCCTCGTCCTCATACAGAGCTTCGGCGAGAAAACCATCCGGATCGTTGCAGAAACTGCGCATCATGCGGAAATGATCGGTATCGTGGAAAGCGGTGGGAAACGCGGTCAGCCCGGCAGCGAGATGCTGCCGTCTTCCGCGATCGGAAAAGCCGGATTGTGCGCCACTTCCCAGACATGCCCTTCGGTGTCGGCGAAATAGCCATACCAGCCGCCCCAGAAGGCGCGGCCGGCCGGCTTGACGATGCGGCCGCCGGCCTTCTCGGCCATCGTCAGCACATCATCGACCTCCGCGTCGGAGCGGGTGTTGTAGGCGAGGTAAATCGCCGACGGCGCCTTACCGAAAGTAATGCCTGAATCCGCTTCGGCGCTTTCGCGCGGGAAAAGGCCGAAAATGACGCCGCCCATCTGGAAGAAGGCGACGCCCTCGGTGATGCCGGCATGGCGGGTGAGGCCCATCGCCTCGTAGAAGCGCGTGGCGCGCTCGAGATCGTCGACGGCAATGGTGATGATGGAGATGCGAGGCTCCATGTCTATTCTCCGTCCCTATTCCTCCGTCCATTCCGGCTTGCGCTTGCCGATGAAGGCGCCGATGCCCTCTTCCGCGTCGCGCGCCAGCATGTTGTCGACCATGACGCGTCCGGTATAGGCATAGGCGTCGGCCAATCCCATTTCGGCTTGCGCGTAAAAAGCTTCCTTGCCGGTCTTCACGACCAAAGCCGATTTGGCGGCAATGGTTTGCGCGTATTTGGTGACAATCTGATTGAGATATTCACGCGGCACGACGCGGTTGATGAGGCCGAATTCCTTGGCCGTCGCCGCGTCGATGGTCTCGCCGGTCAAAAGCATCTCCATCGCGTGCTTGCGCGAAACGTTGCGCGACAGCGCCACCATCGGCGTCGAGCAGAACAGGCCGATATTGACGCCGGGGGTGCAGAAGGTCGCCTCGTGCGAGGCGATCGCCAGATCGCAGCTCGCGACCAGTTGCGCCCCGGCCGCCGTCGCCAGGCCATCGACCTCGGCGATCACCGGCCTGGGATGGCGCACAATCGCCTGCATCAGTGCCGCGCAAGCGGAAAACGTCTCCTCGAAGAACGCCTTGCCGCGATCGGCATCGGTGCGGCGCGCAGTCATTTCCTTGAGATCGTGTCCGGCGCAGAACATTTTTCCGGCGGCCGCCAGGATGATGACGCGGACGGATCTTTCTGATCTGGCGCGGTCGAGTTCCGCCGTCAGTGCCGCCATCACCGCCAGCGACAGCGCATTGGCCGGCGGATTGGCGAGCGTGAGGCGGAGCACGCCCTTGTCCAGCCTCGTGACGACAGGACCTTCGGCAACAGCCGGCTTGATGGCGACGATTTCAGCCATTTTTCAAACCTCTTCCCATGTCTCCACCCTCATCATTGGCCAGCGGCATCGGATTCGCGGGCCATGGAACAAAAGAACTAGCACGCTGCCGATTGAAGAACAGGCTTAAGGCGTGTTTTCTCAGGCCACGGCACATACAGGAAACCGCCTATGCCTGCCCAAAACAATCTCAAGCCGGTGCTGACCGCGGCGCAGGTCAATGCGCTGATGGAGACCGTCTATCCGCAGCTCAACGACCAGTTCACCTTCTACGAGGCGATCGAGGTTTTTGCGGGCGGCTGCACGGTGCGCCTGAATGCCGACGAGCGGCATTTGCGCCCCGGCGGAACCGTTTCGGGCCCGTCGCTGTTCACGCTGGCCGACATTGGCGGCTATGTCTGCGTGCTTTCGCATGCCGGGCCGGATGCGCTTTCGGTCACCACCAATCTCACCATCAATTTTGTCCGCAAGGCCGAGGCCGGACCGGTCGACGGCCATTGCCGCATCCTGAAGCTTGGCAAGAGCCTGATGGTGTTCGAAATAGACATCGTCGCCGGACCGGATGGACACACGGTGGCGCACGCCACGGGAACCTATTCGATCCCGCCGAAGCGGTCGCTGTCTTGAGACGCTTGGAGACTGCAATGAAGAACTATTTCGCTTTGGTCGACAAAGATCCCGGCAGCGCATTCGGCATCCGCTTTCCGGACATTCCCGGCTGCTTTTCGGCTGCGGACGCTGCGGAAGACATCGTGCCGAATGCCGTCGAAGCCTTGCAATTATGGCAGAGGATATGCCCATTCCGGAGCCGTCCAGCCACGAAGCGATTGTCGCGCTTCCGGACGTGAGCAACGCCCTCGCCGAAAGAGCCTTTCTGCTCCCGGTGCCGAGTAAATCTATGTGGTAAAATAATACCTCTAACCCAAACGTTTGTTTTTTCTACCTTTTCTGCGATACTCGTCTTTCAGTTCGCCTTGACGCGCTAACCGCCCTCGCCTATAAGCCCTCACGGAACAGCGGCCCGCAAAGGCCGCCGTTTTGTTATTGGCGGCGGGCGAACGCTCGGCGTCAATCCAAGCAACAAGAAACGCCTTTCCTTGTCGTTCGTCGATGGGGAAGGTCCGAACCGAAAGCAACAATCCATGGCAACCTTTTCGCAGAAGCCTGCGGATGTGGTGAAGAAGTGGGTGCTGATCGACGCCGAGGGTCTCGTCGTCGGCCGTCTCGCCACTGTCATCGCCAACCATCTTCGCGGCAAACACAAGCCCACCTTCACCCCGCATGTCGACGACGGCGACAACGTCATCGTCATCAATGCCGACAAGGTGGTGTTCACCGGCAAGAAATTCACCGACAAGGTCTATTACTGGCACACTGGCCACCCCGGCGGCATCAAGGAGCGCACCGCGCGCCAGCTGCTCGAGGGCCGTTTCCCCGAGCGTGTCGTCGAGAAGGCCGTTGAACGCATGATCCCGCGTGGTCCGCTCGGCCGTCGCCAGATGAAGAATCTCCGCGTCTATGCAGGCACGGAACATCCGCATGTCGCCCAGCAGCCTGTCACGCTCGACGTGGCCAAGCTGAACGCTAAGAACAAGAAGGTTTCGTAAAATGGCTGAGCTTTCCTCGCTCGCAGAACTCGGAACTGCCACCGGCAACATCAACACGCAGCCGGCTGCACCCGTCCACGTCCAGAAGCTCGACAAGTCGGGCCGCGCCTATGCCACCGGCAAGCGCAAGAACGCCATCGCGCGTGTCTGGGTGAAGCCCGGCTCCGGCAAGATCGTCGTCAACGACAAGGTGTTCGCCGAATATTTCGCGCGCCCGGTCCTGCAGATGATCCTCAACCAGCCGATCATCGCTGCCAACCGCGCCGGCCAGTACGACATCGTCGCCACCGTCATCGGCGGCGGCCTTTCCGGCCAGGCCGGTGCCGTGCGCCACGGCATCTCCAAGGCGCTGACCTATTACGAGCCGGCGCTGCGTCCCGTGCTCAAGAAGGGCGGCTTCCTGACCCGCGACAGCCGCGTCGTCGAGCGCAAGAAGTACGGCAAGGCGAAAGCCCGCCGCTCGTTCCAGTTCTCGAAGCGCTAAGCACTGCTTCAGCTGCAGATATTCGAAACGGCCGCCTCCGGGCGGCCTTTTCTTTTGGTGCCGAGCCCACCCGCGCCTGCGGCGCGACCTCCCCATCAAGGGAGGTAGGAGGTCGCGGCAGTTTCTCGCTCGCCGAACGGTCTGCAAAAGCCGGCCGGGTGACGGAACGATGGTCCGAATGTAAAGCGCGACGCCCTACCTCCCCTTGATGGGGAGGTCGGCGCGCAGCGCCGGGTGGGGTGACGGCGCCAGGCGCAGTTCATGCCTGGCGCAGACCTCAGGCCCGGCTGTCCCTGATAAAATCGATAAACGCCCGCAACGGCGCCGGCACGAGACGTCGGCCGGGATAATAGAGGAACGGCCCGGGGAAGCTCTGCCACCAAGGTTCGAGGACGGGTTCGAGCGAACCGCTCTCAAAGTAGGGGCGAAGCCAGTCCTCGAACAGGCTGACAATGCCGCTACCGGCGATGGCGGCATCGACGGCGAGATCGGCGGCTCCGCCCAGGGTCACGAGAAGCGGCCCCGTCGGATCGACCCGCACCACCTCGCCGTCGCGCTCGAATTCCCATGGCGGCATCGCCGCGCTGGCGAAGCGGCCGCGCAGGCAGGCGTGGCCGAGCAGGTCGCGCGGGTGTTGCGGCCGGCCATGGCGATCAAGGTAGGCAGGGCTGGCGGCGGTGGCAAAGCGCTGCAGGCGCGGTCCGATCGGCACCGCGATCATGTCCTGCTCCAGCCGCTCGTCATAACGGATGCCGGCATCGCAGCCTGCCGCGAGGACGTCGACAAAGCTCTCCTCGGCGACCACCTCCAGCCGGATGCCGGGATAGGCAGCGAGAAACCCCGGGACGATGCTGGGCAGCACCAGCCGCGCCGCGCTGACCGGCACGTTGAGGCGCAACGTGCCTGCCGGCCTGTCGCGGAAGCCATTCACAACGTCGAGGGCCGATTCCACCTCGGTCAAGGCTGGGCCGAGCCGGGCCAGCAAGCTCGCGCCCGCTTCGGTCAGGACGACGCTGCGGGTCGTCCGGTTGAGCAGCCTGACACCGAGCTGCGTCTCGAGGCGGCGCACCGCCTCGCTCAAGCCCGACGCACTGCCGCCGCTGGCGCGGGCGCCATCGCGAAAACCCTTGGCCCGCGCCACGGCGACGAAGGCGTTCAGATCTCCGAGATCGACCTTCATTGTTCGACATTCCGTACAGCCCGTGCGGAATGTACCCAATTATCGTGAGATCGGACAGCGCCTATCTCAGCATGAACGGAGATAGACCATGTCCAGCATTGACCTTTCCGGCACGTTCACTCTCGGCGCCCGCACCGTGAAGCGGCTCGGCTACGGCGCGATGCAGCTCGTAGGACCCGGCGTGTTTGGTCCGCCCAAGAACCATGGCGCGGCATTGGCCGTGCTGCGCGAAGCTGTTGGCGCGGTGTCAATCACATAGACACCAGCGATTTCTACGGGCCGCACGTCACCAATCTGCTCATCCGCGAGGCGCTCGCGCCCTATTCCGACGATCTGACGATCGTCACCAAGATCGGTGCACGTCGCGGCGCGGATGGCTCGTGGCTCCCGGCCTTCTCGCCCGAAGCGCTGACGGAGGCGGTGCACGACAATCTGCGCAATCTCGGGCTCGACGTGCTGGACGTCGTCAATCTCAGGATCATGTTCGACGCGCATGGCCCCGCCGAAGGTTCAATCGAGGCGCCGCTCACCGTGCTGGCCGAGCTTCAGCGACAGGGCCTGGTGCGTCACATCGGGCTCAGCAATGTCACGCCGGCACAGATCGAAGAGGCGCAACGGATCGCCCGGATCGTCTGTGTGCAGAACCAATACAACCTGGCGCACCGGGGCGACGATGCCTTGATCGACCAACTCGCCCGCGACGGTATCGCCTATGTGCCGTTCTTTCCGCTCGGCGGCTTCAACCCGCTGCAGTCGTCTACCCTGTCCGGCGTCGCTCAGCGCCTGGGCGCCACGCCGATGCAGGTCGCGCTCGCCTGGCTGCTCGGTCGCGCGCCCAATATCCTGCTCATCCCCGGCACGTCTTCCGTTGCGCATTTGCGGGAGAATCTTGCCGCGGCCGAACTTGAACTGCCGGAGGATGCCGCGAGGGAGTTGGACGGCGTGGCGATGGCGGTATGAGGATTGGCGAAAGCGGCAACGAGCCAATCTCGCCATGATCGACAGGCTGGCGGGACAGCGCCCCCCTCTGCCCTGCCGGGCATCTCCCCCACGAGGGGGGAGATCGGCAGCTTCGCGGACAGCGCCCTTTTTGCAAGGTTGGTGGTTGGCGAAATCAGTGATGAAGGCCAATCTCCCCCCAAGTGGGGGAGATGCCCGGCAGGGCAGAGGGGGGCGCGAAGGATCGCTACAGAGCGCTTTTATTCTGAGCCGCTGCATT
>NZ_JBVVPZ010000049.1:0-48492 GCF_055811415.1 Mesorhizobium sp. WSM4846
GTCGACCTTAATCAAGACGCTTCGGTGCGAGTGGATCCACGGCTTCATCGCCGACTTCTTCAACACTATCGGTGGAAAGCCGACATCGCCAGTGGATCAGTGCGTTCCGTGACCACGACTGGAACCACCGACAGACAGATGATACATGTACTTGGGTACATGACCTTGGTTGGAGACCGGTATGTATCTGTTTATTCTGTCGGCCCTTGCGGCAATTTTATTGTGCTTGATCGGATTGGTTATGCTCGTAAGAGAGTTGGTAGCGGGAGCAGACCGCAGGATACTCCGACCGTCTTATTGGTTTGCTGCGGCAGCGACTATGGTACTAATGGGAGCGGTTTTCCTTTTTGAGATGTGAGTTCGCTCTCCTGCTCGCACCCCCAGTTTTCGCAAAGGGTCGAAGCTGCCGCTCGATTTATGAGTTTACGCCCTAGCTTATTCATCACTGAAACCCAGCAGCGATGCATGGCGGATGTGGCTGTGGTCGCCACGCAGATGCTTGACGCGCAGCTTAACGCCAGGTGCGACCCAGTGCGTCGCCGGCCGCTTCTTCATCGCCTCCGGCGGCTGCCCGGCATGCTCCTGGACACGCTTCCACAACCGTTCTTTGTCTTGATCAGCGTTCGCAATAAGCGCCGACGGAAGGAGCCGGGTTGAGAGACCGGTCGGCGGCCCCTTTGGGGAAGGTGGAACGTTTTCGCCCTCCTTGCCGTTGAAGCGGTCGGGAGAACCTCGTGGTGGACCAAGTCGCGCAAGTTCGAACTGGTAGCTGCATTTGCCGCGGCGTAACGTTTCGCGTGACCGGCGATCCGCTTCGGGTTGGCATTTGCCACTGCACCGACTGCCGCAAAGCCAGCGGGTCGATTTTCTCTGCGTTTGCAGTGTGGCCCCGAGAGGCATTTGAGCAAATGACGGGTTTCACCAGTACGTACGCGGGCAGAAGCTTCTGCTCGACTTGCGGCGGATGCGTGCCGTCGATCCGCGACGACGAAGTGGAGGTTATGATCGGGGCCCTCGACGAGGTACCAACGGACCTAACACCCGAATACGAACTCTGGACCGTACGTCGCGAAAGCTGGCTTAGTCCTCTGCCATCCGCAACGCAGTTCGAAAAGGACGCAGAAGCCTCCGGCAATGAAGCCGAGGTAGAACCACCTGAGCCCGCAAGCTAAGGACGCAGGCACAACGCCAGAATGAAGGCGGCGGCGAGCAGCATGGCGACTAGTTCCCAGTTAATCCGGTAGATCATCGATCGTCTGCCGACATATCCGCGCCATTGCCTGGACAACCGCCAAGGCTGCCATTGTGCGTTTCGTCCTGCCTCCGTTGCGATAGTTGCCGTTCCGCTTGCCTTCAGGTGCGCCACCGCCCGCACCGTGCATGCGACAGACTGCGCTGCCCCTCACCGCTGGTGACCGACACTGGCAACCGGTTCGCTTCGACCGGGCATGACACCGAGGCGCTAGGTTCATGAGGTTGACGTTATTTTTTTCCGTTACCCTGCCCCCCATGCGGGCGAAATCGCCGCGCAACAGACTTTCCCAACCCAAACTCGCCGGGTAGTGCGGCATTGGGGGAAGCTTCTGCGCCACGCTTTCGCCGGCAACGACAAAGTGCTTCAGGCGCTTGAGCAATTGCAGAACGAAGCATTCATGCTTCTACCGCAAGGCGACCAGTGAAGGTGGTGAGGCCGTCACTGCAGCAATTTTCTGGCTGAAGACTAGGGCGCGCTGGAAGGAGACCTCCATCCATGAGCTGGAAGGAAAACTGGACACATCAGTGACCTTCGTGACCACCTATGAAGATATGAAGCTCCTGTAGGTGGCACGCCCGGCTCGTCGGACGGCTGGTCGGCTCATTTCCCCGCTCGGATCATTTTTCGTCGGCGAGGGTATTCTCAATGGCAGCGATATTGAGCTCAAGCATGGCCACTCGTTGAATCGTGCTGGCGCTGGGTATTGTGTTCTGCTCGGCGGCGGCGAGAAGTAGATCGCGCTGCTCGTCCTTGAGACGTTTTGAGAGCGTTGTCAGTTTTTCGTTCATGTTAAAACCCCAGTGATCCTGAGTGGCTATAGGACACCGGCTAAGCACGCTCAAGACCGCGCGTCAGCAAACCTGAGCGGAGCGCAGGCTATTTCCCCGGTAGGCCACACATGAGTTGCTAGTCCTGGCCTTATGAGCAAACTGCAAACAGTGGTTTGCAGTTTGAACACCCCGGAAACAGCAGCAATGACGAGAGCAGTCGCCTACTATCGGGTCTCTACACAGCGGCAAGGACGTTCAGGCTTGGGCATTGAGGCCCAGCGCGTCGGGGCTTTGCCGATGCCGAGGACATTGCCATCATCAGGAGTTCACCGAGGTCGAAACCGGAAAGGGCGCGGATGCTCTTGATCGACGGGCGCAACTGACCGCCGCCCTCGCCCTTGCCCGCCAGACACAATGCCCGGTCGTCGTGGCCAAGCTCGACCGCCTGTCGCGAGATGTCGCCTTCATTGCCGGCCTGATGGTCCAGCGGGTGCCGTTTATCGTCGCCGAACTTGGCGCCAATGCCGATCCGTTCATGTTGCACCTTTACGCCGCGTTGGCCGAGAAAGAACGGCGGTTAATCTCGGAACGGACCAAAGCCGCCCTCGCCTCGCGCAAGACCACTGGCATGAAACTCGGCAACCCAACGAACACAGCGGAAGCTGCAGCCAGAGGTCGGAAAATCTCGATCCGGGAAGCTGACAGTTTTGCCCAGACCGTGCTGCCGATCATCGCCTCCATCCAGCAGTCCGGCATCACCAGCCTGCGTGGCCTGGCAATAGCTCTAAACAACCGCGGCGTTCGCACAGCGCGCAATGGCCAATGGCAGGTGTCGAACGTCCGCAACATTTTGGGGCGGCAAGCTTCTGCGAACTTGCTTTTATAGGCGGGAATTTACTGACCAGCATGATTCTGAACCCCCGTTGGCCCGCCTCCGGAGGCGCGTCCGCAGTCTTTCTCAGCGCCAGCAGTCGACCCGAACGGTTACGCCATCGGCAAACTTGCCAATGTCCTCGGTCGTCAAAGTTCGAGAGAGCCGTCCCCGCTCGAATGGCACATTAGCCACTTCAAGGAATTCAGCGGCAATGTTCGACTTAATTGCGAAGAAAGTGTTCGGCGCCACCTCGTGCCTTAGTTTCTCATTCACAATTCCGACAACATTTCCAGCAGCATCAAAGAGCGGCCCTCCGGAGTTCCCTGGTTGGATGTTTGCGGAATGTTGTAACCAAGATGCATTAGTCTGCGGTCCACTTTTTGCGTTGATCTCGCCCGATGTAACGCGAACTTCGAATTCCCCCAAAACGTCGGGTAACGGAAACCCTGCAGCCACAACCATCTGGCCTTTCTCTATAGGCGTGCCAACGGTCTCGCGCAACCTCGCCGATACAGATGACGACGTTTTCAACCTAAGAACAGCTAAGTCATTCGCGGTGTCGAACGGACCGCTCTCAACAGGCGAGTGTCGCCCATCCTTCCAGATGGAAAGACCTAAGCATTCCTGTATGACGTGGTGATTGGTTAGAACGTATCCAACCTTGTTTACAATTACACCCGAGCCGGAACTGACACGCTTGGCGTTTGGTAAGTCTCCGAAGAGACGGCCGACAAGCCCGGCTGCGGATAGTTGTTGCGTGGGGCCTTGGATCTCCCGCTCTGTAACCCAATCAGCGGCCCGGCGCCGCGCTTCTGCCCATTGCGTGCGCGACAATGTTGCAGCTCCTTGGACTCGCCCGTTTTCGGCTGCATCACGAACGTCGTTGGTTCCATTAAGCCAAGCTAAATCAAACCACAATTGTGAAGCTACCGGATCCACTTGAACTTCGAATCCATCGCTTTCGGCCACGCCGTCACGATACAATTCTGCCAGCTTCAGTTGCGCCTCGGCGTAACCATTATTCGCGGCTCGGGTCATCCACTCTAATGAGGCACCGGATGGTGCCCCTACTTGGTTGGGCGGAAGCGCTTCCAGCCCAAGCTTATATTGGGCATAGGGATAGTCTGCCTTTGCCGCTTGCTTGTACAACTGCATTGCCTTGGCGGCGTCCTCCGGTACACCCAACCCTGTCTCGTAAGCATGCGCCAGCACAGC
The DNA here is from genome assembly GCF_055811415.1 of Mesorhizobium sp. WSM4846. Classification (NCBI taxonomy): domain Bacteria; kingdom Pseudomonadati; phylum Pseudomonadota; class Alphaproteobacteria; order Hyphomicrobiales; family Phyllobacteriaceae; genus Mesorhizobium; species Mesorhizobium sp. WSM4846. Next base: position 4,115 of record NZ_JBVVPZ010000049.1, read on the forward strand.
CTGTGCCCCACCTACCCCTTTAGACGACGCTCGCTCGATGCTTTCTATTGCCTTCTTTACATCAGCGTTGACGCCCAAACCGTCCGCTAGAAGGAGGCCGACAAAGAACTCGGCTTCCGCCAACTCTCGGCTGGCTGCCTCGGCCGCAAGAGTGTAGATGTCCGCTGCCGCGCCACGCGTTTCCCCCAGCCCCTGGTCCAAGAGAATCGCTAGCTTTGCCTTGGCTTCAGGCGACTCCTCTTCAACGGCATTGCGCAGCCAGCGCGCCGCCTCCTCAAAATCTCGGACAGGAGAGTCGCGGCCCATATAAATCCGAGCCAAACTAAGTTGCGCTGGAATGAAGCGCTGTTCCGCCGCTCTTTCTAACCACGTCACAGCCTGCTCATAGTCCTGGGCGGTTCCGATTCCGAAGGAGTATAATTCGCCAAGAACGTACTGTCCGATCTTGTGTCGCCTCTCTGCAGATGCGCGAACCCATCGCTGGGCTTCACCAAGATCGCCCGTATCCTTCGCTTCTCGTAGATACACTTGCGTAAGTATTAGGTAGGCTTCTGCCGACGCATCCGGTCCCAAGTTTAGCAGGATATGAACCGCTGTAACTGAATCACCGTTGTCCAAGGCTTTGATGGCGTCTAATAGAGGTCCAGCTTGCGCTTTGTTCCTTTCGGTCTGAACCACTTCATCGAGAAGTTTGATCGCTCGATCGATAACTTGCCCTGGAGATGAGTCCTGGTCAGACTGAAACAGCAGAAGCAATTCGTCTTGCGATATTACTCCCGCTGAAATAAGAGATTCTCTGAACGGTCGCCTAGATTGCAGTTCTGCTGATGTCAGTACCACAGCGCTCCGAACAACTCCCGCTGCTTTTCCTTCTTGAGGATACGCCAGCGCCGCTGCAGACCTGTCAAGTTCGGACAACTGGGTGTTGGTACGCGAGTAGCAAGCGCTTTCTATCCCATTCTTGAGAAGTTCGGGAGGTATGGGGTGCATCATGATGGATTGAGGATCAAATGCCGTAAGCGGATGAGCCCCCTCGATGCGGCGGAAATTGGACTCCACTGACTCCACTGCCCAAGCGAACTTGGATCTTAGGCGATCAATTATCAAATCTTCTTCGCAGCGAGCGGCTGGTGATTGCGCTTCATTTATGAACCCAAGCGCGTGGCCAAATTCGTGAAGCACAACGGACCGCGTGAAGACAGACTTCGCGTTCACATCGTTGATATTGAAATTCATTGTTAGTTCTGAGTTGGTGCTTTTTCTCTTGCTGTCTGTTCCCAGATACGAAAAATTGCCCGACCTCTCAAAGCCAATTCGAATATCGCTCAGCTCACTTGTAATACAGCTATTGAAGTTCTGATTCGGAGAGCCAAAATCAAATCGGATATTTGCATACTGCGTCCACTCGGTCGCTATCTCAGCGATGTGCTTGCGCACCTCCAAGTCCCCGCCCTTGAAGCAAATACGCAGTTGTGATCCAGGCTCCCAAAGTTTATCAACCACTGCGGTTCCAGAGAATGCAGGATTTCCTCCGGCCACAATCATCACAGCGGCCATGGGTAGGAAGGTCGCTCTCATGGTTGGAATCTTATGACTGAGTATCATTTGGCTTCGCCCTGCACTACTGCCGCGGTGCCATTAACCTGTCAGTAATCGAGCGTCGCGAAGTAATGGACAGGTCAGGAGAGACGATTGCGTTTAACTGGTCCAACGCCTGGGTTAACGTCTGAGCGTCAATGGGGGCCGCTTTCAGTTCTGCCCGCAACTTCTCGATATCCGACCCGCGATCGGCCAATTGTGCACCAACATTAACGGTTGGGTACGCGTCGCGGATGGATGCCTGATCCCCATCCGATAAAGTGACGTTGTCCTTGGCAATATAGCACGGGCTCTGCTCCTTCGATTTGTACATCCATGCGTCGAAGCGATACAGCATGATTGAGTCGGCGTCGAACTCGCCGACGGTTGTATACCGTCCGTCGTTGACCAATCTGCGAAGGTTGAAATCAACAGTTTCTTTAGACCAATAGTTTGGATGGCCGGCAAGATATTGATAGATTGTGTTCCAATCGAATTCCTCTTCACAGCTTGCCAATGGATTCTGGTGCTCGTGATGCAGACCCAGCGCATGACCAAACTCATGCAGCACTACTTGGGAGAATTCGGGCTCGCTGGGTGGCACGATATCATACCCCTCCAGGTTCATTGATTGCTCGTACTGATCAGCCAGGTTGATGCTGTCTCTCCCAACCAAAGACCAGTAACCGTCATAACCAAAACCGATCCGTATGTCGTAGACCGCACCAGGTCCACAGACAACCGGATTGTTGACATTGCCGAAGTTCAACTGAACGTTTCCCCATTTTGTCCACTCCTGAGCGGCGACTGCTATACGAGCACGCAGTTCCTGCCGCCCCCCCATGAAACAGACAAGCAGCGATGATCCGGGACTCCAGAGTTTGGCCTGTTCGTAAATTGCCCTAAGCTCTTGACCGGCGCCCGGCGGCAAGACAATCTGTTCCTGTCGAAGCACCCGGGCGTTCAGGTGCGGCGGCAGAGCTTCGAGTACCTTAACGTTGGGCAGGTCGGGACCAGGCTTTTGCTGACTGTACGCGGGACTTATACATACCGCTGCTGTTAAGATACAGACAGGCCGCATAAGACTAAGCATGATTTCGCCCTTCGCTTCAAACTCTCCCGGTTGTTCTGCTGCGAGTAGATATTTTAGACGGATTTGCGAATACCGTCTAGCCTAGGTTTCGATATTATAAAGCACCGAGAAGTTTGCTCATTCCGTCGATCACCATCTCTTTAAAGGTTAGCACCCGAAACGCGATGCGAGTCCGTCAGTTCGACGATCTCGACACGAACTTCTACCCCATGGCGCTCGCCGCCCCCCCGGTGCGGCGGCGTCTAGAGTGTTGAGATAATCCTGAACCGAGCGGCGGGTGGCCGATATAGCCGACCAACTGATCGGTTCCAACACTTCCGCCTAGCGCTGCTTGTTCGCACCGACTTGATCAGGCTCGCAACGACGGCTCGGGCTCGCCGCTAAGCGAGCAGCTCAATCAGCCAAGATCGAAACACCCCGCAGTTGTCAAGGCTCAAGTCGAGGGTTTACGGATAGATTAAGGCTCTGTATGATTTAAGAAAAACGAGGAAAGCTCCGGACCATGGTTACAAAACGAACTATGTTCTTAACATTTGTCGGCGCTACCTTCGCTGCTGTTGCAATTGCATTGTCAGGCGAATGGGAGTCAAGCGGGATAGCGTCGATGTCGTCAGGCGACTGGGAGTCAAGCGGGATAGCGTCGGTGCCAGAGTCAAATAATTTCAAGGCTAACAAGCTTGCAAACTCTGGTGATGGTGATTGAATCTCAGCTGGGAAATTGACTCCAGAAGGCCAGTGTTCCTGAGGGGTGTGCTTCCACCCCTTCGTGATCGCATCAGGCCTTTACCGCACCCTTGGCGATCGCCTGCTGAAATGTGATGTCCTTGGATGCTCCTAGCGCGGCGAACGTCTCGTGCAGCGCGATGGTGTCGGCGCGGAAACAAGGCTGTCGGAATATCGGCCAATGATCCGCGCCACCAGGTTGGTAGGGATTGGTTTACATCTCGGATCGCAGCTGTGATCGTGCGGTCGAAACGTTTGTCGCGCCGCCCCCGATTCAGACAGGCCCGCAATTGGTCGGGATTGCCGGAAAGCAGTTCATAGCGAGCTCGGGCAACATAGTCGCTCTGAACTGTGGTGAGCCCGATCACCCCACCTTCTCGGCGGCCAGTCCCCCTGGTGACGCGGCCTACTACCTCCAATGCGGTCCTCGTCGGATTGGCGCCACGGGCAAGACCCTCAGAAAAAGCGGCACGGATCGCAACTTGTTGTTGATCGGCAACAATGTGGTGACCAGTTGCGCCGAGTGCTCGCGAAGCCAACCCTCCGCAGCCACGTTCCGCGCATACCAGCGAAGAACGACCTGAAAACCGCCTAGGGATGTGCTCATCGCTCTTAGGACCGGTCTGTCTTATGACAGACATGCATGACAACAAAAAGTCGCGCGCAGGACGGCCTCCTCGGAGCTCGAGGACAATTCGGAGACGCTGGCGTGGGTGCCGTCTGAGGCATCAAGAATTCAAAATCAGCGAACCCATAGCTCCAGGTCAATGGCATCAACCGCAACGAGGGCGGCGCTCGCAGCGCCGGCGCAAGAGACCGTGAGTTGAACAGAGACCGTTAGCGGAGCATAAGAAACAGCTTCGCTCCCGACGGTCGGCCAGACGGCTTCCGCCGGGCTATAAAGCGTCCGGATCAAATCGACGCTGTCGCCTCCCCCATCAAGTGAAGCTACCATGGTTTCGGCGTCGGTCGCGCGCGCTAGTCCAAACTGAATTGTTGCTCGCGCTCCCTCACTTAACGCCAGTTGACCCCTGAAGTCTCCCCGCGTGGCGGTCCAATCTGTTGAGGCAGGGATGTTCGCCTCAACTGATCCCACGAGAACGGCCGTGGCGGATTTTTGTCCCGATCCGTCACACCGCGCGTCAACACCCTCTAACAGAATTGATAGGGATCGCCCATCCGGCGCCTGGACGACAGATGCAATCTTTGAATGAGCCGGGACGGCGGCCAGTTGCGAGAACTCTCCCCATTCGATTGTGGCCGTTTGCGCGAGATCTGCCATGCTCCTCCTTGGCCAATGACTCTGGCACCATTCCATTAGAGTTATTCTGAGATTGGCGATATGCGCACCCACCTCGTGTTCGCGATTAGTATTGCATGACAGTGCAACGTGTCATAGACACGCGCATCGATCCGGTGCCTGCAACTACAGCCCGTGCGACCAGACAAGCAGAGCTCAAATTTCTGATCACGCGAGGTCCGGGTAAGGTTGCGGCGATACACTGACCGTCCTGCCTCGCCCGCAGGCTGCTCTCAATCGGCAGCGGATCCCAATTTGTGAAACATTCCGTCGCTTGTGTCTCCTTCTCAAGGCGTCAGGGAGGAACAAGGTCTGGCCGACATGCTTATGGCAACCTTCCTTGACCGCGCCCCCGGGTTGCCAACTGTGATCGGTCGCTGGCGTATCATCGAGCCGATCTGTGGGATCGCGGCTATCTCGACCTCGGCGGACCCACCATCACCATCGGGTCCGACAAACGGCGACAAAGCCATGCTCAAGGCGCAACGGGATCCTTGTTCAACAGGCCGTGGCCGCCCATGATAGAGACTTATTGCACGCCCAGCTTCCTAATGCCCTTCGGCGGTGGGCCTGCCGTCTTCTCGACCCGCTTCCATAGCCGGTCCCGAATTGACTGGTTCAGGGTAATCACCTGCTTGCAGCCGCTCTCGCCGCTGCGCGCCCGGTGCTGGTTGCGAAGCTCGACCGGCTCTCGCGCGATGTCGCATTCATTGCCGGCCTGACACGACCGGCTGTTAACGATGCCGCTTGCAACGTCTCGGATTGAAGCTGTGCTATGCATCGTTGCAGAAGACCTCTCTGGGGCACCCCCATGGTCAATCCGCGTTCGAGATCTCTGGAAACGGCTCTTTTAGGTGCGTTACTCCTTTGGTTGGCTCCATCGCCTGCGGTAGCTCAAACCATAGAGCACCTGATTAGCGTGCGGCAACATCCCTAAATAATCGATCAACTTGGCACGCAAAGTCTCTCCGACTTAGTGCTTAAGGTAAATCGGGTGTTCGAGGCATGTGGCGTGAGGCTGAGGCTAATTCAAGGTCAGCCAGAGGAGGCCCGAATGATCTCCCCGACGTGATCTCCTCTTCATCCGATTTCAAAATGTACGCGGGAAGACCTGGCACTATAGACGTTGTATCGCGTATTGATTGGTGTAGTGGGTTCGCTCCTCGAATAGCGGGCTGCGCCAATACGGCGCGCCGGCTCCCCGACCGAATTTCCCATTTGGGCTCACGAATTTGCGCATACGACGGGCCGCCGGCATCGCGATGCTCAAGGCGCGCTAATGAGGCCAATGCTTCGGCCGGAGAATGTCGATCTGAATGCGGTAGAGTGCCGGTTGCTGGTTGGGGGCTCACCAGCCATCCACTCCGATGTTGACGCCTCGGATTTTGAGGATGGTCCCCCGACAAACGTGGAGGACGACTTCGTTACTGCTGCGGATCAAACAACTCCCGTGACGGAATTCGTAACAGAAGAGTACCCGGGCGGGGTTCCGTACGAGCTGGCCGCAATTCGGGGCCGAACATCATTTTCCTTGATCGTCAAGACTCGCTGTGGAATCTTCCACCAAACTGAAGTGAGAAAATATTCGATGGGCGACGAGCTGATCCGCCTCCCCGGTGCAATGGAGCCCGTCACGCGCCTCGGGATTCAGCACCACAGGTGCGAGCACCCGGCTTTGGCAAGAATACAGGATGGGGCTTCGCCAAACCGAGGAAACCATCGCATTGGTTCATCGAGCGCATGTACTGCCGCCTCAAGGACTCAGGCGCATCGCCACCCGGTACGACCGTCTCGCGCAGAATTTCCTCGCCACCGTCTGCATCGCCGCAACCGTCAGCTACTGGTTATGAGTCCGTACCCTAACTAACCCGGGGATTACAGATGAAGGTCTCGTTCAGCAACTTCAAAAACTTCTTCCAAGGGGGTTGTGACCTTCAATACCTCAAATTGTCCAGAGGGTTGGGCAGCATTTGAGCCTGCAGCAGGAAAGATGATTTTTGGACACGCAGGGAGCGAAAAATTCAAAATGAACTCCCAAGGTGGCAAAGAAAGCCAAACCTTGACGGTGGAGAATTTGCCCCCATGGTCATGCAGTATATCCACACGCCGGTGTCGTCCCAGGCGATATCTCAGGCGCGCACGGGGGTGACACGAAAACCATGGTGAAAAACTCAACGACTGGAGAGGGACCCGGCAAATCCCTGCCGTTTAGCATTCTTCCACCCTACGTGGTTCCCAACTACTGCATTAAGGAATAGGATCATTCGATTACGGTCCGCCGCCCAGCGCAGAGGGCTCCAACTTCGGAGCAAAACTTTCACTACTTTACTCGTCGATATCTGCCGGTCGTGGCGCGCTGGCCTAGTCAGGTGGAAACTCGCTTGCAAACTTATGTTGCCTTTGATGTTCGCAAGCGTCGGCATCAGTGCAGGCATTTAATTTAGACGACGTTGGTTCCTCATGCCCCAACGGGCTATGGTCCCGATACTCCGACCAAGGGTGAAGAATGAAAATCATGCGCACCTTAGCCGGCGCGGCGCTTCTCGCGGCTTTCGCACCGTCCGTAGAAGCCCAGGACTTTAGTCTGGGGAAACCGATGCTGCTTGGCCAGGTCGTGCTTCCGACCGGCCTGAAGATCGCCGGCGTCGAGTTCGGCGGCATTTCGGGCCTCGATTACGACGCCGGCAGCGATCTCTTCTATGCAATATCCGACGACCGCTCGGAGAGGGCGCCTGCGAGGATCTACAAGCTCAAACTTGCGATAGGCGAGAAAGGTGTCGCCAGTGTCGACATCGTCTCCTCCCACCAGCTGACAGGCGCCGACGGCAAGGCGTTCGCCGCCAACAACATCGGTCCGGAAGCAATCCGCGTCGACGCAGCGTCGAAGCGATTGTTCTGGTCGAGCGAAGGTGATTCAGCAGACAGGCCGGCGATCTACGAGGCCAATCTCGACGGCACCTTTGTCAAGGCGTTCGACTTGCCGGAAGCCTATCTGCCGAATGCCGATGGCACGCGCGGCGTTCGCGGCAACCTTGCCTTTGAGAGCCTGAGCATCTCGGCGGATGGCAAGACGCTGTGGGCCGGCACGGAAAACGCACTCATCCAGGATGGCGACAAGGCGACGCTGGAGGCGGGTAGCCCGAGCCGCATTGTCGGCCTCGACATCGCCACTGGGGCCGTAGCGGCCGAATATGTGTACGAGACGGGGAAGATATTCACCAAGGCAACGCAGAATCCGTTCTTGAACGACAACGGCCTGTCGGACCTCCTGGCCGTCAGCCGGGATACCTTACTGACCGTCGAGCGCTCTTTTGCGCTGGGTATCGGCAACGAGATAAATTTCTATCTTGCCAAACTCACCGGCGCGACCGACGTCAAGGGATTGGCATCTTTGAACGGCCAGACCGTCGTGCCTTTGATCAAGCAGCACTTGATCAAGATCGGCGAAGGCGACTTCGGGCTCGATATCGACAATATCGAGGCCTCCACCTTCGGGCCTGAGGTGGCCGGCAAGCGCACGCTGGTGATCGCCTCGGACAACAATTTCAACGCGGACGGCCAGTTCACGCAGTTCGTGGCATTCGTGCTGGAGCCGGTTTCGAAGGAATGACGTTTGCGAGCGTGCGCCTCGCGCACAGTCAGCGATCACGCTGCGGATCGACTTCACCCCTGTTCCGACTAGTCCGATCGTTCGGGGCCCTCACCTGATATGGTCAAAATCTGCGGAAACATTGCCGTTCGCTTCCTCCAGCAAAGTCCCAGCCTCGAGAATCGCGCAAGTGCCGATCGCCGGGAAGTCGATCTCAGTTAGATCGAACCTCTAATATCGATGCAATTTCCTTTTGAGGGTCATGCAGTTCACCGGCCCAGGGGAAACATCCGCTTCAGTGGTGACAAACCTTGAGGCAACACGACACTGGCGACCCGGCAGCAGAGCCGCTGAGTGACGCGACCACGATGTGGAGATTCTCGCCAAGGCACAGGCCTCTGACGACTCATGACACGTCCTTTGCGACGAATGTTGTCGCGGAAGGATGGTGGAGATCATAAAGTCGCCAACCGCATGGGCGTCAGCTTGGAAGGTCGAGCTGACGGCGGCTTAGGTCATAGTAATCGATCTTCCAGATGATCTTGATCCCACTGACCGTCATGACCGCGCAATCGTGCTCGCCATAGGGATCGTTCTCGCGAGTGAAACTATCGAACGCGGTGATGGCCGAGATGATATCCCTGATCGCCGAGGGACCGAGGGACGCTATCCCGGTGGTGATGACGATGGTCCCGCCAAGCCGCCGGATTCTCAAGTCGTCGTTGAGTAGCCTGGTCTCGAGGACGGTCTCGTCGAGCGCCCGGCTGATGTCAGTGGCTTCCCTAAAGAGCGTTTCTCGTTTCTGATTCGTCATGGTCTTTCCCCTTTCTGGACACGGTTGGTCCTTTCTGGCCGGCGCCATTGCCGGTCAGTTCCTGCATTCGAGTTCTTGTCAGGTTGGAGTGGTTAGCCCGCGTCAGACGCAGGCAATGCAGCCGAGGGCCCGTCGACCGGGACCGCTCCCGAACTCCACCGCCACAGTTGGTTGTCCTTCCCGGCCACTGTCGCAATATGATCGACACTCGAGGCCGCGAGCCGCTCACACATGGGCTGATCAACGACTTCCCTACCCGCCCACGAGCCGTCCACGACCATCGACCTTCGACTGACGTCCCGACATGGGCGCCCCTCCGGTCGGGATCAGGACACAGGACAATATTCCTATTGTCGAGCCGACCTGATACCGGGTCAGGTCGGAGTCATCAGTTGTAAATGAGCTGCGGCGGGACAGTGATGGCCGGACCAGGAAGAAGACCTGCCATGAAGCGAGCTTTCTCGATCACACGACGAGGTCGAAGATCTGCGGGCTCAGGTAGTGATCCGTCAGCTGCACGATCTCGTGCTGACAGATCAGGGTCGGAGGCAAACTCGACTGGCTCAGAAGGTGCCTTTTGCGCACAGGACAGCCGCCGGCGCACACCATGGAGCGGACGCTGTCGCGGCTCGACCGCGACGATCGGCGAGACGACTGTTATGCAGCCTTCGATGCCGAAACCTTGTCACGCCGTCCATCGATCAACAACACAACCTCGTTCCAGGTTAGGTCCGTAGGTAAGCGAATAGTTCATTCAGCCGAGGACGTCGTCAGTGTGAAAATGGTATTTCACACTGGTGAGCACCACAGATACATCCGCGATGTTTCAGGCGCCGTCCCACTGGACGCCTATCTTCTTCTTCGAAGAGTACGGGGCATTTTTCGTCTTGCCAAGACCATTCGGCTACCCTCTTATCTCGGTATTGTCGGGAGGGCTGCGATGGCGAATGGTTGGGTGTTTCACGTTGGTGCCGCTGTTCTCTACGTGAATGTAGAGGATCGCGATGAGGCAATCGAGAAAGCGACTGAACATTTCAAGGGATCGCCTGGCGAACCAGGCATTGTCCCTGAGAGCGTATTCAGATTTTTCGGCATGCCAATGGGCGCCCTGTCAGAACATCGAATCCTAAATTACAAGCCGAAGCCCAAGACCGATTGATCTAAGTGCAACCCTAGATTTAACGCTCCAGGCGGTGCCCGGAATTGAACCGCGCCGGGTTTGCCGGAGGCTCCAAACCTTGAGAAGGTGGAGCCATCATGAGCAAGACGACGAACAGGTTTTCTCCCGAGGTGCGCGCCCGAGCGGTGCGCATGGTTTTGGATCACGAAAGCGAGCATGGTTCGCGCTGGGCGACGGTGTCCTCGATCGCGGCAAAGATCGGCTGCACGGCGCAGTCGCTCAATGAGTGGGTGAAGAAGGCTGAGGTGGACAGCGGCGTGCGCGCCGGCCTTCCCACCGAGGTTGCCGAGAAGCTGAAGGCTCTGGAGCGGGAGAACCGGGAGCTTCGGCAGGCCAACGAGATCCTGCGCAAGGCGTCGGCATATTCGCCCATCGGCAACATCCCGCCGGCGGAAGCCGAGGCACGCTACTACGCCATGCTCGAAGAGCCGGCCATGGCAGCGTGACTCAAACGAAACGGCCTCGGCAAACCCGGCGCGGTTCAGAATCGCTATCAAGCCGCCCGCGCAAGCGACGAACACCAAGAGCTTGGTGAGCGTCTTCCCAAAATACTCTTCGAACTTGTTGATGAGCCCAAGATCCACAGCTCAACGCCCCGTTGGAAGTGACTGGATTCTATATGTGCAGAGTCGGGCGGCAATGTAAGGGCTTGACTCCAGCAGAATGAAAAAGGAACATATTCCTACACTCCATTCTGCCGGAGAAATCTCAATGCCAGCCCGCCACAAAGGAATCGACTCCGATTCCTTCCTCGACCGCTTTTGGCCGCACACGCAGTCATCCCTTGGGAGAACTGCTGCGAGAAGAACTATGACCCGGCCCATAGCCGTGCAAAAGAGATGAACTGCGCCAGTCGGCATGCCTTCATCCGACGCGACAACAGGGAATACCTAGGCTTCCGGTTCAAGGAACCGTTTCAGGCAGAGCGGATGGCGCAGGAGTTTGGCGGCGAGACTTACTATGCGCTTGACCGCAGCAAAGGCAGCGGCTGGGAGAAGTGGCGGCGGAAGTCAACGCCGAACAAGTTTGCCAGATATGGTTGATGCCGTAGGCCTTCAAAACTACCTGACGCTCAGATACTTCCGACTCATCATGTCGGACCCGCTGAAGCACCATTTCCTTCCAATCTTCTACCTCAAGCGATGGATGCGGCCTGAGGACAAGAAGCTCATTGAGTTCAGGAAGGCGGTAACCGGTGACGTGCGGGTGAACTCCGTCTATCCGGCCGCCACCGGCTATGTCCACCGTCTCTACGAGATGAAAGGAATGTCGCCGGAAGTCGCCCAGCAATTTGAAAGCACCTTCCTTGCGCCAGTCGACAGCGGCGCTGCACGATCAATGCAACTAATGCTCCAGCATAGGGATGGGGAAAAGCTCACCAAGCCCTACCGGCAAGCGTGGACACGCTTTCTACTAAGCCTGCTGTTCCGAATGCCTGCAGACATCAAGACCCTGAAAGCCAACGTCCGGGATGACTGGATCATGTCGATCCCGGATTTGCAGGACAAATACACGGAAGTGCGCCGTGAATCCGATCCTCTGTCCCTGGCAGAGTTTTTGGATGGGCAGGACGATTCCGCCTTCGAAGAATCGGCCATGGGCATAGCCAGGAAGATGATCGCCCATGCCAACATCTCCCGCACGATCCGGAACATGTATTGGTCAATCGTTTCGCTAGAGGGCACCGACTTCAGTCTGCTGACCTCCGATCGTCCCGTCATCATCACGGATCAGCTGAACCTGCCTGAATCCCACATTATCCTGCCGATAGGCCCGCACCATCTGTTTGTCGCGGTCCATAGCCGCCGCCATTCGACTTTTCTAAGAAGCCGCACGAAAACCCACCTCGCCAGACTCGTTAATCTAACGGTTGTGGAAAGCGCCACCGAGGTTGTCTACGGTCATAACGACAGGCAGGAACGGTTTGTTGCGCATCGCCTTGGCAAGAACAGACCGCCGTCACAGCTGGAGCGTGTGCAAATGCTCCGCAAGGAACAAATGCAGCGCTTGCCAAGGCCGGACAGTGTGCTCAGAATCTGAGCGTGAATTCTCACGACCGTGCCCACCTGACCCGCGTAGCCGCCCTCGGCTGTGTGGTGGTGTTTCCGGATACCGGGGAACGCTGTTGCTCCCCAGCCGAAATTCATCATCCCCGTGCCGGTCGGGGGATGGGTCAACGTGCAGACCACTCCCAAGCGATTCCGCTTTGTTTTGCGCACCACTCGGCTCAATGCCCTCTCCCATTCGACCACGCCATCCACAAGGTCCAGAAATCGTTGAGGCGAACTATGGAACGGAGGCTGAGCTATTGGAGCGAACTAGATCCCTGCCGTAAATTCCTGCGCCAAGGCAAGCCTGCGCTCGCGGAATGTGTCGAGAGAATCCAGTTCCCCGGTATCGAAGTAATCGTGAGCGATGCGGTTTGCCTCGGCTACGATGGTGATAAAAATGTCAACTGCTGCATCGAACGAGACCTGATCCATCTTGTCGAACGCCTTAATCTCAAAAGCGGGCTTCTGCGCGCTACCGACTTGACGGAAATGACGGTCAATCAACGCCCTCAGGTTGTTGTGGGTCTCTGCACAAAGCCCGCTGTAGACGGCGTAATAGAGGTCGCCGAGACCGGCCAAGTCGAAGCGCTGCTTTACCGACATAGGCCTGGGTAGCTTTGCCAGCGCGTCGGTGTGCTCCTGAACCCGAGTGGCGGCCTCAGCCTGGAGCGTGTGCAGGAACGGGTTGGTACCGGCCACAGCGTCCTTGCAAACCAAGCGCCACTGCTCGTGGTAGTGGGCCTCCATCTGGTCGGCATATCCGGCGTCGTTCGCAAGGTTCTGAAGGTCGATATACGCCTCCAGGCAGGATCTCTGGATCCCCTGAACTCCCGCAGATTTTTCGGCATCAATAAGGAATAAGGCGCTCTCAACGTACTCTAAGACGGTGGCGTACAGCGCCATGATAAGGCGGTGGTTCGGATTGCCCTGGTTGAAGACGATACGGCCGAGCGCCGCATACGTCGCGGCGAATTGCTCCTTCAACAACTGGTACATGGCCGACTCCTAGTTGGGAGTGGAGCTTATCAGTCACGACCTTCTGAAAATACGCTGTCCTATCGGCTGATCATGAGCTGCAGGGCTTCGCGCTGCCAACCTTTGGTCAGCGCGGGTGGGCGACATTCTTCGCGCTGTAAGATGTTGTTTCCTCCCGCCTGAGTTCGACAAGCTGCGCTACCAGGCGGCGTTGCTCAGTCTCAATCAGGCATAAGCGTTCCAAGTCGACGAGCTATTCGACCCCGCGCCGGATCGTGTTCGTCACCATCGGCACACGGTGCTGCCTCTGGTACATTCTGAATAAAGAGGTTCAGCGGCTTAGGCCGCTTTCGCCTTCCGTGCTCGCTTTGGCTTTGCTGCTACCGGCGCGTCTGCGGCAGGAATAGGCTCCACAATTTCAATGGGCTCGGGCGTACTAGCCATACGCTTCCACTTCTCGTGCCATTGAATAAGGCGATATGAGTAGGCGCGTGCCTTGTCCAATGGGCTCCGTTTGGCGATCTCGATAAGCGCTTCCGCCGCTTTGTGCATGATTGCCTGCGCTACATCGGGCGGATTGGATACGTCGATATAGTCGGTCAACCCGTTGCGAATGATTTTGAGTTCTTCCCCTGTGTGGCTCGTTAGAACACGGACGTACTCGGCTACAGGTGCCTTCGCGAGTTCGAGTCCGATCTCAGAGTTGAAACCCGCTTCCTTCAGCTTAAGGAACCTATCGTCATTGGTGAGGTCGGGCTCGGCCTTCGCTTGAATCTCCTGTATCCGCTTAACAATGTCGGCAGGAAGCTCGTGGCCGAAGCGCAAGAGGCGCTCCATATCGAAAGCGCCGGGGTTCTCTTCATTCGCCTTTGCGTAGGCCTCAAACACCTGGTTCGACGCGTCAAGTTGGCCGATCCGTCGCAAGAGGTCGAGGAGCTGACTGGTGGTGCTAAAACTAAAATACCTGGCGTTGCGTTCGTAGCAGTCGGTCACAATGTCCATCATCTCATCGACGTTGTCTACGAAGGACCCGTGGAATACCGCCCATGCGTTGTCTAGCTCAGCATTGGCTTCGCCTGCCTTCTCCCTCTCGTGCAGCTGATTGGCATACATGGCCACGATACTAGGATCGAAGTAGCCATTGATGACGCCTTGAATGAGGACATCATCAAATTCGTCGGTAAGGTTGTAGCCATAGCGCTGGAGAAGCGGTCCCCATTGCTTCTTCAGCGCCGCAAGCTCTGGAGTAGGCCCGTCGATGAGTGAACTGAATTCGCCAAGCTGCCTGATATAATCGAGAGGCGGTGATGAATCGCGTTCGAGGTAGCTCCATCCAAATAGGGTCAGCGAGCCTATAACCGACTTCATCACCCCAGGCTTATAGTCTTTGAGAAGCGGTTCCAGCTCATTGATGAGCCGCAGAATCTTGCGTATGACGCGAACGTTATCTATCCCGAGCGCGATAGTGCGGGCGGTCAATTCCTCCTTGACCAGCGGGGTAGAGGTGTGCCCCTTGAAGGCAGTCTCGGCACTTTCAGCCGGAGTTGGAGCAAACCGAAGGCTCACGTCGACGACCTTTTCCAGGAACGTCTCAAACTCCTCGCGGTCATCAAGCTGCTCATCGTTCAGCAGCAGCACGACTTTGCAGTTCCGGTCGTCCTTCAGCTGGGAGATAAGGCCCAGAACGTCGGCGCTGCGTAGGTCCTCGCCCTTACGCTCCAGATCGTCAATGCAAACGAGCCGGTTGCGCACAGTGAGATACATCACCGAAGCACCTATAGAGGAGTAACCATCTCCTAAGGCCGCCCCAGCGAACCGCGAAATCCAGGTGGCAGCCTTTGGCAAACCGCTGAACAGCGAGTCCACGTCCTTTGGGTCGAAGGCTTGACCGATTCTGTCTCGATTGACCGTCTGATAAAACACCTCACCCTTCACGTCCGCCAAGCTGTTTTGACCAAACAGCGAGACGTAGGCGTACTTTTCCATCACCATTCCGCCCGTAGGCTTCGCGGCTTCTCTCAACGCCTCCATCCAGGTGTAGGTTTTGCCGGTACCCCAATGCCCTCGGATGCAAAGCACTTCGGCCGCCGGCGACCGCAGGAACTTTGCGATTTGGGCTTGGACGTTTTTGACAGACATCGCGGTGCTCCTCAGGAAACTAACGCCTAAATAACATGGCCGGCATAGTATTTCCGAGGGAGCAAATCGTGGATGACACGAGAAAATAAAGCAGGGCCATTCTCAACAAATTACTGCATCGGGCAGTCTTGGGAGTAGCTGACCGTGTCATCCTGCTTGCGGTACTTATGACGAACGGGCTGCCTCCATGCGATAGATATGTGACCCGTGCATTGCTAATGGGATACGCATAGGTCATGCCCAGAGCACCACCAACCTTGTGTTTGGTTTGATACTTCTCGTCCTCACGATCAAGTTCGTCAGCCATACCTGCACCCAGGCGCGATCGTTATGCGCGAGCGCTTCCGTTCTATGTCTAACAAGCGACGCAAAGCTGCCGTTTTCCTTGCGGAAAAGTGCGTCGCCTTCGGGTCAGCAGATCGGGTTCAAAATCCGACGAGAATGTCTCTCAGTGTGAAATTGGGTTTTCACACTGATCCCTCCCCCGAGGGTTGATCTGACCAAACGATGACAGTTGTACGCTGTGCCCAATAACTCCCGTGGTTGGTAACGCAGCGGATGACCGGGTTGGGACCGAAAGCGGATCGATCTTTCGAGCATCCAGTTGGAAAAAGCAGTCATACAGCTCATGACCCATTGCGGAAGTTCGTGCGTCACTGGGCCAATTCCCGCGGCTGACCCGGAGCAGTCCACTGCTGCTGCGCGGCGAGAACGTCGCGGAGCGAGGCGATCTGCCATTGGTCACATCCGACGAAACGCGCAAAGTGCGCCAAACTGCGGAACAAGTCTTTGGGGCATGACTCAAGTTGCTAGTAATCGGGACTGCTCGCCCTCTCTCACCCTCGCGTCGTCGGCGCCCTCATTGGGAGAATGGCCAACGCACTTCTTTACAAGACTGAACGCAGCCTCTGACCCGAAGCCGACGGCCGTAGCGACGGAGACGACCTTGGCACCGTGCCCTAACCCTGCAGCGCAGAGAACTGCAACAGGTGTTGATCAGCAAGGCACAGCGTTGCCGCGACAAGTACCATTTGCGAAATTTGGAAACCCCCATGTTAGAGCGCTATTTGCTGCGTCTCTGTCGGGCCATCGCAGCCTCGTTCGTCTGTTCCATTGGGCGGCTTTGAACACGGTGCCGTGCCCAACATCGCATGGTCGTAATGAAGGAGTGGATCTGCTTTTCCACTCACCACCTGTTCGGATCACGCATGCGACACACAGATATCACCAGATAAATCACCGCTAGAACAAAACTACCAATATAAATTACAGAAAAAAATACTGGCTCTAGTACAATTGAAATGAAATGTAAGCTATTTCGCTTATCCGTCAACGTGTAAGCAGCGATCCTCTGCAAATATACAATAATAGATGACACGATAGATACGTTGAGAAAGGTTAAACCAATGATATCAGTTTTCCCGTTCTGCGACAGTCCAATGAATAGTAATGCTATAAAAAGCCCGTAGTTCGTTGAGAATAAAAAATTAGTAAGTGTGCAAAAGTAAAAAAGGATACTTGTTCGTTTAAAGACGAAGAAGTGACGAAAGCAACATTGAATGTGTCCACTTTGCCATCGAAGGCGTTGCTTCATCAGGTGCGGAAAGGTATCCGGCACTCGCGTGATTGCGATAGCATTCTTCGCGAGAACTGAGCGGCGTCCCGCACGGCCAAGCGCCAAGGTCAGATCAGCATCTTCAGTAAGTGTGCGCGATGTGAAAGGGGGCTCAGGCAGCGCAGCTCTTCGAAACAGTGTCGCAGCACCAGGAAGCACCGATATACATCCAACTAAACTCTGACCGGCTCGCTCGAAATTCAATCCAAGTGAGTATTCTACTTCTTGTAACCTACCAAGAAAAGTTTCCCTCCCCTCTGCAATTAAGAGAAATGAGACGGCATCGGCTCCACTTCCAACCAGTTCAGTAACTGCACATCGCAGCGCCGTCGTGCCTAGCGTTGTATCAGCATCAACCGTGGCAATGAGTGGACACCTGGCGTTCTGGATGCCGATGTTCAGCGCGGCAGCCTTGCCTTGATTGGTAGGCAGGCTGAGGACAAACCCTCCATGAAAATTGCGAAGCTGGTTTGCTGCCAACTGTGCCGTATGGTCGGTGGAGCCATCATCGACGACAATGATTTCGTGAGGCTCTGGCTGCAGGGAGGTCAGCGAAGCCAGCGTGGCGCAAATATTACGTTCTTCGTTGAAGGCCGGAACAATGATCGTAATGCCTTCTGAGACCTGCCGAGGTAACGGGGCATTGCGTTCGCATGCAGTGCTTTTCAGGTGGAACGCACATCCCAACGCCGCCCAGATCGCTATTCGCCCCCAAATAACCACGAACGCTGCTTCGATTACCAAGGACAGCATCGTTCAACACTTCTAAGAACATCACCGAAACTGCTCCACGATCCACCGCTCTCCCGATACCCTTGCTTCGCTGTCCAAAATTGCCATACCGGGATAATAATCGAGGGGCAGAGGGCCGGCATCATCTCCGATGACATAACCAAATGTCTTACAACCAGTACGAGCGTACTGGGCGGTGCGGTCACAATCCTGGCGCTGAGAGGTTGGCCACAGTGCAAAGAGCAAATGAGTGTACTGCGAAATCTCTTCACTTTTCGCTCCATACTGGAATGTTAGGTCTTTAGTCGCCGTATCGAGCTGGACTTCTTGAGTGTCAAAATCATAAGGATCAGCTGAGAATGACGTCTCACCATAAGGGTCATCCGAGACTATTATGCGGTTCGGTTTGGTAGATGGGCGAGGCTTTTGCAGGACGGAATAGCCTACGTGACCATACTCGAACTCAGTCTTGCCTGGTTCGGCGCTATTGATCCTCTCCGTAAGGGTGGGTTCTGGAGGATTCGAAGTCTCCAATGCATAAATTGTGAGGCCTAACAAAAACTTCTGGCCGACCTCAATTGGCGCGGAGTCTGCAGTCTTCGGCCCACACGACAATCTTATCTCGAACGTTGTGTTCTCTTCCTGCTTGCTCACCCGCGGGTTATTGAGCGAGCACTGTGTTTGCTGCGCGTATGATACATCTGTAGAAGACATGAAGGTCATAGTTATCAAGATCAAATGACTGGCAAGCACAAGAACCCTCTGTCTACAAATTATCAAGGATGTACAATGCATCTCGCTTCTCCATGTCATTTCGTCGCTTCAGCAGCTTAATGAAATTGTCGCTGAGCCCCGGATAATAGAAGTTGACCTTATGTCTCGCCGCATAGAGAGCCTCAATTATTTGAGCGTCGCTATGGTAATGTAAGTCCCCCAGAGAGGCGAGCGCGTCAAAGGGGAGCGAGGTGGCAGGGCCGTGTTGGTTCGCGATTGAGAAAATTACCGCTCTGAGTGCTAGGCTTCTTTTGTCTAATTCTAGCCCCAGCCCTAGTGCGTTTTCCGGCTGGCCTGCGGCTGGTCGATTCAGTTTCGCAGCCAAGCCCGCATAGCTCGTGGCCAGAATGTACCGTAGCTGAAGTGCCTCAAAATCTGGCGACTCAGCTAACGCCTTCCATTCTTTCACAAATGGACTGGCCCGGACCTTAGCCGCGGCAGACCCTCCGGCTGACCGCAGACGCATCTCAAAGCGTGGCTTATGGCGACGCAAGTAAGCTAAGAACCCGTCCATACTAGGGCCTGCCTGCAGCCTGTAAGTGCCATAATAGGAGTCGCCACCTGCGTCTATGCCAACATGTGAAGAGTCCTGACCTTCATAGCGTCGGGCGAGCACATCAATCGAAAAGGGTTTCGCCGGATGCTCGACATTATTGAGGAGGAAGTTAAGGCGTACGAACAACTCTTCCTGTTGTCGAAGCATTTCCAGCTGGGCTAGGGAGCTATCATCAACGGCGTGTTCAGCTGGCGCCGGGACTTGGACATCGGTCCCGCCACAATCATCTGCGATGCCGTGATTGGTCAGAATTGTCTTAAGCCGAACGATTGGCGTCACATACTGCACCGATGTGACGACCCTCTCAGAGGCTTCCAAACGCTGAACAAGCCCGCCCTTCACAAGGCCGATGATTCGCTGGCGTGTCACATCAAACACCGGGCCGCCGCTGGTGCCCTCCTCAAAGTTTATGTTTGCATGCCATCGACCCTCCGGCGCATCGTCGTTGGAAAGAACTCCAGGAAAAGGCGTGAACTCCCGACCAAAGGGAAAGCCGAAGGCTAGGATCTGTGCGCCTGTCGACACCGTATAGGTGAAACAAAATCTACTGAAAGCATGTGGACCAGGGCTCTTAAGGCGCAGCACCGCAACGTCGCTGATCTCGTTGCCGTCGATGTACTCGAGCGTAATGGGACTTTTGGCGTTTACTGACCCCAGATAGGCAAGTAAAGGATTCTTTAGCTTTTCTGCCTCAGGATCACGTTTTGCTTGCGCCTGCTTGAGCCATGCGTCTACAACATGATACGCGGTGATAACATAGCCCGATTTACTGACGACAAAGCCGCTCCCGTTGGCCCACGCTTTTGCGCCGGTTGCCGGGTCGATTTTGTAGTACTTCAAGTAGGCAATCGTTGGCCTGGCATCGAGGGAAATTGATTCGACAACTGTGCGTGCTACCGACTGATACGTCAGGCAAAAAGAGAAGCAGAACCCGGCTGCGAGCAACGCAGCTCGGCAGGCAAAGAAACGTCTGCTTGTCCAACTCAACCGCCCGGGCTCCCATATTTCTGCTGAACCGACTCGATATCACCCTTACTTAATTTCCCATTGTTGTTATATTTCGAATTGCAGTAGTTCATCACAGACGATGGGTCATATGGGGTCAGCATGATTAGATCTGTCCCGGTTGTGCCCGTCCCCCTCGTGGTCGCACATTCACCTGGCGTGTCAGAGCGGTCTTGCTCATGTGCGAATCCGATGGCATGCCCGAATTCGTGCACGGCAATTGATCGAATGCACAAATCGAGCAACCTGGCATTGAGTCCGCAAGACTGGCTCCAATTCTTAAAGGTGAAGTTCAACTCCATTCCCCCATCAAGGTCGTTCAGATCCTTTCCGAACGCCAGGACACGGGCCCCGGAGTCCAACACCACAATTCGGACTCCATCATTGCGTTCGGAGCATTTCTTCCAGCCGACGAACACTATCCGGGAATGCTGTTGCCAGCTCTGCTCGATGGCCTCCTGAACAGCCAACGTCTCGCTGGGAAACTTTTTCAGTGCATCCTTTTCCCAGCACACTGGAATGATTGTTTCACCGTTTGTTTCACTAGGCCAGCGTGAGTTGGTGAAGAAGTATCCAAACTCTCGGTCTTCAAGAATAACTCTCTCGCCGATCTCGGGCTTCAGTTCCTGGCTCGAAGCGGCTCCCTGGCTCGCACAAAAAGAAGACAGTGCGATTGCTGCTAACCGAAAGGCCCTATCCCGCATTTTTCACACTCCTATATCTGAGGACTGCTCAGGGTGTTTTGAAGTCGCTTGTTGAGAATGCAAGTATAGCTATGCGGGGCTGATAGGGCCTGTTTTACTACGCGATCTGACCAAGCAGAGATCTGAGTCTAATTGCCTCTCTTATATGCGCGCACGAGAGACGAGTATGGGGGAACATGTCGAAACCCCTTGCCCGAGACATTCTGCAGGATTTCGAAGTGTAAATGGACGGGCGTTATTTCTCCACCGAAATCATCTGAAATGAGCCCAATTCTCTCACCTCTCGCTACGCGCGCCCCTTGTTTCACGGAGAGCCTGTTCATTTGGAGATGCAAGTATCGGAACTGGGTCCCCGTGCGGGCGACCAGCGTCACCGAATAGACCCCCACGTTGCTGATACGCCCATCTTCTACGGCGACCGCCCAGTGCGTCAGGTCCTTTGCGTCGGCTGGCCGTATGTCGACTCCCTGATGGCCGCTGGCTGATGGACAGGCTGGCGTAGATCGAGAACGGTTTTCGCAAAAATTGTCGCGCCAAGGATATTGGTAGTTCTTCGGATCCTTCCAACTGCCCCTTGGCCCCTTTTGGCCCCCTATCCCCCAGACCTGTGAGTTCAAGTAAGCCGGGCCTTTTTCGACGGGAAAGCGGATATCGGGGGCGAATAGTGTAGTCGACTGCACTCCACTACCGCTTCGGGCTACTAGTTCCCCGGCCGGCTGAAAAGTGGCGCTCATATCGAATGGCGGCGCAGGAAACTGGGGTGCCGAAGCACCACTCATCGGCTTTGGTGTAGATTTCCCTCCACCAACAAAAGTCATTTCATCCATCAGCGCGCGTACGAATGAGTCCTGTGTACAGTCAGGGTCACTCAGGACGACGCATTCCACGGTAATTTCATAGGCCGCGCCGCGCTCTGTCTTTACACCTAGCGCCGATCCCTCGCCGATAGTTGTGATAACCTGTCCCGGCGCCGCCGCTGTACCAAGTTGGGTTTCGGTCGTGTCAACTGCCACTCGCGTACCGCTCACGGAGATCTTGGCGCGGTTTAGCCGCACCGAAGCGGTGTAATGTAATTCTTCTCCTATGAAATCGAATGTGTTGTAACGCAACATCCGGGCTGGTATCTCTACCGGAAGGAGAGTTTCGTTAACCTGGGTCAAACGCGGATGGGGAAACGAGGGAGCAGCGCCGGTGTAACTATCGGGCCATTGAACATCTACAATTCGGTTGCTTGCTACTACTAGTTCTTGTGCTTCCACCGATGCAATCGACACAACGAACGAAAAGACCAAAAAGCCAGTTCCGGTTCTGTTCATGCTACCCCCCGCAAGAGCACGCCTGTGCCGCAGAGTTTGGCACTACCCATTCAACTAAACAAGTAAATTGACTACGCGAGCGGTAAAACGCGGCCCGCAGGCCAATCAAGTACGCTTGAATCCAGTGTCCAGTATCAACACCGATAGGGCAGAATTGGGCTAATCGAGAGGGGATGTTTTTTAGGTCATCGTAGCGTTTCATGGGAACGATGATGGCCAGGAACGGAAGTGACGAAACATTCTTCGGAGAAGGTCATCAAACACGTTGCGCGGCGAGGGGTCGATTGCAGCACTTTGCCGTCGCGAAGGGATCGCCGATAGCCTGTCGTAAAACTGGTCGCAGGAAACTCGAAGGTCGGCAAGACGCGTCAGGCCGTCTGATCAGCAAGAGCGGGCATGCCCCCTGCCGCCGATGTACCGCTTCACCTCCTGCATTCGCTGCTCAGCTTACGTCAATGGCTTAGATGTCACGCCATCCTTCATTCTGGAATTAAATGGTCTTCAATCCAGTGGTAGTAGTTCATTAAGGTCATAGCGCCGATCCTTGTGTCAGATACTTCGCCACTCTTAAAAATCAAAAGGGTCGGTATGGAACGTATTCCAAAACGCGAGGCGAGAGCTGGATAGTCGTCGATGTTCAGCTGGACCACCTTTGCTCTGCTTCCGAACTTTTCGGAGATTTCCTCAAGCCCCGGTGAGATCAGCTTGCAGGGCCCGCACCACTCAGCCCAAAATACGATTACCACTGTTTCTTTCGCCGACAGGATCTTTTCTATGTTTGAGTTGGTCACAACCTCTAGCGGCGCTCTTGCTACATCGCTCTCCATGCCCTTAGAGGCGCTGTGATGATTTCGCTCGTCACCCAGTTGATCATTGCCGTTCTCAGCGACGCGCTCGGCAAATAGCTCGACTGGGTTACTATTGGTAGCAACGTAGATTAGCCGGCGATGATTTAGCTCAGTGGCTCTTGGCCCGGCAGGATTCGTAATGTCCTTTGAGGACGCGAAATACGTCAAGCTGACAACGATGAGCAACCCTGCGCAAGCTGCAATCGAGCGGCGTGTGGAGCTAGCGAGTAGAATTGACACAGCAAACCTCCAAAAAAATCGAGTTAGAACACTATCCCGCCGCCGCAAATAATGAGCCTAAGCCACTCAGTGAGGCATGGAAAGCCGCGGGACGGCCTTCTGGTCGCCCATCGCAATAAGTCTGCTTTCGGTGAATTTAACCGGGCTGTAGGAATGACTGCAATGCTGAAGGGTTTCGGGTGCCGTCAGGCGTACGAAAGTCTCTCATGCAGGAACCCGCGGGACGCAGACGATTGCCTATGGGGATTTGTGCCTCGGGATGTTCCAGCGCGTGTCGCGGACTTCCGCATAGGACGTGCCGGGGAGGTCGTGGAAGGGGCTTCCGGGCCAGGTCGCAGAGCCTGGAGCGGCAACGTGCACATAGCATCCCGTTGACCGGCGTTGATTCCGGCGGGGTTGATGCGCGTGATGACCGGCTCCACGCCGGCGTGGCGCGGTCGTACGAGCAACTTGATCATGCCGGGTCATGGGGCGTTCTCCCGGTTCGCCGCCCGTGAGGCAGGCGGCGCACGAGGCTGGCACCACCGTTCAAACCTCTCGATGACGACCATGCGCCCACCGCAGCAAGGCGCGCGCGACGAGTTCCTCCTCGCAGCTGCCGCCCATAATCTCAGAAGATTGGCAAAGCTCCGGCCACCCGCCGGGCCGATGATCGCTACCATGGCGTAAAGGAGGGTAGCCGCCGCCGCTAAAGGAAACTGCAGGTAGCGAGGCCCGAAAACTGCGACCAATCTGGCAGGATTGACCCGACCAAGAGCCATCCTCCCGTCCTGACAACAACTAAATCAACAATATCGTCGCGTTCAAGCCCTTTCTATCGCACCTCTTGCTTGCTTAAGGGCATGCCGCTCCCCGACGTTCATTGGAGTTGTGAATCCAGGTAGGCTTTTCAAAATAGTTTGCCGTTATGTTCGATTTGGCTGTCCATCCATCGAACTCTCCGTCGTCGTCAATGTCCACATTGACTAAGCCCCGTGAACTGATAGTCCCTATTCGGATCGATGTCGCATATCCCGCTGTTGACGAGAGTGGCCTCAACATTCCACCGACGCAGACTGACTTCCTTACCGGGTCGCTAGGGCCAGAGTCCGGCCCGTTCCGAATTATTGATCGACCGTCGCATATGAAGCGCCTGCTCGAGATTATGCTTGTCGCGCTTTCTTTCGGGAAAGTGAACAATCCCGACTTGTTCCAAAAGCCAGTGTAATCGTCGAGCAATCGATCGTTCTGAACGTTCACATCCAATGGCAAGCCTTTCGTACAACGCGACCCCGAAGCTACGCCGAACCACTCTTGATCCACTGAGTTTTGAAACAGATGCCATTTGCCAGAGTTGTGAAATGAAGTGGTTCCGTCGAATGCGCGAGAGGCCGAAATCCAGGAGAAGTCAGCGAGGCCTTGCGACAGCAGAATTTCGTTCGCCACACCGCCACCGTATACGCCTACACGGTAGCCCTCCTGTGAGAGCCTCTCAGAGATAACCTCAAAGTACTCTTTCATTCGGTTTATGGTGGTTTGGTCACTCGACTGCAAACCGAAATCGACGCCAAAATAGATCGCTGATCCAGCTGGTTGCCCGAGTGCCTTCGCCTGACTTATGGCTGCCTCTACATCCAACTTTGCTTCCTGGGCAGCGGACCTTTCCTCCACGGAATGCTGGCAATTGGCATCAGGTAATCTGTTACCATTTGGCCACCGGCCGCTAAATTTATTGGAACTGTTATTGGCAAACTGGTATATAGACAGGATTGCGAAACCTTCGCGGAGTAATTTTGAGATTTCGCTAGTTGGATCGTCAGGAAGACCTTGATCTGAAAGTCGTTTCCCTCTCCATTGAAAACAACGGGCTAGATATCGCCCAACGACCAATACACCCCTATTCTTTAATGGGGCGATAAACTCGCGGGTATCGAAAGCAACGTCCACAATTGCAGGACGATCGCCAGCCTCGACGTTTTTGCTGGTCCATACGACAAGCGGCAAGCAAATGGCGGATGACAAAGTCGCTTGCACCACTACTTCTAAAAAAGAATACCTCACTTCCGATCCTTGAGCTTTCTTTGAAAGGAATTTGTCCACGAGCGCATTCATAGCGTGAGTATCTCAATGTTCTGGGGGAAAGTCAACAATGTATTCCTCTGAATGATTTTTATTTCAATATAGCTATCGCTAGCAACCTATCAGTTGGTGAGTTGTCTCTCGCCGGGATTTGGGGAACGGCGCAAGTAAGTTGCTTGGACATTGCGGCCAGGCCATTCCATCATCAATGCGGAACCGAGATCGATGCTTCCGCGGCGTAGGATGCCCAGTGTCCCGACTCGGAGCTGGTCCCCCGGCAATCACATGATGTCCGTTTTACTTTCGGAGGTCGCGCCCGGCGCTTGCCTGAGAGCAAAGGATGGCTCAAACTAGAAATTGGGGCCGACAACGGCTGATCCAGCGTATGCGCTTGGATCAACAAAAAGGCGAGACGAGATGAGTCTGCGTGGGATGATGCTTGCGTTGTGATCCTACCAATCATGTCGGGTCACTTGTTCGCAGGTGAGGCAGTTCATGTGCGCGAGCCCTTATTGAAGTTTCTTCGGGATCCGAATAAGGCGGTAAGTCTGCTTCGCGGCGTCGCCGTCATGAAATCGCGCAATAGCGCACCAAGGGATTCGGCTGAGTATCGAACGAGTTGGGAATACTGGGCCGCAATTCATGGCTATCCCGGTCAGCAGGATGGTACGATTGAGCAGTGGCAGGCGTTGTTGGCGACACAAAGCCCCACCGTTGCGCCCCTGCTGTCAGGTTTCTTTGACGGTCTCCAGGACCTCTCTCCGCCCGACGCTCTGGCCAGTGAGGTTTGGGCGACTTGCGAGCACGGCACGCCACACTTCTTCAGTTGGCATCGCATGTATCTTTATTTCTTCGAGCGAGTGCTACGGGCGGCGTCGGGGGATCCAAACTTTGCCCTGCCCTACTGGGACTATACCAATCTTAGTAACGAGGGACAGGACGCGTGGCGCCTGCCTCAACTATTCACAGAGGAGGAGGTGCAGACGCCATCTGGCACAGTTCCCAATCCACTTTTCGAGCCTCGCCGAACGCCAGGGTTCGGCGCGCTAGTACAGTTGGACTTTGCTCTCACCAACATTGACACCGTGCTCCTCAACGAGGAATTCGAAAGTTTCCAGCAAGCCATCGACGGCGGCGTCCATGCCTACGTGCATTGCGCCGTAGGAAGCGCATGTCTTGCGCCGCGCATGGGAATTGTGCCTTTCGCCGCTGCAGAGCCGATTTTCTGGCATCACCACGCTAATGTTGATCGGATGTGGTCTTGCTGGATAAACCGATACGGGGCGGATGGTCTTCCTTCACAGGACTCCGACTGGATGAAGACGAAGTTTGCCTTCGTCAATGAGGCCGGAGAGCGCGTGGAGATGCAAGTGGCCGAACTGTTTAATCCGGACGGGCCCATCGACTATAGATACGAGCTAGCAGACGCCGAGGGCTGCTTCCGTGATCCGGCACCACCGCCCGCTGTCGCGGGATCGACCGCGCGGGAGACCACAACAGTTGCAGCCACAGCGTCGCGCGGCGAGCGAGTGGTGAGGGAACGCCTTTCACTCGATGACGCAACGGTACGGGTACCGCTTGCGGCCGGAAAAGCAACGGCGCCTGTTGCGGCGCCGGAGAGTGGAACTGGTTCAGGTCATACGGTGCTGCACCTTCGAGGAGTTACAACCGATGCGCAGCCAAGCGTGGCAATTGCGGTGGAGCTTGTCAACTCGGCCACCAGGAAACGCGTGACGGTCGGCACGATTGGCTTCTTTGCACTTGACGGCGTGCTCGGCCCGCACTCACACTCTTCGCCGCGCTCTTACTCATTCGACGTCAGCGCCGCTCTGCGCCAACTTGGCAACGTTAACCTCAGCGAACTTGCAGTGGAACTGAGAGCAGTGAGTCTATTGCCGCCAGTGAGCACGTCTGCCGCATCGGGCTCTACAGCAGCCCCTGCCGATGTCGACGCCGCCGATGTTGCCGCAGCCCTGCAACAGCTAGACGCGGAGAGTACCGGAAAGCTTCTATCGCGCCTGAGGTCATCGTCTTCCAAGCCCGCCGGTGGTGCTCCGGAGGCCGCTCCTACTGCTGCACCTATATCCACAGCGCTCGAAATCTACCGCAACGCGAATGTGAAGATTCGGGAGATCGCTCTCGAGTTCGCCGACTGACTACAAATCTGAGCTGACCAGGACGTAACCCAAACGCATGGGGCGACGGTGTGTGTCTACACTTCGCAGGGCCGATCCCGTTTTCTTAAACGCTCTGCCAGTTCCGTCGCTGGGAGAACAATTCGTCAGGCCAGCAGTCCGCAAACTGGTACGTGAAAGAATTTCTCAAAACCCGGGACATCAAGAGAGAGGTCAAGGGGCCAGTAGCTCGCGGATGCCTTCGAGTTTCGCCTGCAGCTTCCGTATTTCGTTTGTCATTCTAGCCCGATCGGCTTCAAGGTCTTTGACGCGCTGCTGCAGAGGAGCAATTACCGGGTTCGAGGCGGGCAATGCGTTCTCTTGCGTGTCCGCTCTGGAATAGGACGCTACATCACGAAAGCGACCGTTGATGACGTCGCTGCCGAACATAATGCCTCGGTCGAACAAATCCCGTCCAATTAGGGGTGGTCGCCCGGATTTCTGATGGAACATTGTCTGGCCGAGTGCCCATCGATTGTCGGGGTCAGCTATGTTGATGGGTGTCGAGGCATCTAATAGCCTGCCGAAGTAACGCGGCGCAACCGCAAGGTACTGCGTGATGTAATTGGCCTGCGCAGTTGGGGACGCATCCTCGCCGGCCACGCGGACGGCAACGTCCTGTATCGTGGGTTGGCCTGCCTCGCCGAACCCGTTGCGCACCGTCAGCCAGTACCACCACAGGCCGACACCCGCCTCGTCGGTTTCAAATGCAAGGATGACCTCACCGTTTGTATCCTTCAGCGCCTTGCCGACCACCAGTCCCGGCCAAGCCTTGACGTGGGGTAGCCAAGAGTTCGGATCGGCAGTTTGCATAGAGATTCCCCCCCAGTTGCGCGTGATCTCCGTTAGAGTTCTACGGGCATCATCGACCGGCGGTTCGAAGGTGCGCATAAACGCGAAAATGAGGGTTTCTGCTCGAGGACGCGACGTGCAGTCGGCGCCGAATTGCTCCCGTGTCCCCGCCACAGTCAGCGTCTGAGCATTCATTGGCCATGGTCCCGTGACCGGAAAGTGCCTATCCCCACATGCCGCACTGTAGTGCAGGGCGTGCCCTCTGAATGTATCCACCGAGCGGGTCCCCTCTAGTAGGATCGGGTTACGCAGCGCGGCCGACCGGACCGCAGCGCGCGGTTTGTAGTAAATCAACTGCACGGCCGATCCATTCTCGACCAGTCCCGTGATCGAGCCGTTGTGACACCAGAGGGAGGTGAAATCGAAATTCGCAGCAGATGGGATAGGATCCGCATTGGATGTGCCTTCACAGGCCGAGGCGACACCGCTGCTGGCAATCTCGAATCGCGGATCAAACGCAAGCTCCCGGTCGATGATAGGCGGCGGAGTCTCTCCCATTGCCCTTATCGTCGCCACTACAACTGAAGGAAGGGGATCGATGTCGTTTCCGGGCGGATCCTCAGCTTCAAGATGGAGGTGAATCGGTGTGGATACCAGGTCCGCGATCACCGCGAGCCGATCTCCCTTCCGGACTACATCTCCTCGCTCAACGACGGGGTTCGTTACGTGCCGATACTTCCAGACGATATCGCTTTCATCAACGAGCTCAACAAGATTATGCCGCGCTGCGGTGATCCTGCCGTCTTCCACCGCAATTACAGAATAGTGATTGGCGATTGGCTTCGGCGGCCGGCAGTCGATGCCCTGGTGCGACATCGGCCGGTTCGGCGCGCACGCCAGGGTGGGTTGCGTATTGCGTCCGTTCTGAAGCCAGCGAATTTCGCAGAAAGTCGACGTCCAAGGAAAAGTGTAGTTCTTAGTGTGGTTCGACTTGCCACCGGGCCTGCCGTTCTGGTCAAATCCCCAAACTTGGGTGTTGCAGTACATGTGCTCGCCTTCGGCAGGCTTGATGTCCATCGGAATGCCGATTTCCTCGGAGATGACTGTGCGCCCGCCCAAATAGGCGCCGTTGTATCCCCGACGACCGGATTCCAGAGGAACGTGCGCTCCGAGCTGGTAATAGCTGAAGCGGTCCGGCGAACGCGGAAGATCCTCAATCCCTTGGGCAAGCACGGGAGTTGTGAACAATGTTGCGATCGCTACCGCGAGGACACGCTTAATCTCGGGAAAATATTCCACCTTGACCATAGCCTCAGTCCCCCCGTTGGATAATCTGCACGTCGGAGATGATAGCGTCGAAGTACGAATCCGTGCACCTCGGATCATCTTCACCTTCACAGAAACGGCGCATCTTGCAAGGCCGACCGGCGAACGTGAAGGCCACCTCTTTCTCCTGAGGCTCTAGCTCGGGATCTTCTTCATCCATTGAGGGAGGGTTAGCGACTTCCGGATCGCTTGGCGGCCGTTGGCTGGAAAGATCGTTCTGGTTGTCCTTTGCCGTCTCTGCGGCCTTCGCCGCGGCCAGCCTGTCGAGTTCCGGATCCCTCGTAGTGCTACACATGATGTCGACGCCGATGGGGTCGGGGCAATTGATGTTCGACCAAGTCGGAGCATCTGGGTCAAACACTACGTCGTTGAGGTCGCAGCTCGCGTTCTGTGCTGCGGCGACTAGAGCCGATTGGGCCCCGGCCGCGGCGGCCGGAACCGCAAGCCTGCTGACCGATGGTAGATTACCCACCAAAAATAGGTTTGACGGCAGGCCAGCGGCTGCCACTGTAGCGGGCCCGGTTTCGCCCGTCCCCGCCGCTCTTCGATCGGTATACTCCGCAACCTCAGCGCTGGACTCGTCGATCGGAATCGTCACACGTGTATCGGATTGTGCGAACGAGAGGTCTTTCTCAAACAGAGCAACCATAAGAATAAGTAAAAAAACTACGACTCGAAGTTTGTATCTCTCGGGGTACTCACCGGAAGCGCAAGTCGATCTTTGCATCACACTGCTCCGTCGGCTATTTCTGAAAAACGACTCCCGAATGAACCCAGCTTGCGAATTACATTCGCAATACTTCTGAAAAAATTCCAGCAAACGATCGGAGGATAATCCTCTCTGCACTTTGCTCCCGAGTCAAGAGAAGTGGCTCTTATATTGCGAGGGCCGCTCACCGATCAGCCCGAGGCGTCACTGCTGCCCTGAGACCCTGAACTTCCTCCAGATTTGGGTAGAGTCCGTCGAACAGGAGACGGACGATGCGACCCTCGCGGTTGACGGAAGAACAGATAATCGGGATGTTGAAGTAGCAGGAGGCTGGTGCGAAGACGGCGGACGTATGCCGCAAGCACGGCATCTCGGCAGCGACCTTTTACAAGTTCAAAGCCGAAGTATGGCGGGATGGAGGTGTCCTGACGCTCGCCGGCTGAACGCGCTAGAGGATGAGAACGCGCGGCTCAAGAAGCTGCTGGCCGAGCAGACGCTCGACAACGCGATCCTGAAGGATGTCGCCGCAAAAAATGATGACGCCGATGCGAAGCGGAAGGCGGCGGCCCACGCCTGTAGTGTGCATGGGGTGAGCCAGCGTCGGGCGTGCCAGGTCTTGGAGATCGATCGTTCGACGGGTGCGCTACACGAGCATCCGTCCGGACGATGCCGCGGTGTGCGAAGCGATGACGGCGTTGGCGGCAGAGCGCCGGCGGTTCGGCTATCGCAGGATCCACCTCATGCTGGACTGTCAGGGCATGGTGATGAAGGAGAAGAAGCTCGGGCTCCTCTACCGCGAGGAGAAGTTGCAGCGTCGCGGCGGCCGCAAGCGGGCTTTGGGAACGCACAGCCCATGCTCGTGCCCGATCGCGCCAACGCCGGTGGAGCCTCGGCTTCGTCTCTGACACCCTCACTGACGGTCGGCGCTTCCGGGTACTCGCCGTCGTCGACGACTGCACGCGGGAATGCCTGGCGCTCGTCGCCGATACCTCGCTCTCCGGCCTGCGCGTGGTGCGCGGAGCTGGATGCCATCATCCGCTGGCGTGGTCGGCCGGACACGATCGTCCCCGACAACGGCACCGAGCTGACCTCGATGGCGATCCTGCGATGGTGCCAGCAGACCGGCGTCGAATGGCACTACACCGCGCCGGGCAAGCCCACCACCCAAAATGCCCTTCGTGGAGAGCTTCAACGGGCGCTTCAGGGACGAATGCCTCAATGACACGCTGTTCTCGACAGTCGCCGAAGCCCGCAGCGTCATCAACTCATGGAAGGAGGACTACAACCACCACAGACCACACTCGGCCCTCGGCAATATGACACCGGCCGAGTTCGCACTGAAATCATGCTGAAAAAACAGGTTGCCTAAGGCCAGAAATGAAACCCAGGACTCCCTTAAACCGGAGGAGATAAGGCGCCCCACAAGCTCCAAATTTGGGCAGACGGGATCCGATCTCCTGATTCCAGTGGTGGCTCACTCCCACGGTATAAGAATCTGAGTCACGTCGGCGAGGTTGAGGGTGACCTCGCCTTCTATGAGATCATTGATCTTGAGCTTTCCCGAAGGTTCGCAAAACTGGTCATCGACAAGTCTTCTGAAAAATTGGGTATTTGGATCGATGCTCCGCTTCCAAGCTGTAACGCGACGCCCCTTCTGTTGCGCGGTCGGATTGAACCGGATAGCTTGGACTTGGCCACTTTCCAATCGCATTCCGCTGCAGATGGCCAACTGAGATAGAGGCGCCACCAAGTCGCCGACATACGTCTTCCGCAGTCGGCTACCCCCTTCCGTCACGAAGGCCTCTACCGCGTAGTGGTGCACTGCAATCGCCTTGTTGATGTCGAGGACTCGAGCGCCACTGGCGTCCGGGCTACCGTTGGCATCGAGCAGCGGCCAGGTGGCAAGAAGCAACCTTCCCCTGATCTTCCTGTGGTCGCTAATCCCAAATCTCTTAAGTGTCGCCGCTGCAAACGCCGCCTTCGGCGCTGCCCAAGATGTCGCAGCCGCATCGCTGCTTGAGTCTTCTCCTTGGAGATTAATTGCGCCAAACGGCTCGCCAGGGGCATAAAGCTGCACGATGCTTTCCCCGAAGCCAGAAAAATCTGCTCTTCGCAAATCCGACGTTGCCGCTCCTACGACGAGTACGCGCTGCGCCGTTTCCTTGAACCGTGTCATGTTAGCCAGGCAAGGCGGACAGGTGAAGATGCGATCAAGATCCTCCGCTCCGTCGTTACCTGCCGGAACGACCAGAAGGTCGAATTCGGGGCTGCTTTCAATTTGCTCCTTTATCAAGGTCGCGAAGGTGCCTCCGTTGTCTTCTACTGCCATAAAGCTGAAGTTTATGATACTGGCATGCTCGGAAAGGTACTGCATTGCCTTGACGTAATTATGTGGGCTCAAACCTAAGCGATTTGCGTCACAAGCATCAGGCAGAACGCGGAAAAAGGCGATCCGGGGGAGGATTGGTTCAACCGACGGTGTCGCTGCAAGCAGGTTTACCCCTGCAGCAAGTGAGGCTACCATGGCGCCGTGACCAGCCAATCCTTGAGACACCTCGTCCCACTTTGAGAAGTCCGGTGGGGGCACGTCTTTGCACAAAGCGACGTCTCCAACGACCTCCCCGCCATCATCGCGCCCCGCGCCAAATCCGATTGGGTTGTCCACGACACCATCGCCATTATTGTCGATCCCGTCAGCCACGTTTTTCTCGAGGGAGGCAAAGACTGTAGGCGGAAGCGGAGCACCTGTATTATCAAGCAGACCTCCCTCTGCCACACCAATTATCGTCGATCGAATTGGCGGACCAGAGAGAGCAGCTTGGAGCATTTTCTGCACGCGCACAACGTCATATGGCCATTGTCCAGCTGCGACTCTCGGAGTCGTACTCGGTGCAGATGCTGCAACTACTGCGGATGCGCTGGGCTCCACCCTCACAATGTCATTTATTGGAGCATCAGGGGGCGAAGGAAGCGAGGCCGGAGCTTCTGCTGCCCGCTCGGCAAAACGGTTAATTTCGTTTCCAAAAGATCCAGAAGGAGTGAAGCTTTCAGATGGAGGAGTCACCGCACTATGAGATTCCACTTCGAGCAAATAGACGCCCAAGCGCAGCAGACAATTCTCGCCGCTCTCGCTACCGCACCCGAGACGCGTGGCAAGTTTGCCCACTAGTTCGTCACGCGTCTCAAAGGGCGCATGCGTAATGAATTTTGTCCAGTCAGGAATTTTTGGAATAATAATCTTGTCTCCAGGTCGGATTTTTCCATCGAGACGATCGGGAGTGACTTCCAATTCCGATACTGCGCTCGGATGGAGGCCGAACCGCTTGGCGAGAGCCTCCAGTGTATGCCCCGGCCGAACCGTCGTGGTAAGCTTCGGCCTCCATTTCAAACATGGCGAGTAAGTAACAAGCCAACCAGCTCCCCGCTCCTGCTTACTCACGTGAGTGGGCAACTTCCCATCACACATCCGTCGCAGTATAGCTTCGAAATCGTCTCCCTCGCCCACTTCCAACTCGTTTGGCTTAGCAACCTCAGCAAGCACGGACTCAACCTGACCTGCGCGACTTGGATCTACACGTATCGCGAACTCGCGCCCTTGGGCGGATGCATCCACGGTGCTGAACACAAGCGCGGCTCCAATGTTAGCCAAAAGCAGTTTCGTAAACGCGTCCATGGTCATGACCGGCAGTTTGGGATAGTTGTTGGGTTTACGAGTCCACAGGCTTGGACACCAGCCTTCCCCAGCCATTCCTCAGCCCATTCTCGGAATTCCGGAGTTCCAGTTGAAGAGACAAGCGAGTTGCTGTAAGTCGTTCTGGCTGCGTTAGCAAAAAACACACGCGAGTTAACGCCTATTATCATCCGACCAAGAATACTTGGGCCATTCGCATTCGAGTTTGTTCGTCGGAAGGCGGGACCTCCGCTATCGCCGGGGCATAAGTTCGCTCCAAGCAGCGCAGTGAAAAGGTTGTTGTCCTCGGCTGGCGTGTAGTAAGCGGCGCCCATGGACTGCGACTCAGATTTCGAGGTTTCCACGACATTATTGAACCCATAACGATATTTGCCGTCAGCATCCGCGTCAGCGACGACATCGCTGCGGCAGCCATAGCCGGCTAAGATAACTGGCCGGGTTAGGAGGTCTTCCACAGGCGCAATGTCTATCGTTTCGTAACGGAAGCCAGGTGGCTCGTCGAAGGGGGCTGTAAGCTTGCACAGCGCATAATCGGCCGAGTCGTCGTCGCCCGCCTCGTATTGCGGATGGCGCTTGCAACTGATTTCATAGTCTTTGTCGGAATAGGTAAAACTGACCAGGCCGTTCGGCGGTACACAGTGCGCGGCTGTCAATACCACCTGCGGGCCAATGAGAGCGGCGGTACAGGAGAAAGTTCCTTCTGGCGTCTGGAAAGTAGCATAGAGGGAGGCGGGCCAATCCGAAGGATTGGCGATGTAACCAAGACGAAGTTGCGGGATCGCTTGATCTCCCTTTTGCTTAAGCTCCGCCACGGACCCAAACTTTACGCCGTTGGGCGGCTCCCCGACCGGCGCAATGACCGTTTCGGCCGCAGCCGATGTAGTCACGATTGCCGTAGTGGCCAACACAATTGCAGCCACACAGACGTCTATTCTTACCATTGTGGCCTCCCCAGTGTGCGCGTGCTCCGATCACTTGCAGCCCACACTTAGCCTTATCATACCAGATAATGATCTATGCAGAGACGGAAAATGGCCCGTGCTATTGAAAATTATCTATTGGGACGATCCGCTTCGCTCAACCAACAGGATGAACCATGGTACAGTTCCTGCTCCGAAGACCTTCCTTTCCTCCCTCATGAAATATGCTTCACAACTAAGGGCCGCTACTGCGATGTGAACCGCCCCAGGTTTTCCGGAGGCCGTTTCGTTTGAGTCACGCGGCCATAGCTGGTTCATCCGGCATGGCGTAGTAGCGATCCTCGGCTTCGGCCGGCGGGATGTTGCCGATAGGCTCCAGCAGCCGGCGATTGTTGAACCAGTCGACCCATTCCGGCGTGGGGAACTCGACGGCCTCGAACGAGCGCCATGATCCCCGCCGATGGATGACTTCGGCCTTGCAAAGACCGTTGATCGTTTCGGCGAGGGCATTGTCGTAGGAGTCGCCTACGCTGCCGACCGAAGGCTCGATGCCCGCCTCGGGCCAGCCGCTGTGTATATTTGATCGAGACGTATTGGCTGCCGCGATCGCTGTGATGGGCGAGCCTGCCACCCTGCACAGGTCGTCGGTCATGCAGCGCCTGTTCCGGAGCGTCCAGAACGAAGGCTGCATGAGCCGCCCGGCTCACCCGCCAACCAATGATCCGGCGGGCCATATGCGTCGGTGACGAAGGCGACATAGACGAAGCCGGTTCAGGTCGCGAAGTAAGTGAAGTCGGAGAGCCAGAGCATGTTCGGCCTCGGGGCATGGAACTGGCGGTCGACATGGTCCCGAGGACATGGGGCCGCCTGTCGCTCACTGTGGTGCGGATTGGCTTGCCGCGGATGATGCCTTCGAGGCCCATGGCCTTCATCAGACGGGCAACCGTGCAGCGGGCGACATCGAAGCCCTCGCGCTGCAATTGCCGCCAGACCTTGCGAACGCCGTAAACGCGGAAGTTCGCATCAAACACGCGTCGGACCTCATCCTTCAAAGCCTCATCCCGCTTCGCCCGAGCCGACAGCCGGGAGGGATCGCCCCGCTTCGCGACATGGGCATGGTAGGTCAACGGGGCGATCGGCAGCACCTTGCAGGTCGGCTCGACCCCATGCGCCCGGCGGTGATCGCCGATGAACGCGATCATGGCCTGAACCGGCGGTCGAGCTCCGCCTGGGCAAAATACGCGTATTCTTGCGCAGGATCTCGTTGGCCTGCCGAAGCTCGCAGTTCTCGCGCTCCAAGGCGCTGAGCTTCGTCGCCACATCCGCGGGAACTCCGGGCGCGCACGCCATGTCGCGCTCGGCCTTCTTTACCCATTCATGCAGCGTCTGCGCCGTGCAGCCGATCTCGGCGCGCCGATCAATGAGACCGCCGCCCCAGCGCGAGGCATGCTCGCCTTCGTGATCCCATCCGCACCAGACGGGCGCGAACCTCGGGAGAATACTTGTTGGTCGCCTTGCTTGTCATGGCTCCACCTTCTCAAGAGTTGGAGTCTCCGATCAACCCGGAGCGGTCAGGCCTTAGGGCGAGAGAGCGCCATAGCGGCCGTGGATGAACCGGGTCGTGCCATTCGCGCGGATGATGATGAACAGATTGTCGTAGCCACTGATATCGACTTTGGGGCCCCCGAAGGCACGCACAAGGTCGGGGACGGTGCCCGAATGCCCGACCACAAGCACTGCGGCAGGCAACTTTGTGCTAACCGTCTGTTCTACTTCACTTATCTCGACGTCAATCGCTGTAAGACCCAGCAGCTTGCTCAGTGGCTCCGCTGTTTGCCGCGTCCGCGCCGCCTTCGTTGTCACAATAACGGAAATGCCAGCTTCTCGAAGCGCCTCCCTCAAGGCTGTTGCCCTTATCTTCCCCGCTTCTGTGAGCGAGACGTCATCATCTCCCGCCTTTTTATCGGCATGGCGTACCATCACGATAGTAGAGCCGTCAGGAACACTAACCTGCGCTCGCGCGGTCGATAGCCCATAATGACTGGCAAGGAGCCCTGCCGCTGCCACAAACCAAAAACCCCGTCGAGTCGTGATCATCGTCCCTCCCTCCATCCATCTGTGAGCGAAACGTCAGGGCCACGCTTCGCCTGTAAACTGGATGGGGGCGCATCCTAGTGCACAAGGATCGCGGGGTCGAGTATTCACTCGGCCAACAGCTTCTTCAGCGGAGTGTTCTGGTCTTGCAAGCCTCTCAGCCAACCGCGATCGGACACGTTCATCCCGCCATTCTACGCTTTAAACGTGCAAGCCCATGTCCGGACTTCATCGTACAGGATACCGTTTTTGCGATACCGCACCTCCGCAAGCCGGAGCAGTCGGCTTTCATGTCGTCGGGCACAATGTCGGTGTCGACCATCCATCGGACAAACTCCTCAAGATCTCCAACGTCGGCGTGAGAAATATCACCCACCGATAACTCGTCTCAACCGCGTGGATCTCCGAAACGCACTATGACGCGATCTTTTCCGGGTACTGGGCGTGCGTGGTGCGCCCCGGAGACGAAGCAGTTCTTTGAGATACTGAAGGCGGACGCAGGGAAGGCCGCAATTCCACAACAAGCCAAGCACCCATAGATCCAAACCTGTCCACCCGCACTCGTGATCTTCTAGTATCTCGGCCTGCAATAGATCGCCGACGATCCCGGGCGCTCGTGCTGGCGCTTGATGCCATTGCCATGATCTCGTCCATGGTGACGGTGAGCGCAGACTTTTAGATTGGTGGTTTCGCCGGCGAGGCCACCCTAGCGTCAGATCCCAATGAGTACCTCTGGCTCAATCGCGTGCTGATCGGTGTATATGGTGCAACGAGAACTGCTCAATCCAGCTTCGCCGGATCAACTCAACCATGCTTGGAAGCTCAATTGCCAAACGAAGATTTCTCTGGCAAAGCGGAGGCAAAGCGGTTCAACGCATTGACTCCGTACAGACCTGCGATACGATGATAGTAAGCTACGAGGAGGGTTGCGTGGCCTTACTATTTAAGCATCTCGCAGTAAGTCTTGCTGTCGCAGTTTCGATGGTAGTTGGTCAAGCATCGTCAAACGAACTGCCATCCAAAATTCTCGATATGGTGCTCGATGCTGGGGGTTGGAGCTCAACCGCAGACGACACGAACCAACGAGAGAGGCTTTCGCTCGGCCTTGTGATGCAGTTGATCAACAACTATCCCTCGGACACAAGGTCTATTGGCCTTCTGTCAATTACGCTCGGTGCAGCAAAGTGGGGCGTTGATGGCGATAGTACACTCCCCGCCGATCCCGCAAACGACAAATGGCAGGGGCCAACGAGAGTCAGCGGCAAACATCTGATGAGTTACAAGGTCGGTGGGGTAGGCTTGCCTCACCTCGACGTGGGGCCGCTGGCCAACTTTATCGACTACCTCCTTGCAAAACATCCCGACATCGGGGAGGACGCTGAGCGAACTCGCATGAAGAAACTCGCAAACAGCCTTCGCAGCGGCAAGAAGTACGATCAGATCAAGTCCAACGCGACCTTCCGCAAATGGATGCTTGAAGGCCTACGGCGCAAAGACGCACAAGAGTGGGTACTTGAGTATTGGCTTGACACATATTGGGAGCCTGCGTACCGCGCCAGTGCCAGCGACATAAGACTCGCCTTAGTCGTAGCGAGGATTTGGAATACAAGCCCCCTATTGGGAAAATGCGCAGCCGAGCGAGCCTTGAAGGCAGATGATCGTGTTCAGGCGGCACTTAAGGCGTACGTCGATTGTCCCGGGGGAAGGAAGGCGTATAAAAGTAGGCGATGGGGATGGATGAAAAGGTCGGTCGTTTTATTTGATGCATACGCTGGGAAATCACCTTAATGAGGTACGGGCAGCCGAGATGAGGACACGCTTGGAGGCGGGTCTCAAAAGTTGGAGCCCCCCGAAGGCGAAGTGAGCATACTCGCCGCCAACAGCTGGTTCCTAGTTCGATCTAAACAGGAATGCAGCCTCAGTGCAGACGACGCTCTCCTCAATTCTGCTGCGGCGCAGGACCATGTGAATCAGCACCGAAGGTTGACCGCGTGCAAAGACTCGGTAACGCCTTGATTTGCTAACATGAAATGGTGATCGGGCGGGGTCACGATCGGCGCCGATGATGACCCCACAGCGTCGCGAATTTGCAAGCAAAGTCACGCAAATATTACCTTTTGAGAAGGGGCAACCTTCGGTGCTGATTCACAGCAGGCAAAAGTTCGGAACGGCCCATCAGCCCCTGCCCAGGTAGACGGTCACCTCGGCTTCAGTGACTCGCGCCAGTTTCTAGCCTCGTCCGTTCTGTCACCGGCATATTCGTCTGCCACGGCAGGCCGTGCAGCCAACACTCGCGGCGAGGCCCAGAGTTCGTAGGTCGGAACCAAGCCGGAGGGCGCGTCATCGAGAGTGCCAACCATAACTTCCGCTTCGGGCCGGAGCGAGAAGACACGGCTTCCACAGTTCGCGCAGAAGGACCGCCCTCGAAAAATCGGTACAATCGCTTGGGACTGAAAAGCCTGTCGTGGCCAAACTGCGTAGAAAGCGAACGCCGATCCGCTCGTCTGCCGGCAGTCGGTGCAATGACAAAGGCCGACACGCAGCGGATCGTCCTCGACGTGATAGCGGACTGCGCCACACTGACAGCCACCATTCCTCGTCATGGTCAGGAACCAGCGAGAGGCTTTCTAGTGGGCCGGGGCGTTGTGCTGGCCTTCCTCGGTCCTTCCAGGTCACGATTTGCGACCGGGCTCTTGGACGTGTCCGGGCCAGGTCCGGGCGCGCCAGCGGTCTTCGGAGCGTTCGGCGCTTCGTTGCGGTCATTCCGCGGCGGGCCATTTGGAGCGGCATAGGAAGTGCAGATAAAACGAAATAAGGAGCATTGGTTGTCTTGACTAACAAAACAGGCGGATCTCCTGTGCCCCCTCGGCTAAACCCTGAGGAGAACTTCAGGGAAGCTAAGGAATGGCCAACCGCCACTCCATGTCCGGAACGTCGCCACCTACAAAGAGTGTCGTCGGCCCGCCGTATTCGCCAAGTGCTGGATTGGCTTCGCGCGACCATGCAATCACACCGGCATGTTTCGCCGCCAGACCCTTGGCGGTTCTTATCGCCCGGTTTTCAGTCTGCTGCTCGGCTGGCCCAAAGACCGGCTGAAGTTCGCCGCTCTCATCGCGGTCAAAGGCAGTGACTACGATCAGCTTAGGGGTCCTATGCCGCGGGAGAATGTTCTCAGACATACTCATTGCCTTTCGTTGAACCGACGCTCAGCCAAGGAGGCAAGGTTACTCATCGGCAGGATTTGGCGTACGGAGTCGCTCGATTCACGTGGACCAGTCGCAACGGCACCGACTACAGGGACCATCGGCAGTTCTCGCTTTGGAGCTATCTGTTCGCCCTTTAGGTCTGCGATTTCCTCATCACGTCTTGCAATTCGGCTTTCCAGATTGGCGATACGCTCGGTCAGCAAGTAGCGCCCGACTACGAAGCCGCCACCTCCGAAGAGAACGGCAAACGTCGCAAAGACGGCTGGGTTCGCCAGCACCAGCGCCGAGTTGGCTTTCAGAAAGGCGATAAGGTCATACATCGGGCAACATCATCCTCGCGTGAGCGCCCACGGATGTCACCCCAAGATGGCAGGCGTATTGTCGTAGCTGACGTGAACCAGCCCCGGATGACGATGTGCAAGGGCGACTATCTGGGTCTCAAGCTCACAGTTGTAAGCCATGAGCGCCTTCACCGTCTCAAGCGGGCTTTCGTAGCGAGCGATGAGTCTCTCGGCTTCGGAGTGCAGTTCCGCCTTGGCCTCGGGGTCCAGGTGCATAATGCCCATTTTGGTGCCTCCTGCCGCGCTGCCCGGCTCCGTGCCGCCAAGACGTCGAGGCGGACTATCATTTCCTTGAGCGCCTTCACTGGATCGCCCTAGTGCTGTGTAATGAACTTGTCGGCGATTGCCTGAAGGGCTGCTTCCTGGCGGCCGTCCAGCGTCACAATGTGGTCCATGGCGATGATTCCCAACCTTTGAAAGGCTGACAGTGAACAAAACCGGAAGTGTGAATTGCCTCCGCGAGGCCTTCCTATTTGTCATTAGGTGGGCGATTGCTCACAGACCGAGGAGAGCCTCGATGGGCAGACGAAAAAGTCGGTTTGACAAACTGTCTGCGAGGGACGCGGAGGCGATCATCGGAGACGCATTGAGCCTTCGAAAGACGATGCTTTCAGCGCAGTTGCACCTAGATGCTGGTGGCCCATTGTTTTGGCAACTTCGCGGGCTTGTGGACAAACTGCATGAGGTGGTGGCCGCCGTCGCGGAGAAGGAGCCTGACTACCGTATGCCGGGCCTTGGGCTCCTTCCGCTCCCAGAGGATTACTACACTCGGAAATGACCCATGGCAGGTCCGATGGACAGCGTTGGGGGGGCGCAAAGGCCAACATGCTGCTCATCGTGGAGTGCAGCCACTGTTACCATGTCGGTGACTTCTCAGCATCTTGATGGTCGCAATTCCAAGTTTTCTTCTACTACTTATGCTAGTCCGCCCTTGGAATGGAAAAATCGCCCTGTCGTTTCTTGGGCAAGCTTTCGCGGTTAGTCATTGTCTGGGGCTGTTCATTTTAGGCTTGGTCGTTTCATTTTATTCCTCACACCCTCGCACTAAACAGTTCTGGTTGCTCCTGTTCGTCGGTTGTGCCTTGTTGAACATTACATTGTGGGGCGCTCTGGCCCTTATTCCTTCGCCCCGAACCCCTGATACGTGGGAACATTATACCGACCTATCTGGCGTGCTCGTGATCGGGGTTGTTCCGAGTGTCGCGATTTCTGCGATAGTCGGGCTCCTCTTTAACCGGCTGCAAATCGGGCCTACGACATTATAGTCCACCTAGCGTAGCGGCGTCGCGGACAGGTACGGCGGCGCGGAGGCAAGGCTGGACGCCGCCTATAGGGCGCTAGAAGCGGCGGGGCGCAAGGGGCCAAGAAGGTCTAACGCTTCTACAAGCGCGGGGCACTCTCATCCTTCTGCCGACGCCGCATGGATAGGCTA
The DNA here is from genome assembly GCF_055811415.1 of Mesorhizobium sp. WSM4846. Classification (NCBI taxonomy): domain Bacteria; kingdom Pseudomonadati; phylum Pseudomonadota; class Alphaproteobacteria; order Hyphomicrobiales; family Phyllobacteriaceae; genus Mesorhizobium; species Mesorhizobium sp. WSM4846. Next base: position 46,090 of record NZ_JBVVPZ010000049.1, read on the forward strand.
ATCTCCAACAGCGTGTCCAGAACGATAGAGAACAGTAGGACGTAAGTGCCTCGGTCTATCATAGCGCCAGACGAGGACCGTCCTGTGTATCGTGACAGCGCTTCAGGGTTCGCTTCGAAAGAGAACCCAATCACAATCTGAAGCAATCCGACCGCCAACGCGAGCACGGCGACGATCCTTGCTGTGTATGTGAACAGCATTTAAATCTCCCATCAACGCGTGGCCAAGGATTGCTTCATCTGTCGGAGGCAAAGGGAACCCGGAGCCGCATTCGCGCGATCCCGCTCATCTGTTTTCTCCTACCTAGTCGGTCTGTACTCCACGAAGTGCGAGAACAGCGCGCCGCGAAGGGCGGAAAGTTGGTGAGCGGAACGAACCCCCGATAAGCCGCAGCAGGCTTCCCTCTCGCCATTTCCTCCCCGCTTCACCGGGGCGTCCAGCGCCCTTCTCCCGAGGTTTGGCACCTACCGGGGCCCGGAAGGGCAGCGCGCATGGGTGAGGTGAACCCGCCCGCCCGATAGGCCTATCACGGGACAACCTTAGAAGGAAAGGCGAGCAACGATCTTGGCTGGCTTTGCCGGAACAACTGAAGGCACAATCGTTTCTGGGACGCGGAACGTCCTCAAATTACGAGCCTTGGTCGTCGAACCCGGTATGGCCGCCTCTGCCGCAGCTATGTCCTCTGCGCTGACCTGCAGGGCCTTACATGCACCCTTTTCATCCCAAAGGTTTTTGGCAACCACGCTTCCAACGGCAGCCGTGATCGTGCCGGGCGCAACGTCGTCAGGTGCCACCTGTTTCGTGGCGATCAACGCTTTGATGGCTTCGCCAAGGATTGCGGCTGAATCAGCGAATTCGACTCCGCGAACTTGGTCAAACCTGTGCTCGCTGCTGCCATCGACAATGCAGTGGTGGGCTGTGAACACCCAGTCGTGGATCATGTAAGCTGGCGCGTATCCCCAAGGCGATAAACCCTTGAAGACCTGCGCTATCTTTGGGATCGAGCCACCGTCCGTATACATCAGCCCCGGCTGGATCGTGCTGCCTGGAGCGGACCGATCTGGTCGGTGGAAGATCAACGGATCGCGCGGGTCCGGTACGAACAGGAAATTACCGTCGCCGGAATTGTTGCCCTCGCCCACCCACATGACGAACAAGCTTCCTGACAGCTGGCCCGAGGTAAGCCTCTGGTAGTCGACCGAACTGCATCCCACCGTCACCAAAGCGATGGCGGATGACAACAGTCGGCGCCCGAAGGAGGGCCATGCGCTTCTGTTGGGTCTAGCAAAGGGTTTCACACGCTACTCCATCCCCATCACGATCCAGCTTCCGACCCCAAGAGCAATTGTGCAGATACCATTGGGACTCGTCGCACGAGCTGATCTGCGAACAGTAGCGCCGTGGCTCGCACGAATAGCCGCTCTGCGCGACCACACGGCGGCTGATGATACCGAGCGGCGGCTGATTGGGCGTTGGCGAGTTGTCTGTGTGTTCTAAACGCCATTCCCAAGGCGCTTGAAAGGCACCGACCCACATGCCCACCTTTGAGGCTTCCGCCTTCGTCTGCTGCTCTGAATAAGCGCCGTGGCTGTAGCGCGGCCAATCCAGTGCCTGCCCGTGCTCGACCATCCACGAAGCGACGCTAACGCCATCAGCGCGTCTGCAGTCGCCGACAAAGCGGTGGTGGCGATCCCAATCCACGAACCTGCATTCCACCGGTCCAGAAGCCGCAAGGAATCCACCCAGCGCTTCAGCGGAGCGACGGCCGCAGGGATAAGCGAAGCCCTTGGCGTCGCTGCAATACTGCTTGCTCTCTGGGGCGTCGATTCCGTTGAAGCGGATGCGTTGCCCGTGAATCTCAATTGTGTCTCCGTCGACCACCGAGGCCACACCGGACATCGGGTCTGGCTTTGAACTGGACGATAGGTTGAGGCGCGGGGCTTGGGAGCGATGCTCCAAAACCAATAGGGAGATCGAGGCGGCTGCGGATGCGAGGATAAGAAACAGCAACCGCTTGCGCACGCGACCTAGTCGCCAATCGCGGTATTGCTTTCGGCCAGTGCGACTACACCAATGGCCCGTGTTGTCTGAACGAGATTTGTCCAAGCCCCTACTCCCCAGCGGAGAATGCAGTCATTCGCAAGTAGAGTCCAGATCAACCGTGCTCGTCTTCTTCCTCAACATCGTCGGCAGGGTTTTCCTCGTCCACGTACGTGCGGTTGCTCTAAACGTGTCAAGTGAAACAATTTGGTGAGCTGCCAAGTGGAATCATATCGCACAATGCGAGGCCTAGGCCGTAAACTCATAAATGCGGAAAGGCCGGGATGGGTGGATAGTGTTGAAAAAGTCCGGGTTGCAGCGGTCCTGAAGCACTGATTCAATCTTCGTTGTAAGAGGAGATTG
>NZ_JBVVPZ010000050.1:0-47714 GCF_055811415.1 Mesorhizobium sp. WSM4846
TCAATCTCCTCTTACAACGAAGATTGAATCAGTGCTTCAGGACCGCTGCAACCCGGACTTTTTCAACACTATCGGTCAGAACTTGCCGTAGAAGTTCTCCGAACGAAGGCAGACAAGGATTGAACTCAGTCGTTCAGAGTGATTGGATTCTGCCCTAGTCTGGAAAGACCCGGCCGGCGTCTTCAGCCGAATGTCGCCAGAGTCTCAGTGCGAACCTCAACCCACTTGCCGGCCTAGTTGGCCTGCTAGCCGGCCTGCCTGCATCCCTCAGAGCGTCGCCAGCCGCGAATTTGTCATGGACTTTCCATAGGCTTGACGCAGCGTCCGCTTCTCCTCCAGCGCAATGATGACGCTTGTGGCAAAATCCGTCTTGTACATGACGGCGAGCCGTGTCAGCCCGCCTGGCGTGAAGACGTTGATCTCCAGAAGTTTTTCTCCGACGATGTCGAGCCCAACCAGAAACATGCCATCATTGATCAATTTGGGGCGCACCATCTCGGCAATGCCCAACATCGTGCCCGTTACCTTGACTTTGCGGGCTGTTCCAGCGGCATGGATATTGGACCGGACGTCGCCCTTGGCTGGAACGCGGCGAAAGGCTGCGTAATTGCCGTCGCGCACCAGCGGCAGACCGTTCATCAAGAAAAGACGCACGTCACCAGCCTTGGCCTCCGGAATGTAGACCTGCGCGATGAGATAGCCGTCACCACTGGCCGCTTCGAAAATCTGGTTGAGGTTGGAATCGGTGGGCGTTGCAATATGGAAGACGTTCTTGCCACCCGATCCTTGGAGTGGCTTGACGATGCAGCCCTTCGAGTGTTTGTCGATAAATGCGCGGATCTCGGTAATGCTGCGCGATATCAGGGTAGCCGGCCTGACCGCCTCGGGAAAAGACTGAAGGTAGAGCTTGCTCTGTGCTTGTCCCAGGCCATCCGGATCGTTGACGACAATCGCGCCGCGAGCCGCCGCGATCCGCCCGAACATAACGCCTGCGTTGGCGGCCCATGGCCGATCGGTGGCGTCCAGCGATGGATCGTTGCGCAGAAACACAATGTCGATATCGCTTATCGCCAAAGTCTTTTTCTGCTTCGCTGCATCCTTCAGGGCAGCATGCAGTCTGTCGGACGTCTTGTAGGAAGCATCCGGCAGAACCGCCACGCTGACAGCCAGACCGTCATCCGGACGCAGTATGAAGTCGCCTGGTTCAACATAGACAACGGAATGACCGCGCTGGACGGCGGCCAGCGCCAACGCTGTCGTCGTGTAGGCGGGCGTCTCGCTCTCAATGGAATTGACAAAGAACGCGATGCGCATCGAGGAGACTCCGCTCAAGTTTCAACCATATCGATCGGACCGATTCCCGCCATCGCTCTCTTGAGACGCGGACGCGCCGCGTCGGAAGAGAGGAACGCGGGCTCGAGGCGCGGCGCCCGCAGCAAGCCGCGCGCGTTGAGTTCCTGGATCGCTCCGAAATCCGCGGCGGAGATCTTGCCGATCCAAAACGGCGTGAGGCTGCCGCCGTCCTTCAGATGATCGAGGATCTGCACCATGCCCCGCAGATAGATGGCGTCCTTTGCAAGGCCCCCGCCTCGATAGACACGCAGAACGACGTTGAAGGCGCCGCGATCGTCGAGACCGAAATCCCTGTGGAGGATGCGGAAGGTCTCCTCGAATGTTGCTCCGTCGAGCATCGCCTGACAGGCGATAACCCTGGCCGCGATCAGCCTCAACCGCGCTGCGGTCATGCCGCCGACCAGATATTCCGCCAGCACGGCCAGTCCCTCCTGCATGCCCTCATAGCCGGCGAGCCCGTTGCGGAAGATGGCGAGCCCCTGCGCGTCACCGTTGAAATAGGTCAGCAGATGGACACCGATCTCGTGACTGAGCAGCGCAGTCAGACGCTCCGGTGGAAGGTTGGTATCGCGCGAAACCAGCAGTCGGTTTCGCGAGACCAGGAGGCCGGCCGGCAGGTCGCCGCGGATCTCCACGGAAGCATCGAATTTGGGGTAGGCGGCCCGGTATCCGGCGATCATGTCTCGCGCGGCCGCGGCAACGGCGTCGGCGCCCAGGCCCTTCTGCCGGGTGGCCGACGCAACGCTAGGCGCCTTTTCGAGAATGGCGCGTGCTCGCGCCGCCAGGCTCGGCTCGACGCTACCATAGAGAGCTCGTCCGAGTTCGACGAAGCGGGGCGTTTCGCGCGCCGCGAGCATCGACAGCTGGAGATCGAGTTCCTGCTGCTTTTGCGAGAGCAGCGTGGTCAGCAGCGGATCTTCCAGATGATCGAGCGAGACCGAATAGAGCTTCCGTTTCTGGCCGGCGACCTCGAACTCGAGCGGCCTGTAGAGCAGTACGGGCACACGCTCGAAGGCGCCTGCCTGGAATTCCAGCCAGGCTGGTTCGGCATTGATCGGTGTGACGGCAAGCAGAAAATCGAATGTCGACGCGACGTTGTCGATCGCCCGATCAGCGCGCACCACTGCGTCGATATAGGCGCGCCGCCCCAGCGAACGATGGGTTGCCGGCTGTTCCAGCCTTGATGCCTTCAGGAAGGCGCTGACGGCCTGAAGCGCGGAATCGACCATGTTGGCGACGACAAGGTCGTGGAGTTCGGGGTAGACGCGCTTGGTGCCAGGCACCCGGTAAATCGGTGCGAAGCGTACCGTCAAGCACGCCGCATCACCGAGATCATCCAGAAGCCGTGCTTCGGCGCGTGTGGTGGGGTTGAGTTCGTCGACGCGGGGCGTGCGGTATTTTGCCTCGCGTGCGGACGCAGCGGTGGCGAAGCGCTTCAGTGCCGCCTTCTCCGCCGCCGTGTCGCCGCAGGCCAGCGCAATCTCGAAGGGCGGCAGGAACGGAACATCCTCGGTCAGGAACCGGTCTTCGGCCAACTCGCCGATGTCCAGCATGAGGAAGGCGCCGCAGTGATCGCGCAGCCTTCGCACCACCAGCCGCGCGGCCTCGCGGGCGAGGCCGATGTCGGCCGCGATCAGATAGGACGCGTTGGCGGAGACGGCATGGAATGCCGCATCCTGATGCGACCCAACATGGACACACAGAAAGGGCAGCGGCCGATCCATGTGCAAACGGTTGCCATTGCCGAAATCGCGGCGGATTGGCTTGCCGTCCCGCAAAAGCGCGTCCAGGTCCGATTCGATTTGCGCCAATGGAGGCGCGGGTTCAACGAGCTTGGGCTTCATCGCATGGCCCGCAGCGCCGACTCCAGGACGGGCATCGTAGACGCCAGCATGGCGCGCAGCCGCTCGATTGTTCCCCAGTCGGGTTCGCCACTCCATTCGTCCATGAAAATCTTCTTGAACTCGACGGCGATGGCACACCCGGTTTCCGGAAAATTGGCATGGACGAAACGGGTCTGTTCGCCCTTGCCCTGGAAGGACACATTCTCGCGCACATCGATCGGCTCTCCGTTGAGACGCTGGCCGCGAAGCGTCTCGATGAAAGCGTCGACGACCGGTGCCCAGCGCTCGCGGTCCATGGAAGACGTACCGATGTTGATGTCGGGCGCGACGTCACGGGACGTAGGCATAGCCTCCCGTCCGTCGCGCCGGTGATTATAACTATGGACGTCGATGAGAACGAACCTGCCATGGCGCTTCTCGATACCGGCAAGGACACGGTTCAGCTCACTGTAGAAGGCGTCGTGAAAGGAGAGAGACTCCGTAACGATGTCCTCGTCCGGCTGCTCTCGCCAGACTTTCAGGCCCCAGGACTGGTCCGGCGACCGGTAGACCGCAGCGTCTCGCGCACGGTTCAGATCCACTTGGAAGCGTGACCGATGAACGATGATCTGGGTAGGAAAATCGGCGATGAAACGCTCGGTGAACGGGTCCTCTTCTCTACGCCGGTCGGGATCGGAGAGACACATGAGCGATCGACAAGCCCTGCCAACGTCGGTGCCGCTGTGGATAGCTGTACCGACTATAGGCGACTCTCCGAGCTTGATCGTCCAGCCTGCCGGTGATCCACCCCGGTCATTGCTGCCCAGATCATTGTTGGAAGTCATCGTGTTCACAGTCCATCGAATGCGTGGAGAGTGTGGACGGTTCCAATTCATCGAACAAGCGATCGTTGGCTCGCCCTGGATCAGCAGGCTGAACCGTCCAAAAACGTCAGCCGAAGGTGGCCGACGGCTTCAGCCGAACGTCGCCAGAGGCTCAGTGCGGACCTCGACCCACTCGCAGCGCCGGCTGTCGTGATAGAAGGACAGGAAGGGCGGCGGGAACGATGGGTCGGCGAAAGCCCCCACCGGAATGGCGACCAGACCGGGCTGGACATCGATCCGGTAATGGACAGTGGTGCCGCAATCCGGGCAGAAACTGTAGATGACACGGCCGCCTTCGTCGCCAACGCGCGTGAACTCCGCCGCTCGTCCCTGGATCGACACATCATTCTCCGCAAACCGCGCATTGAAGCTGAACGCGCTGCCGGTGCGCCGCTTGCAGGCCAGGCAATGGCAGACAGAGACGCGTACAGGCTCGCCCGAACAGGTGGCTGACAGCTGACCGCAGGAACATTGGGCGCGGCGCGTGACCATGGCTGGCCCCTTTCAGCGAACATCAATGGGTTTCGGCATGGGCCCTCAGCTCCGCCCTCTTCTGATCCGACACCACGGCAAGATCGAGAACCTTCTGCAATTCGGCCGCGTGGCGGAACGACGGCTCGGCTTGAACGCCGCTGCGCACCGCATCAACGAAGCGCTGGTAGTTGGTCGCCACCGTTCCGGCATCGAGACCCTTCCATTTTGCGTTCTCGATGTTCTCGCCCATGCACGCTTTCAGCTCCGAGCCGGTCAGATTGTGCACGACCTCGATCCCACCCTTGTCGCCATAAATGCGCAGCCGCAATTCGTTGAGATGACCGGTTGCCCAGCGGCTGGCATGGACGACGCCGAAGGCGCCGTTGCTGAAATCCAGCGCCATGGTGAAGCTGTCATTGGCGTCGAGCTCGTACTCGCCGATCCGGTTGCCGGGCGCCTTGTCGAAGGACCTGAGGCGGCAGAACACATGGTCGATGTCGAGCGCCGCGCCATAGCTGGCGAAATCGAGGATATGGATGCCGACATCGCCCAGCACGCCATTGGAGCCGTGGCCGCGCGACAGCCGCCACAGCCATTTCGGATCGGTACGCCAGTCGCCCCAGAACTTGGAAACCAGCCAACTCTGCAGATAGGACGCTTCGACGTGCCTGACCGTGCCGATCTCGCCGGCAAGCACCATGGCGCGCGCCCGTTGCAGCGGGGCGACGTTGCGATAGGTCAGGTTGACCATGTTGATGATGCCGGCTTGCTCGGCGGCATCGGCCATTTCACTGGCCCGCTGGTAATTTTCGGCCAGCGGTTTTTCGCACAGCACCGGCTTGCCCGCCGCGATCAGCATCATGGTGGTCGGATGGTGGATGCGGTCTGGCGTCACGTTCGCCACCGCGTCGAACTTGTCCCATGCGAGCGCGTCTTCCAGCGACGCGAACCTGTTGGGGATTGCGTAGCTGTCCGAAAACTTTTCGACACGCGCGCGGTCGAGATCGACGGCGCCGACCAATTCGACGCCTTCGATCCTGCTGAACTGCCTAGCGTGTTCCTCCGCCATCCAGCCGGTGCCGAGTATCAGGAGACGCATGATTCTTATCCTTAGGATGAGGCCTTATCTTCTTGTTCGATTTTTCAGAACCGAAGCTTCGTGATAGCGGTCTAGCGAAACCCGGCTTCGCCCGCGGCATGGAGTTTTCCGCCGCGCTCGGTGATCGGCTCGAGCGCCTTTTCCACCGGCACGTTCGGCGCGTCGAGGATGGCTGGATGCGAGCCCTGCGGGTTGTGCGCCCATTTCACCGCATTGCGCAGCACTTTTTGGACATTCGCGTCGTGATAGGTCGGATAGGTCTCATGGCCGGGCCTGAAATAGAAGATGTTGCCGGCGCCGCGGCGCCAGGTCAGCCCCGACCGGAACACTTCGCCGCCCTGGAACCAGGAGATGAAAACCGTTTCCAGCGGTTCCGGCACGGCGAACTGCTCGCCATACATCTCCTCGTTCTCGAGCTCGAAATACTCGCCGATCCCGGCAGCGATCGGGTGGTTGGGGCTCGTCACCCAGAGCCGCTCGCGCTCGCCGGCCTCGCGCCATTTCAGCGTGCAGGGCGTGCCCATCAGCGTCTTGAAGATCTTCGAGAAATGGCCGGAATGAAGCACGATCAATCCCATGCCTTGCCAGACGCGGCGCGCCACGCGCTCGACGACTTCGTCGGCGACGGCGCCATGGTCCTTGTGTCCCCACCACACGAGGACATCGGTTTGCGCCAAACGGTCGGCCGGCAGGCCATGCTCCGGTTGCTCAAGCGTCGCCCAGGACACGGAAATTTCGGGGTCGAGCCTCAGCGCATCGGCGATCGTTGCGTGCATGCCCTCGGGGTAGATCCCTGCCACCACCTCATTGGTCCGCTCATGGATATTCTCGCCCCAAACGACAGCGCGTATCGTCATGACATCCTCTTGATCGGTTGAAGCCGCCGCCCCGGCCCGGTCAGTCATAGTATCCTCAGCCGGGATTGAAAACGGTTTCGAGGCTGGCTGCTGACAATTGGCTGGAAGTCCGCGGGACAGCGCCCCTCTCTGTCCTGCCGAACATCTCCCCCCACAGGGGGAGATTGGATGTCACGCCGGCTCGGGCTAGCCGCGCACGACGAGGCGTTTGATCTTTCCCTTCTTGAACGCGGCGAGGAAGCTGGCGTAGTCCTTGAAGACGACGCAGCCGCTCGATTCCCCGCGGCGGCCGCGCAGCAGGTAGGTGTGCGCAAGAAAGCCGTCCCGGCCAAATTTGTTCTTGCCGTCGATAGGAGTGAGACGCAGCGCCTCCACCCCATGGAAACGCGATTCGCGCAGCCTCAGATCGTAGGTGTGAGGCGGTGTCGGGCCGGCATTCTTGCGATTGGCGTAGCGAGGCTGGTCGGCCATCGAGCCCAGTCCCGAATGCGCCTCGAGCCGCGAGCCGTCCGGCATATAGACGGTTTTCGCCGAGATGTCGTAGACGGCGACGCCGCTGCCGGGCTTGGTGAACAGGTTGCCGAAGACCCCGCCGCCGCCCGCCGGGCTGTCGGGTTTGGCATAGGCCAGCATGTCTGCGGCCTTCGATCGCTTGGCCGGCTTGCCCGGGCTGCTTTGCATGCCCCGGCTGCCCTGCATGCCCGGGCTGCCCTGCATGTCCTCTTGCATGCTTGGTTTCGCCGCCGGTGACGAACTCCTCGGCGACAAGGCTGGCGCCCGGGGCATCTCGACCTGCGGCGCGGCGGCGGTCTCCACCTTGTTGGCTTTGGATGGCTGAGACTGGGCCTTGGCGGCCCTCGATGCCTGGACCTTGGGCGCATTGGCCTTGGGTGCCCTAACCTCGGGTGCCCTAACCTCGGGTGCCCTAACCTCGGGTGCCCTAACCTCGGGTGCGTTGACCTCGGACGCCTCGTCTGACTGGTCGATTTCCGCCTGCGGACGCCAAGTCGGCAAGGGAACGCTGCCGGGCATTGCGTCCTGCGGCGGTAGCGACGCCATCTGCACCTCGCCCTCTTGCGTGGCAGCAGAATCGGCCGTCGTCGCCTGCGGCAGCACGTCGATCATCGCTTCCGGCAATGCATTCGCAAGCGCCAGCGCCAGCGCCAGCCGGGAGGATCGGTCGATTTCCGCAATCTCGGGCCCGAAGCGCACCGACGCGGGACCATGCTGATCGGCCAGGCGCACCGGCTCCGCAAAGCGCTGGCCCGTCGGCAGACTGACGACCGCAAACGGCGCGGCCCCGCCGGAGGCGCGGGCAAAGGCAGCAGCAATCTTTTCCGGCGATAGCGCCGCATTCGCCACCACCCTGTCGAAGCGCGATTGCGGTGAGATTTCGGCGACAAGCTGCACAGCATCCGGCCGCGCTAACGGCTTGAGACGCGCTACCTTGCCTTCATGCTCGAAGCTCGCGGCGGCCTGCGCGCAGCCGGCATTGCATCGGCCGAGCAGCGACGCCTCACGCTGCCGGCTTGCCAATGACGGCGCCCACCAATTGGCCCGTGGATTGACAAGTGTGTGTCGGGGATCGGCGAGCGCCATGGAGCGCGGCGCGAGCAGGTTTTGCGGAAAACTGTTGGAGGCGGCGGTGAGCGAAGTTCCCAGCGAATGGAGGCCGGCCACTGTGGCAGCCGACCACAGCGCGATCGCAGCGCCAACAACGGGAATCGCGACCCAGCGCAGGCCGAGCCTCATCGAGGGCAATCCACTATCAGGATTGTCACCCCGGTTATTCAAACGCATCAACGCCATACAACCAAACCTCAATCGGCCTTGCGGCATGCGGGCTCGCAGCCGTCACAATCACAGTCGCCTGGTGCCCCCCGGCACGCTTCACGTCTGTTGCCGATTGAATCAAAAGATGGACAAACTTGGTTAACCAATCCCTCTACCGATCGCCGATTAGGCGAAGGTCTATGTCAAAAAAGGCTCCCTCCAAAACTATGAAAATAGCGGAAATGCCCTCCATGCCAGGCTTTGCTGCCCGTTTTTGCAGGCCGAGTCAACAAAGCGAAAGGATTAGACCTTGCCTGGGCGGCGTCAGCTAAAGGCTGACACCTGCCAGCGCATGATCCGAAACGAGGCCCGCGTCCTCCGTTGGAGGCGCGGGCCTTGTCATACCTGCGCAGACTATGCGGCACGCTGCGCTTCCATCGGCCGCAAATTCTGGTTCATGCGGAACAGGTTCAGCGGATCATATCGCTGCTTGATTTCCAGCAGCCGCCGATAGTTGCCGCCATAGGCTGCTTCGACCCTGTCGACCTCGTCCCCGGGCATGAAGTTCACATAGGCCGTGCCGGCGGCATAGGGCTTGGCTGCTTCATAGAGACCCCGCGCCCAGTCGATGCAGGCCTGGTCCATTTCCGGTTCGCGCCAGCGGGCGTGGACATTCATGACGTAGTGCGCGCTGCGTTGCGGAAACGCCGTTGCATCCGCTGTCACCCGGCCCGCGGCACCGCCGACATGGCCGATGAAAATCTCGCATTCGGGGCCGGGAAGCCTGGGTATCGCCGCCGTGACGACCTCCACCGCGCTGTCGGAAAGCTCGGTGAAGTCATGGCTCTTCCAATAGTTGCGGGCGCCAGGCGTCAGCAACGGATCGAATGCCTTCTGCCAGCCGGTGAACGGGTTGGGACCGACCACGTCTGCAATCGGTGTGCCGATGGCGCGAAGCCTCTGTGTCGCCTTCTCACCCTCCTGAAGGTCGCCGCAATAGCACATGGCCAGGACCAGCACCTCCTTGCCATGCCATTCGGCCGGCAGGAACGGCAGCGGCGGCGCCTGCCGCATGACCGCCCAGCAGGTCAGCTCATTGGGCGCTGCTTCGAGCGCCGCTCGGTATTCCCGCAACACGTTTTCGGCATCGGCGAAGGGATGAACGACAAGCCCCGACAGCACCTGCGGACCGACTTGGTGGAGCTTGAACTCGAAAGCCGTGACGATGCCGAAATTGCCGCCGCCACCGCGCAGCGCCCAGAACAGATCCGGATTCTCGGTCTGGCTGGCGCGCAGCAGTTTGCCCTCGGCGGTAACCACGTCAGCGCAGAGAAGATTGTCGATAGTCAGGCCGAACTTCCGCGTGATCCAGCCGAAGCCGCCGCCCAGCGTCAGGCCCGAAATGCCGGTCGTCGAGTTGATGCCGGTCGGCACCGCCAGTCCGAAGGCCTGTGTTTCCGCGTCGACGTCGGCGAGCGTCGCGCCAGGTTCCACCCATGCCCGCCGCGTCGCCGGATCGACCCGCACCGACTTCATCGGCGACAGATCGATCATCAGGCCGCCGTCGCAGACGGCGCTGCCGGCGATGTTGTGGCCACCGCCGCGAACCGCGACGAGCAGCCTGTTTTCCCTGGCAAAATTGACGGCGGCGATAACGTCGGCGGCACCGGCACAGCGCACGATCAGCCCGGGCCGCCGGTCGATCATGGCGTTCCAGACGCTGCGTGCGTCGTCATAGGCGGCGTCGCCTTCCCTCAGCACGGTGCCGCGCAATTGTGCCGAAAGCGCCTCCAGGGCCGCGGCATCGACCGTCGTCTTGCCGCGTTCAAGCGTGGTGAGGCTCATGCTATCCATGGCTTTCCTCCCGATGTTTTGAGCCGTTTTCCCTCCACCCGTTTCCAAGTCTGCCTTTATATTAGAAGTCGCGCAAGTTCATGATCGCTCTGGCCGGCATTGCGCAACCCGCATAACGGTCAGCTCTCATTGAGCTAAAAGCCGCCGGCAGGCCAAGCCGAAATGAGTGCTGGATCGCTCTAGACGATCTCGTCGGTTCGATCGGAGGAACTACGCAGCGGTCCGCGGAGTTAGGCGTACAGCAACCAGTGCAGAGGAGAGCTCTGATGGCACCGCGCAGAAAACCCGACGATCCATCCGAAGGCCCGACCATCGAACAGCAGGATTGGGACGCGATCAAAGGCAGTAAAATTCTACCAGACAGCGTGCCGGGAAACGGCGACATCCGTTACGATCTCGACAAAGAGGCTGAACTGCCCGAGGAAGACGACGACAATCCGTACCAGGACAGCGACGAGGCGCTGCCGGACGACGAAGAGGACCGCGCCCTCTCGCGCAACCCCTCGAGGCAGGATATCGACGAGCCGTGAACGGCAGCAGTTCAATACCGTGGCAGCCGCACGGTTTCGGCCAAATTCCGTGAAAGTTCCTCCAGCGACAGAAAGGCCCGGCGGGGAGGAAGCGCCGGGCCTTTGTCCGAATGCCGTGCGATCGGCTGTCACAGCCGCTAGAGTAGAACGACTGCGCTTCCAACCGTGGCCGGTGGTTGTTGTTCCATCGAAACCGAAAAACATGGCGCGGTTTGCCAGCATTGCTGCTTGAATCGCCTTCGGCCCGACCGTCGATCACGATTTCTGTCTGAAGGAACAACTCCAAAAAACGCTCGTTGGATAATCATCGCAACCAGCGATGCAGCTCTAATGGAGACCGACCATGATGAAAAAAATTCTTTCCGCAACGACACTCAGCATTGCCCTTGCCACTTCGGCGATCGCGCAATCAAACGGCACTGGATCCGGCGCCAACGATCCGGGAGCGGCCACCGGGACAGGCACTGGCACCATGGCTCCCGGTACCGATAACGCAACTCCTGCCGATCCAAACGTAACCGGTTCAACCACCGACGGCGGCGACGGCATGAGTGATCGGTGCAAGGACGTAGTGGAGGCTGATAAGAACACTGCCGGTGGCACTGCAACCTCGGATAGAGAGGATTGCCCCGAGTAACGGGGCCAGGGCTCGCTGAGGCCGTGGTGGCGCACCGCGCGACCAGTCAGACAAAGCCGGGAACCGGCTTTGTCTTGCCGCTCAGTTGCGCACCCAACGTTAGCGCTTGCGGGAAATTCCGGATAATTGCCGCCATCCAGGTTGCGCTGCCTGGACTAACGGCAATCGCGGCAACTGCAGCGGCGGCGTAGAGCCGTGTTGAAAACAGACTTTTCCAGGCCGCCTCGTAGCGTCTGCCGGCCATCTCGCGCCCTGCACTGCCGCGTGGCGCGCATGAGAGTTCGCAGGCCAGCAGCCAGCCGGACTGAAGCGCCATCGAGATGCCCTCGGCGATGACAGGGTGAGACTCTCCGGCCGCATTGCCGACGCGAAAGATGTCGCGTTCGTAGCAGGAGCGAATTCCCGGCCGGATCGGACCTGCGGCAAGCCAAGGCCCGTCGGCGTCAGCAGACTCTAGCGCATCCCTTACTCCCCGGCATGATTCCATCAGATGACGGGAGACCGCCTCGGCGGCCGACAAATGGCTCTGGTGCCTGGGGTGTTTGCGCAACCGTGCGAGCATATCGCGCCGAATGCAGCACGAGATGGACAGCCGGCCATGATCCGCCGAAACCATGCCGCCATAACCGCCAGGAAACACCAGCAGAGGCATCAAATCAGGCGCCAGGGACGACCCGGTGAAATGCGCCTTGAAGCCGAACAGGTCCGAAGGGCGGTTGGTCTTTCCGAGCTGGCTGGGCAGCGGTCCTGGTTCCCAGGAGCCGTGTGCGGCGACAATCACCGGCGCGCGCAACATCGTCGTTTCGTTTCCGGCTTGAATTCCCACCAATTGCGCCTCGCCATCTGGGTCGATGGCGACGGCGCGGCAAGGCTGAAAGATTTCGACGCCCGCCGATCGCGCCGCCTGCAAAAGCAGACAGTCGAAAATATCCCGGCCAAGCGCCCGGCCGAAACCATCTTTTTTCTCGCGGGGCCTATCTTTTGCAGAAGGCCCATCTTTTGCGGGAGGCCCATCTTTTGCAGGAGGCCAGTCTTTTGCAGGAGGCATTGCCGCCTCGGCGCAGGTCTCGCCGGAAAACAAGCCGACGCGGCGGATTTCGGGGCCGGCATTGGCACGCCACGCTTCGCCGATCTCCAGCTGGTCCAGAAGCGCAAGATTGCTTGCCGATATATATTCGCCGCAGACCTTGCGGCGCGGGAACACGCTCTTTTCCACAATAGCCACGGCCCATCCGCGCCGGGCCAGCGTCAGCGCGACGGACGTGCCCGCCGGGCCGGCGCCTATGACGATCGCGTCATGGGTCGACAATCGAGTCATAGGTCATGACCGGCGCCGGTGCCGACGAAAATGTGGGAAAAAAGGCCGGCGCGCCGTTCCTCGACCGGTTTGCCGTTTGCCGCGAGCCAGAGACCGGAAAGCTCGTTGCCGCGAAAGCCGGCACGCACACTTTGAGCCGCGTCGTTTCGTGTGACGTCATTGGCGCCGATTGCCGGGAGAAGGCGGGTCGCGGCCAATGCCAGTTTGGTCCGCAACGGCTCTGTCGCCAACAGCAGCGGGGCCTTCGGCGCCATCAGCGAAAACAGACGCACGAGCTCGCCATCGTCGAAGTGATGCAGAAAGAGATTGACGGTGATCGCGTCGAACCGCGTGCCCGCATTCTTTCTCGCCCAGTCGAAGACATCGGCGGTGACGCCTTCGACCATCCATCCCAGCCTGTCGAAATCGGCACGCAATTGCGCGGTGATGAGGTCGACGCGGTCGAGCATTACCAGTTCGACCCCAGGCCAATGCCCGGCCATGCGATGCGCCAACGCCAGCATGAAGGAGCCATCGCCGGCGCCGATCTCCAGAATCCGGCGCGGTGGCCCCGGCACGAATTTCTGCAGCAGCGATGCCATGATCCTGGCCTGAAACATCAACGCGTTGATGCGACGGAGGTCACGACGCGCGGCAAGCGCTCGCGGATCGTCGGCCGCAAGTCCGTCGAGGATTTCCGGCGCAAGCTGGCGGTGCTCCAGGCTGCTCATGACGCCGTTCGGAAAAGCATGGTTTCGGCCGCCAGCCCGGGTCCGAACGACATGCCGCAGCCGAGCATGCCTGATGGCGCCTTCAACATCTCTTTCATCACGAACATGACGGTCGCCGACGACATGTTTCCATATCGGCGCAACACCTCGCGCGAAGGCTCCAGCGCGGTGGGCGCGAGTTCCAGGGCCCGTTCGACGGCGTCGAGCACCGAACGTCCCCCCGGGTGCACGGCCCAGAGATCGATCGCCTCGGTCGGCCGACCGCCGAGGATGGCGTCGTGATTGCTCCGCAACGCTTCGTGGATTGCTGCCGGGACCTGGCCGGAAAGAACCATTTCGAAGCCGTGGTCACTAATGCTCCAGCTCATCAGATCCCGCCGCTCACCCGCCACGATGCCGTAGAAGCTTTCGAGCTCGATGCCGTGCGGCTCGGCAGTGACGAGCGCAGCCGCACAGCCATCGCCCCAGAGGCAGAACGACAGCAGCTTTTCCAGTTCACTGGTTTCCCGCAGATGCATCGTGCAGAGTTCGATATTGACCAGCAGGACCCTGGCCTGCGGGTCGGAGCGGACGATGTGGCGGGCAAGCTTGAGGCCGTTGATCGCCGCGTAGCAGCCCATGAAACCGATCATCGTGCGTTCGACCGTGTCCGGCAGGCCGCATCGCCCAACCAGCTCCAGGTCGATGCCTGGCGCTGAAAAACCGGTGCAGGTGGTAACGATGAGATGGGTGATGCGGGAAGCGCCGCCACCAAGCTCCAATCCGTCGACGCCTTTTTGCGCGAGAACAGGTGCGGCATGACAGAACATTGCCATTCTCTCGGCCGTTCCAGGAAAGGCGCCCCGGATGAACTTCCCGGCCAGATCTGCTGATGGTCCTTCGGGGTCGCCGGCAGGTGCAAAGCAGGAATAGCGGTGCTCGATGCCGGAAACGTCAACCATGCGTTCGAAAATTCTTCGGCGACCGGCCGCAAGCATGGAGGCGGCGAAACGCAGGTAGAATTGATGAACCTCGTGCTCCGGCACCGCTGTCGCGATCCGGTTAATATACGCTTTGGCCGGCATATACGGTCTCCTCGGCGTCGCGCACGGTATTTTTCAGGACCACCGCCGGAGGTTGTTTGGTCATCGGCACCAGGTGTCGGGCAGCAGACATTGAGTGTTGCTGATGAACGTTTCTGAGAACTGATTTCATCCCACCTTTGCTGTTGCCAGGCGATGCTGCAGTTCGCCGGCATTAGGAACATAGGCACCATTACCGAGGAGTCCACAGAAGTGCCCGCGCTTCGGGCCGAGGCGCCATCGCTTCCGGCCCTCGGTAGGCGCGGTATTTTTCTGAGCGATGGAACATTAGCGCATACTAACGATTGTAGGGTGACAGCGAATATCTCCCGGATGTTGGCTGCTGGACCGGGATCCCGGTCGGCCCGCGCTCCTCCAGAGGCGCGGGCCTCCGGTCCAAAGAGTAATTGGCGGCTTAGGCTCAGTTTGGAACGAGAACGCCGTGAGGGCGTTCGCCATAATTATCGCGAGCCGCCACAGGCTCGCGGCAAAGATAAAGGAGAGCTGTCATGAACAATATCATCTGGCTGGTCGGGGCCGTCGTTATCGTAATTGCGATACTCAGCTTCCTTGGCCTTCGTTAGGTTCGCCTTTAGCGACGCCTACGCCGAGCAAGTCGTAATTTGGGTCGTCTCTGGAAGCCTGAGGTTTGCAGGCGCAGCAGCTATTGGCGCTAGCGAAACGACCTCGCCTTTCACCGGCGAAGTTCCCTGCCTGATCCATACTCTCCCAGACGCAGCGCTCACGGCGATGAGCGGTGGCAGCCCGCTTGGCAAGCGGCCGGCTTCAGTTGCTGCCGGACCAGATCGCGACTGGCCTGGTGCGGCGCCGATTGACGTTGCTGTGCCTTTTCTTCATTCTCCTGTTGCTGCCTGCTCCGAGATTCAGCAATGAAGCGCAGTCTCGCTTTCGGTGTGATTGTGATCGCCGTCGTCGGCGTGCTGGGCGGCGCCGCACTTTTGATTGCCGGCCAGTCCAGAGTTTCACAAGACGCGATCCAGTCGTCGGTTAGCCGCACCGCTGAATTGATCGACAGCGCCTGGAAGCTGCCCGTGGCTGCCACCTTCAGTGCCGAGGTCACATGGCAATCAAACGGATCAAGGTGCGGCCCGGCAAGTGTCGCAAACACATTCCGCTCCATCGGCGAGGAGGAGACAACCGAAGCCGAAGTCCTCGCGGGAACAGGAATGTGCTGGACCGGCTTTTGCGTCATCGGCCTCACGCTGGATGAGCTTGCCGAGGTCGCTCGAACGAACACCAAGCGGAAAGTCTCCGTGCTTCGGAATCTGAGCGCCGATGCATTTCGCGAGCACATGAAGCGCGCCAACGATCCCGGCCGCCGTTACATCGTCAACTTTACCCGTGAGAAGATTTTCGGCGCCGGCGCTGGCCATTTTTCCCCGGTCGGAGGATATCTGGAGGCCGAGGACATGGTCTTCGTCCTCGATGTAAACGAGGACTACAAGCCTTGGCTGGTCGAGCGTGAGCGCCTGTTCTCAGCCATGGACACAATCGATAGCGATGGCGACAAGAAGCGCGGCCTGCTGCTGATCGAGTAGCATTGTCGCAAGCAGTGTCGATTGCCTTGCCTTCAATCGACCAGCACGGCGACCACTGCGGTGCAGTCGCCCGCCTTGACCAGTCCGGGGAAATGGCGGGCAGCCAATAGACCCGACATCCTTGCCCTGATCTCCTGAGGTGCGGCACCGGTGCGGCCGGTGGAATGGATGCGCGCCAAGACCTGGCCCTCCTCGACAGGCTCGCCGAGATCGATCATCGTTTCGATCATCCCTTCGTCTTCGGCAAACGAGAAGCAATCGCCCGACGGCATGTCGAGCCAGCGGGTCGGCTGCATCTCCACCGCTCCGGCGACAATGCCGGCATGGCGCAGCACATTGAGCACGCCACGACGGGCGATCCGCACCGTTTCCGCGCGGGCAGTCCCACCGCCGCCAAGCTCTGTGGTGATGAACAGCTTGCCCATCTCTTCGGCGGCAGTGTCGAACATGCCGACCGCATCAATCTCCAGCATCTTCATCGACCACGGCGCCGAGAACGCTTCGACCGCGGCGAACCCCTTCGCCTCCAACTCCTTGTCGGGCCGGATATGGGCGGCGCAGAACGGCACGAAGTCGAGCGTCTTGCCGCCGGAGTGGAAGTCGAGCGCGATGTCTGCGCGGGGGAGCAACTCACGTTGAAAATAATCGGCGATCTTCTCGGTCACCGTGCCGTCAGGCCTGCCGGGAAAGCTGCGGTTCAAATTGCCCTTGTCGATCGGCGAGGTGCGGGTGCCGGCGCGGAACGCCGGATAGTTCATTGCCGGCACGATGATGACCGTGCCGCTGACTTGCTTGGGATCGAGCGTGCGGGCGAGATCGTAGAGCGCCAGCGGCCCCTCATATTCGTCGCCATGATTGCCGCCGGTGAGCAATGCGCTTGGCCCGCTGCCGTTGCGGATCACGCAGATCGGGATCATCACCGATCCCCAAGCCGAATCGTCACGGCTGTAAGGCAGCCGCAGGAAGCCGTGCTGTACGCCGTCGCGGTCGAAATCGACGGTTGGCGTGATCGGCGATGGACGAAGGCTGGACATCGGGCTCAACCCTTCACCACCAGTTTGCGCGGCACATTGGCCAGGCACTCGACCCCGGTCTCGGTGATCAGGATGGACTCGGTGATCTCCAGCCCCATCGTCTCCAGCCACAGGCCGGTCATGAAATGGAAGGTCATGCCCGGCTTCAGCTCGGTGCGGTCGCCGGGGCGCAGGCTCATCGTGCGCTCGCCCCAGTCCGGCGGATAGGAAAGCCCGATCGGATAGCCGGTGCGGTTGTCCTTGACGATGCCGTATCTCTTCAGCACCGCGAAGAAGGCGTTGGCGATGTCCTCGCATGTATTGCCAGGCTTTGCCGCGGCCAACCCCGCCTCCATGCCTTCCAGTGTCGCCTTTTCGGCATCGAGGAATTCCTGCGTCGGTTTACCGAGGAACACAGTCCGCGAAAGCGGACAATGGTAGCGGTTGTAGCAGCCGGCGATCTCGAAGAAGGTGCCCTCGCCCGACTTCATCGGCCGGTCGTCCCAGGTCAGATGCGGCGCCGACGCATCGGCGCCAGACGGCAGCAGCGGCACGATCGCCGGGTAGTCGCCGCCAATCTTTCCCTCTGGCCCGTCGACGCCGCGCGTGCCGGCATCATAGATCTCGGCGACCAGATCGCATTTGCGCATGCCGACTTCGATCTTGTCGACGATGCGCTGGTGCATCGCTTCGACGATGCGGGCGGCCTTGCGCATGTAATCGATCTCGGTCGGGCTCTTCACCGCGCGCTGCCAGTTGACGAGTGCCGTAGCGTCGACGAAGCGGGCATTGGGCAGATGTTTCTGCAGCGATGCGAAGGCAGCGGCCGAGAACCAGTAATTGTCCATCTCGACACCGATGCTGAGCTTGCCCCAGCCACGATCGGCCAGCACCTGCGACAGAAAATCCATCGGGTGGCGTTCGGTCGACTGCACATAATGGTCGGCATAGCCGACGATGTTGTCGTGCGCGAGATAGGCGGTGCGCTTGGCGCCGTTGGCGTCCTGGCCGCGCCCGTACCACACCGGTTCGCCCGACGGCGGCACGATGACGGCCTGGTGCACGTAGAACGACCAGCCGTCATAGCCGGTCAGCCAGGCCATGTTGGACGGATCGCTGACAACAAGCAGATCGACGCCCTTGGCTGCCATGGCCTTCCGGGTCTTGGCGAGGCGATCCGCATATTCGCCGCGCGAGAATTTTAGATTGGGCTGCATTGTTCTTGGTCCTCGTTTGTTGGGCCTTGCGGCCGGCATCAGCTTTCGAAAATCGTACCCGTCTTGGCCGCCCGGGCACGGTCGCGGGCGAGCGTGGCGATCGCCGTGTCCTGCACGCCGGTGCCGGTGAGGTCGGCAATGGTGATGTCGCTGGCCGAACGGCGGCCATGTCTATCGCCGGCGATTATCTGGCCGAGCTCTGTGATCTCGGCATCGGCTGCCATCACCCCCGTCGCGATGGCATGATGCAATTCGCCCAGCAGCCGCGTCTGCTTCGCGCTGTCGGCGACGTAGAGATCGGCCATGCGCAGGATCGCCGGCGCGATCTCGTTCTTGTGCTCGGCGTCCGAGCCCATAGCGGTGATGTGCTGGCCGGCCGAGACGAAGCCGGCCTTGATCAGCGGTTCGGTCGACGGCGTCGTGGTGACGATGATGTCGGCGCCGGCCGCCGCCTTTGCCGCGTCGGGCTCGGCGCGCACGACGATGCCCAGTCTTTCGCGCAATGCATCCGCCGCGGCTTCGGCCTTGACGGCGTCCCTGGCCCAGATGCGGGCCTCGGCGATCGGCCGCACCAGCATAAGCGCCTCGAGCTGCAGCCCCGCCTGGACGCCGGCGCCGAAGATCGCGGCGACAGAGGAGTCGGTTCGCGAAAGATGTTTCGCCGCGACCGCTCCGGCCGCCGCCGTGCGGACATCGGTCAAATAGCCATTGTCGAGCAGCAGAGCCTCGACCAGCCCGGTTTTTGACGACAACAGCACCATCATGCCGTTGACGCTGGGCAGGCCGAGCTTCGGATTGTCGAAAAAGCCGGGACTGATCTTGATGGCAAAACCATCGATGCCAGGCACGTAGGCGGTTTTGACGTCGACCTCGCCGCGATGCTCGGGAATGTCGAGCCGCAGGATCGGCGGCATCGCCACCGGCAAGGTGGCAAGCGCCCGGAACGCATTTTCGACGCACGCGACGGCATCGAGATCGAGCTTCACGATCGCGCGCAATTCGGCTTCGGTCAGTATCGTCATCCGGCTCATGCGGCGCTCTCCTCAATTGCTTCGCCACAAACGACTTTCCTGTGCAGCGTCATGTCGATATTGCGGCCCGACAGAATGAGCACAGTGGGACCGCTCGCCCTGACCTTGCCGGCAAGCACGGCGGCGATGCAAACCGCGCCGGCGCCTTCGACGATCTCGCGCTCCTGATCATAGGCATGGCGGATGCCGGCGGCGATCTCGTCCTCGCTGAGCAGGATAACATCGTCGAGCAGGTCGCGGCACATCGAGAAGGTCAGCCGGTTGTCGAGGCCGACGCCGCCGCCGAGCGAGTCCGCCAGCGTCGGCAGTTCCTCGACCAAAACCGGATGTCCGGCATCGAGGCTTGCCTTCATCGCCGCACCCCGCGCCATCGAAACGCCGATGACCTTCGTGCCGGGGCTGACGCCCTTCACGGCAGCGGCGACACCCGCCGCCAGCCCGCCGCCGGACAGCGGCACCAGCACCAGGGCAGCGTCCGCAACCTGCTCGATGATTTCCAGCCCGAGCGTGCCTTGCCCGGCGATGATATCAGGATGGTCGAAGGGCGGCAGCATGATCAGCCCGTCTTCCGCGACCAGCCGGTCGACCTGCTGCTGCGCATCGTCCTGGCTATTGCCGACGATGCGGATCTCGGCACCAAGCCGGCGGATTTCGTCGAGCTTGTTCTGCGGCACCAGTCGCGACATGCAGATCGTCGCGCGCATGCCTTCGAGCTTTGCCGCATGAGCCAGCGCCCGGCCGTGATTGCCGGTCGAGGCGGCAACCACGCCGCGCGCCTTCTCCTCGGCGTTCAGCGAAGCGATGGCGTTCGAGGCGCCACGCAGCTTGAAGCTGCCGGTGGTCTGCCGATGTTCGAGCTTGAGATAAACCGGCGCGCCCAAGTGCCCGAAAAGACTCGGGGAAAGCACGGTCGGCGTGCGCTCGACCTTGCCTGCGACGCGCTCGCGGGCTGACTGGATATCGGCGAGGGTGATGGGCGCAGGTGTCATGGCCTCATTGTCCCAAAGGCAGGGTCATCAGACGGCCGAATTCGGCGCGCGGCTCGTCGTCGCCGCAAAGCCGCAGGCAGTTCCAGGCGGTCGCCTGGTTGCTGGTGACGACCGGGCGGCCGATCGCCTCTTCCATGCCGACGACGGCAAGTGCGGCCCGCAGCGCCGTGCAGGACACGAACAGCGCGTCCGCTTGCGCATCAGTCGCCTCGCGCGCCAGATCGATCAGCGTGGCCGGTGCAATCCGCGCCATCTCGCGGTCGTCGTCGAAGCCGAGACAGGTGAAGCTGGCGATCTCGAACCCGTGCGCCGCGAAATAGGCGGCCATCGGCCGGCTGGTCTCGACAGTATAAGGAGTGAGAATACTGATCGTCCTGGCGCCCAGCGCCTTCAAGCCGCGCAGCCCTGCCATCGGCGGCGTAACCACGGGTACGCCGGGCTTGGCCGCCTGCACCGCCGCCTCGATCTCGGCATCGCCGATGACGACCGAGGCCGAGGTGCAGGAATAGCAGACCGCGTCGAGCGGCTCATCAGGCAGGATGAGCGCGGCGCCCGCCGTCAGCGACGGCTGCATCTTGCGCAAATTGTCCGGCGTCGTCGGATTGGCGTAGGGTATGCGCGCGACATAGACGCCGATCCGATCGCTTGCCACCATGCGACGAAAATCCTGTTCGGTCGTATGGTCGGTGGCAAGGATGATCAGGCCGACGCGCTTTTCCAGCGGACGCGCGTCGAGCGCCGGCCGTGTCGAGTGCAAGCGGATGTCGACTGGAGCGGTCACCATGCGCTCCTTGCCAACGGTTTGGTCGAAGGAACTGTCATTTTTCAATGCGCCCGTAGCGGCGTTCCAGCCAGCGCAGCAGCACGACCGAGAACAGGCTGATGACGAGGAAGAAGGCGCCGACCAAGGTCATCGGCTCGACATAGCGGTAATAGGTGTTGGCGACGCTCTTGGCCTGGTTCATCAGTTCCAGCACGGTGATCGCCGACAGCAGCGGCGTCTCCTTGAACATGGCGATAAAATAGTTGGCAAGCGCCGGGATCATCGGCGGGATAGCCTGCGGCATGATGATGTGGGTCCAGGTCTGCCTGGCGTTGAGATTGCAGGCCTTGGCGGCTTCCCACTGGCCGCGCGGCACATTGTCGATGCCGGCGCGATAGACCTCGGCCGTGTAGGTGCCGTAATGCAGCCCGAGGCCGATGACGCCCGCCACCAGCGGCGGCAGCAGGATACCGATATCCGGCAGCACGTAGAAGATGAAGTAGAGCTGCACCAAGAGCGGCGTGCCGCGAATGAACTCGGCGAGGAAGCCGACGCTGCGCGACAAGCCCTTGTTCGGCGAGCGCCGCGCCAGCGCGATGGCCAACCCCACGATCGCGGCCAGGACCGAGCCGAGCAGTGTCGCCAGGATGGTGATCTTCACGCCCTCGATCAGGGTCGGCATGATCTCCCAGACGAAATTCCAATCCCACTCCATTATGAGGCCCGATCCATCAGACGCGCACCCCGTCGAGGCCGCGCGCCATGCGGCGTTCCAGCGAACGCACACCCCAGGAAATGATCAGCGCAAGGGCGAAATAGATGACGAGAATGGTGGTGAACGGCACCAGCGTGTTGCCGGTCTGCGAGCGTACCACCTGGGCCTGGAAGGTCAGGTCGGTGAGCGAGATCAGCGAAACGACGGCGGTGGCCTTGAGCAATTCGATGGCGTTGTTGCCGAAGGTCGGCAGCATCACAAGCAGCGCCTGCGGCAGGATGACATGGCGCATGGCTTGCCAGCGGCCGAGATTGACCGCGATGCAGGCCTCGTACTGTTCGCGGCCGATCGACTGGACGGCGCCGCGCACCACCTCCGCGCCATAGGCGCCGACATTGAGGCCAAGCGCCAGCACGCCGGCCTGCAGCGGCGTCAGCGAAATGCCGATGAACGGCAGCACGAAATAGGCCCAGAACAGCTGCACGAAGATCGAGGTGCCGCGGAAGAATTCGATATAGGCGGTGGCCAGCGCCCGAATTGCGAAAAAACGCGACAGCCGCCCCAGCCCGGCGAGAAAGGCCATGATCAGGGCAAGCACCGACCCCATCAGCGTCAGCTCGATGGTAACAAGCGCTCCCTGCAATATCAGGCCGAAATAGCCGGACCATTGGGTCATGAAGTTCGAATTTCCAGCGTTCTACGGTTACAGTCTTGGCATCCTCTCTCCGCTCACGGGGAGAAGATGCCGGCAGGCAGATGAGGGGCAGAGCCAATTTGGCAGAACTGGCGCTGCCCCTCATCCGTCACTTCGTGACACCTTCTCCCCGTGAACGGGGAGAAGGAAAAAGGCGCCTATTTTGCCGAGCAGAGCTTGTCGCGGCTCGTCGACATCGCCGCCGCGGCCGAAAAACCGTAGGGCTCGATGATCTTGGCGAATTCGCCGGACTCCTTCAGCTTGGCCAATTCCACGTCATAGGCGTCGCGCAGCGCCTCATCGCCCTTCTTGAACGCCGCGCCGTCGCAATAGACCGGCGCGCCGACCACCGGGGCGACGACTTCGAGGTTCGGATCGTTGGCCTTCTTGACCAGATCGTTGATCGACAGCACCGGCAGGGAATAGGCGTCGATGCGGCCGTCCTGCAGCATCTTCAGGCCGCTCTGGCCGTCCGGCACGACGATGACGCGGTCACGCGGCACGCCGGCAGTGAGCGCCAGCTTCTCCTCGGTGCCGCCGCCCGGCGCCCCGATCGTTGCGGTGGCATCCTTGGCGACATCCTCATAGCTCTTGAAGCCCTTCGGGTTGCCCTTCTTGACCAGCATCGCCTCGGCGTCGCACAGCACCGGCTCCGAATAAGCGACCGCCGCGCAGCGCTCCGGTTTCATGAACAGGCCGGCGGTGACGACGTCGAAACGGCCGGCCTGCAGGCCAGGGATCATCGCGCCATATTCCGAAATCGAGGCGACGATGTCGTTGACACCAAGACGCTTGAAGATTTCACGGGCCACATCGGGTGCCGCACCCGAAACCTTGCCGTCGGCCGCAACCGCCGTATAGGGCGGCTCGTTGGCGATGGCGACACGGGCGAAGCCCTGTGCCTTGAGTTCTTCGAGCTTGCTGTCGTCGGCCGATCCCGCGGTCGAAGCGGCCAGAATTGCGGTCAGCGCAACACCGGCGACGCCGGCCAGAATGCCAAGTTTCTTCATTGTTCCCAACTCCTTGTTTCTCTTTTGGTTTGGTCGTTGTACGGGACGGCTTCGCCGCCCTGGGAGGACGGCGTTGCCGCCCGGGGCATGGCAGTCAGACGCGATGTCCGGCCGCGATGATCTTCTTCAGGAAAGCTTGCGTACGCTCCTGCTTGGGGTTGCGGAAAATCTCGTCCGGCTTGCCTTCCTCGACGATCTTGCCGCGGTCGAAGAACAGAACCCGGTCGGCGAAATCATGGGCAAAACCCATTTCGTGGGTGACCAGCAGCATGGTCATGTCGGTCTCGGAGCAGAGCCGCCACAACACGTTCAGCACCTCCTCGACCAGTTCCGGATCGAGCGCCGATGTCACCTCGTCGAACAGCATGATCCTGGGCTGCAGCGCCAAGGCGCGAGCGATGGCAACGCGCTGCTTCTGCCCGCCGGAAAGCTGCGCCGGCATCGCTTTCGCCTTGTCGGCCATGCCGACCATATCGAGCAGTTCCATCGCCCGTTTTTCGGCGGCGGCGCGCGGCATGCCCTTGGTCAGGATCGGCGCCAGCGTGACGTTGTCGATGACGCTCTTGTGCGGAAACAGGTTGAACAGCTGGAAGACCATGCCGATCTTCTGGCGCATTCTTGCCAGATGCCGTTCGTCGGCGGGCAGCAACTGGCCGTTGCGCTCCATGTGGTAAAGCTGCTCGCCGTCGATCTGGATGTGGCCGCTGTCGATCCTCTCCAGCGTCATCAGGATGCGCAGGATCGTCGTCTTGCCGGAGCCGGATGGGCCGATCAGCGCCAGCTTCTCGCGCGGCATGACCTGCATCGACAGTCCGTCCAGCACCTTGAAGGTGCCGAAGCTTTTCGAAATGGCGTCGATCTTGATGATGGGCGCGGACAAAGAATTTCCCCGTGCTGGAGAAGCTGTGCCTTAACGATGCGGAACGCGCCAAATCATGTCAATCAGGAAAATAAACTCATGACAATGTTTCTGACTCCGCAGAATTTCGCGGCAATGTCTGCCTAGATCGCCAGCAGCAGATGCTCCGGGTCGCCGAGCAGAAGCTTGGTGACAACGCTGAGGCCGGCGCGCAGTTCACCCTCGGTGGTCGAGCCCAGCGAGATGCGCACTGCCGGCTGCCAGGGCGCCGCCGAAATGCGAAACGATGT
Organism: Mesorhizobium sp. WSM4846; assembly: GCF_055811415.1. Lineage (NCBI taxonomy): Bacteria > Pseudomonadati > Pseudomonadota > Alphaproteobacteria > Hyphomicrobiales > Phyllobacteriaceae > Mesorhizobium > Mesorhizobium sp. WSM4846. The sequence continues at coordinate 24,514 of NZ_JBVVPZ010000050.1, forward strand.
GCCTGGTGCGATCGCCACGCCCTGCAGGCGGGCCTGTGAGACGAAGCCCTCCTCGGCGCGGTCGCCGGGCAGTTCCAGCCACAGATGCAGCCCGTCACGATGGACGCGGTAGTCGACCCCGGCAAGCACCTGGGCGGCAATCTCCTGCCGCCGCCGCAGCGCCGACCGTTGCCAGCGGACGAGTTCCATCGCCGTGCCGTCGGTCACCCATTTTGTCGCGATCTCCGCCACCATCGGCGTCGCCATCCAGTTGGAGACGAGATGCCGGTTGGCGACGGCAGCGACATAGCGGTCGGGCGCCGCGAGATAACCGATGCGCAGGCCTGGCAGCACGATCTTGGTGAAGGAGGTGACGTAGAGCGTGCGCTCGGGCGCGAAGGCGGCGACCGGCGGCGGACGGCCCTCGACGAGCGGCCCGAGCACGTCGTTCTCGATGATGGCGATGTCGCGCCTGCGCGCCACCGCAGCGATCTGCTCGCGCCGCGCGGCATTCATCAATGTTGCAGTCGGATTGATCACCGAGGGCTGCACGAATACCGCGCGGATGTCGGAAAGCCGGCACGCCTCGTCGAGCGCCTCCGGGATCAGGCCGTTGTCGTCGATCGGCAGACCCTCGAGGTTGAAGCCGAGATAGCGCGCCAGCGGGATCAGCGTGTGATGGCCGATCGCCTCGGTGGCGACGGTCGAACCCGGCGGCGCCACGCTCATCAGCGCCACCGTCATGCCGGCCGTGGCGCCGTTGGTCAGGCTGACATTCTGCGCCGAGACGTCGAGACCGCACAGCCGCAGCCATTCGACCGCCACTGCACGGTGGCGCGGAAACACCATGTTCGGCCGGAACGACAGCGCCGAGGTCGACGGCAGGTTCTCGGCGAGCCAGCCCAGCGCCTGCTTCAGCCGCTCCAGATGCATCGGCTCGCAGACCGGCTTCAGGATCGACAGGTCGATGACCTCGCCAAGGCGCTCCGGCAGATAGGGCGGTTCCGGCTCGCGGCGCTGCGTCTGCACGAAGCTGCCGCGGCCGATCTCGCCGGAGACCAGGCCCCGGCGGATCAGTTCCTCATAGGCGCGGCTGACTGTCTGCACCGAAAGCTTCAAATCGTCGGCCAGCCGGCGATGCGTCGGCAGCCGCGCGCCGTTGGCCAGCCGTCCGTCATGAATGGCGCGCGCGAACTGGTCGGCGAGCGATTGATAGGCCGGTCGCCGGATAAGCGCGGGATCTGGACGCCACAATGTCATGACATATTAGAGATCGAAATCAGTGCAATTGACAATCTAAATAATGCGCCGTCATGGTGTCGCGGAAAAAAGTGGACGCTCATGGCCGCATTGAAACTGGATCAGATCGACCTGAAAATCCTCGACGCGGTTCAGCGCGACGGGCGCATCACCAAGCTGGCGCTCGCCGACAAGGTCGGCCTGTCGCCGACGCCGTGCTGGATGCGGTTGCGCAAGCTGGAAAAGGCCGGCATCGTCTCCGGCTATCACGCCAGGGTTGCAATGCGCGCCGTCGCGCCGGTCGCCACCGTCCTGATGGAGGTGACGCTGGCCAGCCACCGCCAGGCCGATTTCGACCGTTTCGAGCGCGTCATCCGCGACGTCCCCGAAATCGTCGCCTGCTGGTCGGTGGGCGGCGGCGTCGACTATCTGCTGAAAGTGATGGCGCGCGACATCGACGCCTACCAGCGGCTCGTCGACGCCCTGCTCGAACGCGAGATCGGCATCGACCGCTATTTCACCTACATCGTCACCAAGACGGTGAAGGAGGAGGTCGCCTTGCCGGTGGCGGATCTGTTGCCGGCGCCGTCGTGAGGTCTGGGGAAACTTGCCCGGAATCGCACGCCCAGGAGATTGGCTGAAAACGTCCCGCTTCGTCATCAAAGCAAGGAGCGAAGCGACGCGGCGCAGACCCCAGGATCCATATGTGGACGGCGCCCTGGCTGCAACGGTCGTTCTGGGGTGTTTTCGATCGCTTGCGTCCATATGTCCGGCCTTTGAATGCGGTCCTTGCGGCCGCTGGCCAAGGTGGCGCGGCGTCATTTTTCAATCGGCTGATGCGCTTGGCGACGCTTTGCCCCTTCCACGGCATCCCTGCCGCGTCCACTTTGCCAGCGGCAGACTTGTCGCTGAACAGTGCCACCGTCACCGGCTCGATGCCCACTTCATCAGCCGCGCGGGACAGTTCGTTAAAGAAGACAATATCGTGGGTAAACACGACTACCTGTCGCCTAGATGCCTCCTCCGCGATCCGCTTGGCCACCTTGGCGCTTCTATCCCGATCGAGGGACGACACGGGATCGTCAATCGCAATCGGTCCTGAACCGTCGGTCAAGGCGACTTCCGTGAGGAACCCAGCGAGGGCCAATGCACGCTGCTCGCCCTCGCTCAGGATCTCCGACGTCACCTTGGTCAGCTTCGTCTTGGGACCAACCTCGAATTCCGCCTTGGTCTGACCGCTCTTGCGGGCCAAGCCGACGTTGAGATGCATGATATCGTAGCGTGCCCGTTCGGCATCAAAACGTGTGACAACTGCAGTGCTCAGATGAGCGTTTACAAGCTCATTCGCGCGCAGCGTAATGCCCCGGGTCTGAACGTCGGCGAGAGCCTTCGTGTAGCCATCATCAACGACGAGCAAGTTCCCGGAGCGCGAAAGCTTTCAGTTCGTCGATCGGCACAACGAGGGGAGGAACCGTCCCGCTTTCTTTGCCTCCCAGTCTCGCCAGGGCCCCTTCCCGCCGTAAGGTCGGTTGCGGCACGTCCCATCCTTGCTGGAGCACGGCGAAATCAGCACTGGCCACATCAACTTGATGGGGGAAGGTCGAAGGGTGTCGGCAAGGAGCGATCGATGCGCGGCGGGCGGTAAAGGATCGCTTGCGCCATATCGTCGGCGATCTCCCCCGTTGGTCGCCGCTCCTTCTCAGACCGGTGCAGCACTTCGCGCAGCACATCGGGAAACGCCTCGATTCTACAGCGGACATCCTCATCATCATAGGAAAGCACCTCTCCCGCAATCGCGACGATGCCGCCAGCATTGACTAAGTAGTCGGGGCAATAGGTAATATTGCGAGCTAGTAGGAGGCGGTCATCGCCGGCTGTCAGAAGCTGATTGTTCGCGCCACCACAGACGATCCTGGCGCGGAGCCGGTCGCTCGCCGCTGCGTTGATATCGCCGCCGAGAGCGCAAGGAGCAAAGATATCCACATCGAGCGATGCGATCTCCTCGGTGGCGACGACGTCCGCACCGAACAATTCCGCGGCCCGACGCGCATTCTCTGCCCGAACGTCGGCCACGACAAGTGACGTTCCCGCAGCCGCCAGCAGCCTACACAACTCAAGCCCGACATGGCCGACGCCCTTGACTGCCACCTTCAATCCGGCGAGGTCGCGGCCAAGCCGTTCGCGCGCGGCAAGACGCATGCACATGAAAACCCCGCGAGCCGTGTAGGGCGACGGATCGCCCACTCTCGCCGACAGGCCGGCGACATGACGGGTTTCGGTTGCCACGGTATCCATGTCGCTGGCGACGCAGCCGACGTCTTCCGCGGTTATGTAGCGCCCGGAGTATGTCTCGACCACTCTGCCGAACGCGCGCATCAGCGCCGGCGTCTTCTCCGTCTGCGGATCCGCGATGATCACGGCCTTGCCGCCGCCGAGCGGCAGTCCGGCCAACGCGTTCTTGTAAGACATACCCTTTGACAGCCTGAGCGCGTCGGCAATCGCTTCGGCGTCGGTCTTGTAGGGGTAGATACGGCAGCCACCAGCCGCAGGGCCAAGCCGTGTGCTGTGGATCGCCACGATCGCACGCAATCCGGTCTGTTCGTCAGTGTGGAACCGAATCTGCTCATGCCCGTCGAACTCAGGATGAGAGGCGGCTCCAATATCGATTGTCTGCATGGCTGGGCCTCCTAGTCGTTTTCCCATGGAAAAGTATCGAGACGTTCAGCGCCGGTCGCCGTGATAAGCACCTGGGTTCCAGCTTGATGCTCTCCGACCCCTCCTCGGCGATTAGGCTCTCAACGTCGATAACCATGTTTTCCTCAAATTGACCCCGTGGTTCCTCTCGAAGTCGGGGGACAGGAGAACCATCGGCCATTCATCGGCCATGCCGACGCCGTGGACGGCAACCGGGTATCGATAAGCTCGGTGTTTGTCGGGAATGCGCCACGACCGCTCGTTGAATTCGCAGAAGGTAAGCCCCGGTTTCAGAAGGGCAAGGTTGTGGTGGATCTGTTCGAGCGCAGTCTGGTAGAGCTCGCGCTGCTTGGCCGTCATGTGGACATGGCCGCAAGTCCAGGAACGGGACAGATCGGCGCAATAGCCATAGGGACCGATCATGTCGGTGTCGAAGGAGATCATGTCGCCGCGCTGGACGACATAGTCGGAACATTCCTGAAACCAGGGATTCGTCCGCGGGCCGGCGGCGAGCAGTTTCGTCTCCAGCCACTCGCCGCCGGAGCGGGCGTTCTCGAAATGAAGCTCAGCCCATATCTCCCGCTCCATCCGGCCTGGTTCGGAGATCTCGTACATTCGGGCCATGCCTGCCTCGCAGACACGGATGGTCCACCGCATCAATTCGACTTCGTCGGCGCTTTTGATGGCCCGAGCTCGCTCGGTCAGTTCTTGTCCTTCGACAATGTCGATGCCACGCTGCTGAAGCGCGAAGACGCCCATCGGCTCGAGTTTGTCCACGGCGAGCCGCCGGTTCTTGCCTGCGCAGGCCAAGATATCGACAATTTCGTCGGCCCAGGCGCCGGCGCGAGTTTGGACATGTTCTCCAGAAAAGAGATAGAGCCAGTCCTTCGCCCTGCGAATCTCATCGACCGCTGGCAGCCCGATGTTAAGATGCTCGCAGCCTGCGAATTCGAAGATGATTCCTGGGCCGTCTGCCACGACCAGCGCGTATCGCGTGGCGTTGTGAGCGGTCCAGACGCCCTGATTCGAACTGTCGAAAGCATAGCGGATGTTGACGGGGTCGTAGAGAAGAAGGGCAACGCAATCGTGCTCCGCCAGCTTCTCGCGAATGCGTGACATTCGGTAGGCGCGAGCCCGATCAAGCGTAGCTGCGGCGATCGCACTCCTTAATGGAAGATGCGCGCCTTCGGGGTTGAAATAGGTGCGCTTGCGCGGATCATGGAAGACGTCCTGCCCGCGTTGATGATCGTGTACGCCGGGTTCTTCCGGGCGTTCTGGCATAGGGTCAGCTCCTTCTCGGCTCCCGAGCATGCGACGAAACGGGCTCTCTGTGCTGTCCCCGCAGTCCGCTTGGCGGCTTGCCGAAATAGTCTTGGCAAGTTTTCGCGAAATGTGAGGATGACTCGAACCCGCAAGCGATTGCGATGTCTAGAATGGGCAGGTTTGTGGAATTGAGCAGTTGCCGTGCCCGCGCCAGCCGGAGCGAAAGGTAGTACCGGTGCGGTGTCATCGACAGGTAGCGGTGGAATAGCCGTTCAATCTGCCGTCTCGATATCACCACGGTCCGGGCTATCTGCTCCAGCGAAAGCGGTTCTTCCAAGTTTCGCTCCATCAGCCTGACGGCCCGTATCAGCTTCTCGCTGGTCCCAGCTAAGCGAAGCCCAGGAGGCGCGGCCTGTGAAATTGCTCCATCGCGTCTATGATCGGTCGTCAGGTGCCGGCAGACTGCGCGCGCAAGGTTGGAACCGAATTCCCTCTCGATAATGTCGACGACCATGTCGAAAGCGGCAAAGCCGCCAGCACAGGTGACGATAGGACCGTCGCGGACAAATAAAGCATCGTCGATGCTGAGGCGGTCGAATGTTTCGGAGAGAGCGGCGAGCTTTGGCCAGTGTATCGTGCATCGGACGCCTGCCAGGAGGCCCGATTTGGCGAGAAGCCATGTGCCTGTGCCGACGCCGTAAAGCCAGACGCCGCGCCGCGCATATAACCTCAGCAGCGACATGACCGCGGCAGAACAATGGTCCTCGATGCCATCGCCAGAGCAAACAATCGCAGCATCAGGTAGCCTGCCTGCGTCGAGGCTGCGTCGCTCCGATTCGATGTCGCCGTTGACCCCGATGGGAATGCCACTCGCGCATTCGACAGCTTTTCCAGCCAGGCTAACAAGCCGCCACCTGAAGAGATCGCGCGCGACAGATTGTTGGCCAATCGCAGGGGTTCGATCATCGAGGAGAGGCAAACCTGTGAGAATCCCGGAACGAGGACAACCGCCAGCTCATATGGCCGGCTGCCCGCGTTCGGCGCTACTTCGTTCAGCTCTTGCAAGTCCTCCGGAATCTCAAGCGGCGTCCCGACGAGGCTGGTGTTCTTAGGCGGCGCATTCATGGCGGGTCGCCTCCACTGTGCGATCGCCTGACGACTGCCGCCTTGTTCATCGACAATCGCCCGCGATGCGAGACCATAGTTTCTGGACATCATTGTACAGAAATCTTTTTGCCCGTCTAGACATACGTGTCCATTTGCCTTTAGGCTCGGGGGGCAGTGTGTTTTGAGAGGCCGCGAGATGAAAACCCATTACCGAGCAGTCGTCATCGGCGGAGGCGTTGTTGGCGCTTCCGTGCTCTACCATCTGACGAAGCTGGGTTGGACTGACGTCGCGCTTATCGAGCGCGAGGTCTTGACCGCGGGATCCAGCTGGCACGCGGCGGGCGGGTTCCACGCACTCAACGCTGACCCCAACATCGCTGCGCTCCAGGCCTATACGATCGACCTGCTTTCCGAAGTGGAGAAGGAATCCGGCCAGGATATCGGCATGCATATGACCGGCGGGATCTCGATCGCCTCGGCACCCGAGCGATGGGAGTGGTTGAAGGCGTCATACCGGATCTTCCAGACGATGGGGATCGATGACGTTCGTCTGATCAGCGTCGAGGAGATCAAGGAACGCTGCCCGATCCTCAACACAAACGGCATGCTCGGCGGCCTTTACGCCGAGCGTGAGGGTCATATCGACCCGTCAGGCGTGGTTCACGCCTATGCGCGCAGCGCGAAGAAGCGCGGCGCCGACATCATCGAACACAATCGCGTCGTTGAGCTCCGGCAGCGCGCGTCCGGCGGATGGGACGTTGTGACCGAACAGGGTACTTTGGTCGCGGAGCATGTGGTCAACGCCGCTGGTCTGTGGGCGAAGCAGGTCGGGCTGATGGCCGGCGTCGATCTGCCCGTGTCTCCCCTGGAACACCACTACCTCGTCACCGAAGCAATCCCGGAGATCAAGGCGCTCACAAAGGAACTGCCGCTTATCGTCGACCTGGAAGGGTTCACGTATATGCGCCAGGAGCAGAAGGGCCTGCTTCTCGGCATCTATGAGATCAAGCACAAGCACTGGCACATGGACGGCGCCCCGTGGGACTTCGGGGTCGAGCTCATCCAGGAAGACACCGACCGAATAGCGGACGAACTCGCCCTCGGCTTCAGCCGGTATCCCTGCCTGGAAACAGCCGGCATCAAGCGCTGGGTCAACGGAGCCTTCACATTCTCGCCCGACGGCAACCCGCTGGTGGGCCCCGTCCGCGGCGTCCCGAACTACTGGGTTGCCTGCGGCGTCATGGCAGGCTTCCTGCAAGGTGGCGGTGTGGGCAAGTCGCTTGCCGAATGGATGATCCATGGCGAGCCGGAAGCCGACGTCTACGGCATGGACATTGCCCGCTACGGCGATTTCGCTTCCAATCGCGAATACATCCGGCAGACGACGGGCCAGTTCTATTCGCGTCGCTTTGTGATGAGCTATCCTAACGAGCAGCTGCCGGCGGGCAGGCCGCTTCGCGCATCTGCCGCACACGACGCCATGACGGCAGCCGGCGCCCAGTGGGGTAGCTCCTGGGGGATGGAAGTCCCTCTATGTTTTCCGCCGGTGGGCTTCGTCGAGACCCCGACCTTGAAGCGGTCGAACGCATTCGAGATCGTCGGCGAGGAATGTCGAAAGGTGCGCGAGGGGGTCGGCATCCTCGATATCACCGCCTTCTCGCGTTATGAGGTCACCGGACCAAACGCCGAGAAGTGGCTGGACCGCCTCCTCGCGTGCCGGCTGCCGAAGCCTGGCCGCGCCAAACTCGCGCCGATGCTTGGGCCAAACGGAAAGCTTAAGGGCGACCTGACGGTCTTCAACTGGGGCAACGGCCGATGGTGGATCATGGGCTCCTACTACCTGCGCCAGTGGCACATGCGCTGGTTCGAGCAGCACCTTAGCCACGGCGTAGCGTTGCGTGACATCTCCGACGCCACCGTCGGCTTCTCCCTTGCCGGCCCCAACTCCAGGAAACTCCTTGAGCGCCTCACCCATCAGGACGTTTCGAATGAGGCGCTCGGCTTCATGGCGTGCCGCGAGTTCGATCTTGGATTGATCCGCGCTAAAGTCGGTCGGCTCTCGATTTCCGGAGAACTGGGCTACGAGATTCACTGCCAGGCGGCGGAGCACGCGCCGCTGCGCCGGCTGTTGCTGGCTGCCGGCGAGGATGTTGGCGCGACGGAGTATGGTTTCTACGCGCTGCTGTCGCTCCGGCTGGAGAAAAGCTTCGGCATCTGGTCGCGCGAGTTCACGCAGGACTACACCGCCGGGATGACCGGAATGGACCGGTGGATCGCATTCGACAAGCCGGACTTCGTTGGCCGCGACGCGGCGGTCGCGGAGCGGGAGGCGCGCGGACCCGCCCGCATTCTGGTGACGCTGGAGGTTGGAGCAGTCGACGCCGACGCAAGCGGCTACGAACCCGTCTGGCGCGACGGCAGGCGCGTCGGCTTTGTGACGTCCGGCGGCTATGGCCACACCCTGGGCAAGAGCCTCGCGATGGCGCTCGTCGATCGCGATTGCGCGGCCGAAGGGACGGAACTCGCGACGCACATCGTCGGCGCCGAGCGGGCAGCCCGGGTCCTTGCACCCTCGCCCTACGATCCGCAGGGTAAGCGGTTGCGGGCCTGACCGGTCACGAATGCTGATGACCAGTCGCTACTCGGCCCTTTCGCTCCTGAAAGAAGGCGTCCGCGGTCAGACCGGGTGGCAGCCGGCTTGGCGCAGCCCGGATCCGCAGCCTGCCTATGACGCGATTCTGATCGGCGGCGGCGGCCACGGACTGGCGACTGCGTACTATCTTGCCAGGTCGCACGGAATGTCCCGAGTTGCAGTGCTGGAGAAGGGTTGGATCGGCGGCGGCAACACTGGCCGCAACACCACGGTAATCCGCTCGAACTACTTCTTTCCAGAGAGCGTCGCGCTCTACGATCTCTCGCTGCGGCTCTACGAGGGGCTCGCGAAGGAACTCAACTACAACATCATGCTTTCGCAGCGCGGCATGATCGTGATCGCCCATAGCCTGGCCGAGATGGAGATCGCGGCGCGCACAGCAAACGCCATGCAAATCAACGGCACCGACGCCGAACTCTTCTCGCCGGACGATGTGCGCCGCGTGGCGCCTTTGCTGAATTTCGCTCCCGACGCACGATTTCCGATCTATGGCGGCGTTTGGCAGGGCCGCGCCGGCACCGCCCGTCACGACGCAGTCGCCTGGGCCTATGCTCGCGCGGCGAGCCGGCTCGGCGTCGACATCGTGCAGGACTGCGAGGTTCGCGATTTCCTGGTCGAGAATGGACGATGCCGCGGCGTTGTCACTTCGCGCGGCACGATCCGCGCCGATCGCATCGGGATGACGGTGGCAGGACATTCCTCGGTGCTTGCGGCTCAGGCCGGATTTCGGCTGCCGATAAACTCTTATGCGCTGCAGGCCTGCGTGACGGAGCCGGTCAAGCCGGTGCTCGATACCGTGGTGCTGTCGCTTGGCACCGGGACCTATGCGAGTCAGTCCGACAAGGGCGAGCTTGTGATTGGCGGCAGCATCGACCGGGTGCCTTCCTATGCGCAGCGCGGCAATACTTCCGTCCTGGAAGCAACCCTGGCCGGTCTGCTCGAGATGTTTCCCTGCTTCGGCCAGCTCAAGCTGATGCGTCAATGGGCAGGCATCGTCGATGTCGTTCCCGACAGTTCGCCCATCATCGGCCCCTCACCACTTCCCGGCCTCTATCTCAATTGCGGGTGGGGTACAGGCGGCTTCAAAGCGATCCCAGCGGGCGGTACGCTCCTCGCCCATTTCATGGCGACAGGCAGGCATCACGATGTCAGCCGCCCGTTCGACCTTGACCGCTTCTCGACAGGCCGGCTTATCGATGAAGCTGCCGGCTCCGGCATCGCGCACTAGGGAGTTTCGATGCAACTCTTTCCCTGCCCTTTCTGCGGCCCGCGCGAGGAGGCGGAGTTTCACTATGGCGGCGAAGCGGGGAACCCCCGGCCGGAGGGAACCGATGTTCGCACTGGCGAATGGACCGATTATCTGCACTTGCGCACGAACCCCAAAGGGACGACTGCCGAGGTTTGGGTCCACCTGACCTGCCGCGAGTTCTTCGTGATGACGCGTAACAGCGTCACGCATGAAATCCTCGACTCCAGCCCACTCCACGCGGACCATGCGCAATGACGACCTGGCGCATCGATGGCGGTTCGGAGATCGACCGGTCAAAACCGATCGGCTTCACCTTCGAGGGGCGAGCGATCCGGGGCTTCGACGGCGACACGATCGCCTCGGCTCTGCTCGCCAACGGGATGCGAGTCGTCGGCCGGAGCTTCAAGTATCACCGCCCGCGAGGCGTTTGGGGCGCCAGCGTCGAGGAACCGAACGCAATCGTCGATGTGAGCGGCGGCAATCGTCCCGCCCCGAACGTCAGAGCGACGACCGAACCCGCGCAGGATGGCGTCATGGTGCGCAGTGTCAACTGCTCGCCGTCGGCGTTGTTCGACCGGAAGGGATACATCGATCACTTCGCCCGGTTTATTCCTGCAGCGTTCTACAGCAAGACGTTCATGTGGCCCGACTGGCACGTCTTCGAGCCGCGGATCCGCGCCATGGCCGGCCTCGGCACGATCGATCCGGCCTGGACAGCCGCAGCCTTTGCCGATCAGGTCAATCACCATTGCGACCTGCTGGTGATCGGCGCCGGGCCAGCCGGCCTCGCCGCAGCGTCTGTCGCGGCGAGTATGGGGCGCTCGGTCATGCTCGCGGATGACCAACGCGCTCCGGGTGGGAAGTTGCGTTACCAAAAGGCCGAGATAGACGGTGTCCCCGGCGCCGCGTGGGTTGACGAAATCATCGCTCGGCTGCGGGTCGCCAACTGTACAGTGCTCCCCGATACGACGGCCTTTGGCATCTATGACCACAATCTCGTTGCACTGTCGCAGCGTCAGGGAGACAATCCGGACACGCTCTGGCGGGTCCGGCCGCGCGAGATCGTGCTCGCAACCGGCGCCATCGAGCGGCCGCTCGCTCGCTTTCGCCAACAACGACCTGCCTGGCATCATGTCGGCTGACGCGGCCTTGCAGTATCTGCGCCGCTTCGCCGTCGTCCCCGGTCGCAGGATCATTGTTGCGACGAACAACGACAGTGCCTACGCGGTGGCTGCCGCATTGTTCGCCGCCGAAGCGGAGGTGACGGTCGTAGACACGCGTGTTAACGCGCCCGCCATCGACGGGGGCATCGTTTGTCTCTCCGGCCGCGTTGTATCCCGGGCGCGAGGGCGCCAAGCCGTGGCGTCGCTGACGCTCGACGATGGGACAATCCTTGCCTGCGATTGCCTCCTCGTTTCGGGCGGCTGGACGCCCACCATCCACCTCTATGCCCAGGCGAAAGGCAAACTCGCCTGGAGTGACGAAGTAGCAGCTTTCGTACCCGGCGCGAAGGTCGACGGTATAGCCGTTGCAGGAGCGGCCGCAGGCCTGGTCGGGCTTGGCCAGGTCCTTGCGAGCGGCGTCGAAGCCGCATCCGGCCAGCCGGCCGCAGCCGGAGCTCCGAGAAACACCGGCATCGAGGCAACGCTGCGCATTCTTCCTGCCTGGCCCAGAACAAGGCAGCACGGCCGGACGTGGATCGATTACCAGAACGACGTGACCAGCAAGGACATCGAACTCGCGGCGCGGGAGAACTTTGTGTCGGTGGAGCATCTCAAGCGCTACACCACGCTCGGGATGGCGACGGACCAAGGGAAGACCTCCAACCTCAACGGGCTAGCCCTGATGGCTGAGATCACCGGCCGCGCCATCCCTGAAGTCGGGACCACGACCTATCGGCCACCCTACGTTCCCGTTCCCCTGTCGACATTGGCCGGTCCACGTGCAGGCGCGCTGATGACTCCGATCCGACGGCTGCCGCTGGAGTCAGTGCACCGTGGCGAGAACGCTGTTTTTCAAGAGTACGGCGGCTGGCTCCGGCCTGCCTACTATGGCAATGCCGATGCCGGGGAAGCGATCAGGCATGAGGCGGAGATCACCCGCCGCTCCGGAGCGCTGTTCGATGGATCGACTCTCGGAAAGATCGAGGTGATAGGGCCGCAAGCGGCCGAGTTTGTCGATTTCATCTACTACAACACCATGTCGACGCTGAAGGTCGCTCGCTGCCGCTATGGCTTCATGCTGTCGGAATCAGGCGTCGTCTACGACGATGGAATCCTGGCCCGCCTCGGCGACGATCGCTTTGTGGTCTCATGTTCGACCTCGCACGTGGCCGGCGTCCACATGCGGCTTGAAGAGTGGCGCCAAGACCGTTTCGATCGCGCAAGGATCCAGATCCACAACGCCACTTCGCAGTTCGCAACCTTGACGGTGTCGGGACCACGGTCACGCGAGCTGGTCGAGACATTGGGTCTCGGCCTCGCACTGGATGACGCCAGCCTGCCGCATATGGCGTTAGCAGGGGGCAGCTTCGGGAATAACCCGGTCCGCGTCGCGCGTGTGAGTTTCACCGGCGACAGGAGCTACGAGATCTCGATCCGAGCCGACCGCGCCGCCGGGCTCTGGGCGGCGATGAAGGAGGCGGGAGGCCCACTTGGCATGGCGACGATCGGGCTCGAAGCGCTGATGATCCTGCGCGCAGAAAAGGGTTACATCGTCATCGGCAAGGATACGGACGGGACCACGATGCCGCAGGACCTCGGCGTCGACGGTCCCCGGATTAAGCGGACATCGGACAACACAGCGAACCGCAAGCAGCTGGTCGGACTGCGGCTGGCCGACGGCGAACCGCCCCTGGCGACCGGTGCGCATGCGGTCGAGCGCCACGGCGGGCACAAACGCAGCATCGGCTTCGTCACGTCGAGCTACTGGAGCCCGACGCTGCGACGGCCGGTCGCCCTGGCCCTCATTGAAGGCGGCAGCAATCGCCATGGCGAGACACTGGACTTCCAGCACCTCGGCACCATCGTGACCGCGACGATCTCCCCTCCCTGCGCATTCGATCCGGACGGAGAGCGTCTCAATGCGTGACCATGCCGCGAAATGGCCTGTCGCGCCAAACTGGGAGACCGCCAGGCTGGAAACGCAGGCGCTGTCCATCCACGTTGTGATCGACCTTGACCAGCAGCTGGTCGGCGGCAATCTGGGAGCCTGGTCTGCTGCAGCGGAGTCGGACGGTATAGGGGCCGGTGCCTTCGCGATTACAGCTGGCGATCCCTACTGCGTGCGTCTCGCCCGAGACCAGTTGCTCTGGGTCGGGCATTCTCTTGCTGCGACCGCCGGCGGCTGGTGTGAGGAAGGCTATACGGCAACCGATGTCGGAGCCGGCCTTCAGGTGTTCGAAGTGTCCGGACCGGCGGCGCCTTCGCTCATGCAGCGAGCGACAGCGCTGGACCTTGCTGTTTCAAGCCCGAGCGCGGCCATGCTCTTCGCCGGCGTCACCGCCATTGTCTATCGCTATCGATATACGGACACGTTCCGCGTCCACGTCGACCGCGCGCTGGCGACGCATGTATGGACATGGTTCCAAGCCATAACCCCGCTCTTGTCGAGCCCGGCCTGACACCGGCCAAGAAAAAGGCCGATCCCAGAGGATCGGCCGAAGACACCCGCGGTCGTCGAGCGATCCACTATTCGTCGAGCCATACCGCTTCAAGGTTGATCTCGTTGGTCTGGTGCATGCCGTGGTTCTTCACCGCCGGAACCGAGTGGTTGTAGAACTTGCGCCAGAAGGGCTGCGTGATGATGCCGGAATCCTGCAGCAGTTTTTGAACGTCGGCCATAAGGACCTTGCGCTTGGCCACATCAGCGACCTTCATCGCCGCGTTGAGCTTCGCGTCGAAGTCCGGATCTGAGAAGCCCGTCTCGTTCCAGGCCTCGCCGCTCCTATAGGCGAGCGCCAAGACCTGCACGCCGAGGGGACGCATGTTCCAGATGGTCATCGAATAGGGATACTTCGTCCAGTCGTTCCAGAACGAACTGCCTGGAATCACCGTCCGCTTCACTTTGAAACCGGCTTCGCGCTGCTGGGCGGCGACAACGTCGCCGGCATTCTTCTGCCATTCCTCGTCCACGGTGATCAGTTCGAACTCATGGTCGGCTTGACCCGCTTCGGCCATCAGCGCCTTCGCCTTTTCCAGGTCGCGCCCGACCTTTGGCAGTTCTGCATACTCCGGGTGGATCGGACAGACATGGTGGTTTTCGGCAAGCGAACCCATACCGCCATAAGCGAGTTGCAGCACCGCCGCGTTATCAACTGCAAGCTGAAGCGCCTTGCGAACGCGCTGATCTTTGAAGGGAGCGTTGGTGACGTTGGTCCGGGCTACGATGGTCGCTGCCGTAATCACCTCCGATTTCACGAGCCCCATATTGTCAAGGATCGACACAAAATCGGCATTGGTTTCGTAGTTTGTATGCACCTCACCTGATTCGAAGGCATTCGCCATGGCCGAAGGATCGTTCCCGTAGTCTATGAATTCGACGCCATCGAGATAGGCCTCGCCTCCCCACCAGGTTCCGTTCTCACGACGCTTGACCACGACCCGGTCACCCACCTTGTAGGAGACCAGTTCGAACGGGCCGGTGCCGATGGGATTCTTGACCAAATCACCTCCCATCCTTTCGTATCCGCGGTGGACGATTAGCGCTGGATAGTCGACGAAGCCCGGAATGATTGTGATGTCGGACGATGGGAGCACGAGTTTGACGGTATGGTCGTCGACCCTCACGATGGCACCGTCGCGTGCCTTGCCGGCAGGATCGATGAGCGCTGCCAAGCGTCCCGCCATCGAATTGCCCTCCGCCGAACGGTCACACCATCGGTTCAGGTTGAAAACGACATCGTCGGCGTTGAAATCATCGCCATTGTTCCACTTGACCCCCTTGCGCACATGCAAGACGTACTCAGTGGCGTCGTCATTGACGTCCCAGCTCTCGAGAAGCATCGGCCGGAAGGTGAAATCGCGTTCATACTTGACCAGGGGTTCAAGGAACTGACGGGCGGCGTTAGAGCCTTCGACCCAGTCGAATGTACGGGGATCTTTCATCTCCTTGATCAACATGGCGACCTTCAACACGCCGCCCCTCTTCGGTTCCTGAGCCATTGCCGCCGTCGGCGCTGTGAGACCCAGCATTGCATAGGCCGTCGCGGCCGAAGCGCCCATCGTGCTCGCCATCGCCAGGAATTCGCGGCGGTCCATCCGTCCCGCCGACGCTTCCGCAGCCAGACCAGTGACAAATGACGACACCGGCTTTCCGTTTTGATTGAAGAATGACATCTACTCCTCCTCGGCGTTTTCGCCCGTATGTTCAGGTCCCCTGTTCAGTCACATTCTCGATCTTATGACACCGGCGCGGCGCCTCCCTCGGCCTTGCGCCGTTCGATGAACTCATCGAGTGCGGGAGCCAGTTCGGCGGCGTGAACTGGCGGCTGGAACTCGTCCAGCACGTTGCGCCAGATCCCGTTCGCCCTTCTGGTCGCGTCCTTACTGCCGGCCTCGGTCCAGTTACCGAAGTTCGACCAGTCAGCCACGACTGGCTCGTAGAAGGCAGTTCGGTAACGGTCCATCGTGTGCTGGGCCGCAAAGAAATGGCCGCCCGGCTGGACCTCCTCAATCGCCTCGAAGGCGATCGCAGCGGCATCTCCCGGCGTCTCGGTGAAGAGTTCGGCCATCATCTGAAGGACTTCGACGTCGGTGATCAGCTTTTCATAGGAGAGGCTGAGACCGCCCTCGAGCCACCCGGCCGCATGGACGAGCACGGTCGCGCCGGCAAGCGCGGCCCCCCAGAGGGCGAACTGCGATTCGTTGGCGGCCTGCACATCGGAAATGTTGGCCGCGCTACCGCCGCCCGCCCTCCAGGGGAGGCCGAGATGTCTCGCGAGTTGTCCCGCGCCGAGCGTCGCCTTCGCGTGCTCGGGCGTCCCGAAGGCGGGTGCGCCCGATTTCATGTCCACGTTCGACGAAAAGCTTCCATAAACGACGGGCGCCCCAGTCCGGCTCGTCTGAGCCAGGACGATGCCGGCGAGTGCCTCGGCATGCTGAAGCGTCAGCGCGCCGGCGACCGTGATCGGCGCCATCGCGCCGGCGAGGCAGAACGGGGTGATGACCGTCACCTGACCGGCTCTCGCGAAATCGATGATGCCCTGCGCCATTGGGATATCGAGCTGGCGTGGCGAGTTGGTGTTTATGATCGTGTAACAGTGGGCGCCGTTGCGGAACTCGTCCTCGGACAGGCCGCGCGCCAGGCGCACCATCTCGAAACTATCGTCAACCTGTGGAGTTCCGCGGGCGAAGACAAAGGGAATTTTGTCCGACAGCGTGAGTTGCGCCCGCGCAGTAGCGTAATGGCGGAAACGCAGGTCGACATCCTGTGGTTCGAGATGGGGTCCGTGCATGTGCAGCACGTCGAACGTCTGTACCAGTCGAACAATCTCCTCGAAGTCGGCGAGCGTTCCTGCCCGACGCCCGCGATCGAGATCTGTCACATTAGGACAGCCGCAACCCGCGACGAAGGCAAGCGCGCCAGGTTCGAAAACGAGATCACGCTCTCGGGCACCACCTCGTGCCGGAATTGACCGCGGGGCACTCGCAAGGGCTCCAGCGACCACCTCGCGCCCAATGCGGACCATCATGCTGTCGTCGTCGACGAGGCATCCGTTTGAGCGAAAGATCTGGCGCGCCTCGGGCAGGAGCACCTTGATCCCGAGTTCTTCGAGCACTCGCAACGACGTGTCGTGGATGTTCTCTATCTGACCGGCCGAGAAAACCTGCTGAGGAGTGAGAGAATTGCGCAGATTGCGGTAGTTCGGACGCCGCGAGGCCTGAACGCGGTCGCCGCGGGGCCTCCGGCCGCCCCGCTGACGCACCTCGCTCCCCGTAGCTTCGACCAACATGCTCGTTTCTCCGATGCCGTTCGGTCGATCTGCCGAGGGCAGCATCCACCTGGCCTGATATCGCCGACGTTACCCCCACTGTACAGTATTGTCCATAGCTCATGGACACTAATGTCTACAACTTGATTTGACAGCCGTGCCGTGACATTGCTCGTTCATGACAACGCCGACCAATCCGAAGCCGCCCGCGAACGGCAAGATGAAAGCCACGCGCGAGGACTGGTTGAATCTCGCGCTCGACACCTTGATCTCTGATGGGGTTGAGAATGTCCGGGTCTTGAGTCTTGGGCAGAAACTGGATGTCTCACGCTCCAGCTTCTACTGGTATTTCAAGAGCCGCCAGGATCTGCTTGATCAGTTGCTGGAGCATTGGCGCAACACCAATACGCGTTTCATCGTCGAGCACGCGGCTCGCCCGTCAGCGACCGTCATTCGCGGGGTTATGAGCATCTTTGAATGCTGGATCGACGAACGGCTTTTCGATCCGCGGTTGGACTTCGCGATCAGGGCTTGGGCGCGTCATTCAGGGTCGGTTCGGCGGATCATCGATCAGGCCGACGAAGAGCGTGTCGCTGCGATCCGCGATATGTATTTGCGGCACGGCTATTCGGCCGAGGATGCCTTTGTGCGCGCGCGCGTCCTCTACTTCATGCAGATCGGCTACTATTCACTCGAGCTTCACGAACCGATGAGCAGCAGGCTCTCGCTGGTCGCTGCCTATCTCCGCAGTTTCACTGGCCAAGAGCCGACCGAAGATGACATCGCTGACATGGCGCGCTACGCGACAGAAGCCAACGCGCGCTCCCGCTAGCCCCTACTGCAAATGCAACTTGGTGGAAGCAGTCTTTAATTACGTTCGTTCGTCACTCAAGAGCGACCGTCGCAGGTCATATGGATACGGCGTCGGGCACAAGCGTTCATTACAGGTCCATAGATTCCATTCTGGAGATCGCAGGCCGGAGCATTTCCGGCCGTGCACCAAGGACGATGGTCGCGCCCCGCTGCCGGGCGCCGTCCACCCCATCATGCCGTGACATCGGGGCGCCGCGACGGTACAGAATTCTGCTCCGCTGCATTCCTCGGCGAAGGTCACGGCATGGATCCCAGGGTCTCCGCGACGTCGCTTCGCTCCTGCTTCGCCCGGGGATGACGAACTTGGAGGAGGTTGAGCCAATCTCCACGGTTTGCTACAGCCTGACGTAGGGCCAGAGAGATCGTCCGTTACGGCAGCCCAATAGAGACAATCTCTCTACGCGTGCGCTCCGAAACAGCCTCTCTGTCTGCGCCGCGCGCATAGTCTCTCCGCATCACTCCGAAACCGGGAGACCTCGAACATGTCCGCGCATTTTGCCCGCCCACAACGCCACGAAGCGCTTGACCGGCTCGCCGACCGCCGGCTGCTGCGCCAACTCGCCTATGTCGACGGCCACTGGACGGCGAGTGAAGCCGCCGAGAGTTTTGGGGTGGCCGACCCTGCTACAGGCGCCACCGTTGCCTGGGTTGCCGCGCTCGATGCCAGGCAGACGAGCAAGGCGATCGACGCGGCGTCGCGCGCCTTTCCCGCCTGGCGCGCGGCTCTCCCACAGGAACGCGCAAGAATCCTGCGAAGATGGTTCGACCTGATCATCGCCGCGAAAGAGGATCTGGCGCTGTTGATGACGCTCGAACAGGGCAAGCCTCTCAAGGAATCGCTTGGCGAGATCGACTACGCCGCCTCCTTCGTCGAGTGGTATGCCGAAGAGGCAAAGCGCCTCAACGCCGAAAGCGTCACCAGCCATTTGCCAAACGCCGAGATGATGGTGCGCCGCGAACCGCTCGGCGTCGTCGGCGTCGTCACGCCATGGAATTTTCCTGCGGCTATGCTGACCCGCAAGGCGGCGGCCGCGCTTGCTGCCGGCTGCACGATCGTCGCGCATCCTTCGTCGGAAACGCCGCTGTCGGCACTGGCGCTGGCCGAGCTCGGCGAACGCGCCGGCCTGCCGGCTGGCGTCTTCAACGTTCTCACTGGCAAGGCCGCGACCATCGTTGGGCGGATGTGCGAAGATCCGCGCGTCCGCGCTATGAGCTTCACCGGCTCGACCGAGATCGGCAGGCTTATCGCCGCGCAAAGCGCGCCGACGATGAAGCGGCTGGTCATGGAGCTTGGCGGTCACGCGCCGCTGATCGTCTTCGCCGATGCCGATCTCGACAAGGCGGTGACCATCGCCGTCGACGCCAAATTCGCCACTTCCGGCCAGGATTGCCTTGCCGCCAACCGCATCTATGTCCAGCGTCCGATTTATGATCGTTTCTGCGCCGCCTTCGCCAGGCGCATCGAGGCGCTGCGGACCGGCAATGGCCTGGCCGATGACATCGACATCGGGCCGTTGATGCATGAGCGCGGCGTCAAGAAGGTCGAGGAGCAGGTCGCCGATGCGCTCGCCCATGGCGCGCGCTGCCTCACCGGCGGCAAACGCGATTCTGCAGGACCGCTGTTCTACCGGCCGACCCTGCTCGCCGATGTCACCGACGACGCGCTGATCATGCGCGAGGAGACCTTTGGTCCGGTCGCCGCAGTGACGCCCTTCGACAGCGAGGACGAGGTTATCGCCCGCGCCAACGCCACCGAATACGGCCTCGTCGCCTATGTCGTCACCGAGAACGGCGGCCGCCAATTGCGCATGGGTCGTGCGCTCGACTACGGTATGGTAGCCATCAACCGCGTCAAGATCACCGGCGCGCCGATCCCGTTCGGCGGCGTCAAACAGTCCGGCATCGGTCGCGAGGGCTCGCGCCACGGGCTCGAAGCCTTTACCGATCTCAGATATCTCTGCCTGGACGTGGCGTAAGCTGTATCGACATTCAGGTGATGCCGGTCTGCAAATGGCGGCGTCCTGCGCTTCCGGTGCTCACGTACGAAAAAGTGCGCTCCGCTCCGGTTCTCGGTCTGGCCTGAATCCCGACACACCTTAGGCCGCGTCGGGACCATCTTTCTCTAAGGAGTCAAAAAAATGCTCGACCAGTCCAACGAACTCGCCGCCTGGGACCGCGACCACTTCTTCCATCCCTCGACCCATATGGGCACGCATGCGCGGGGTGAATCGCCGACCCGCGTGATCGCCGGCGGCGAAGGCGTCACCATCTGGGATAATAATGGGCGGAAGAGCATCGATGCCTTCGCCGGGCTTTATTGCGTCAATGTCGGCTATGGCCGCCAGAAGATATCAGACGCCATCGCCGCCCAGGCCAAGAACCTTGCCTATTACCATGCCTATGTCGGCCACGGCACCGAGGCCTCGATCACGCTTTCCAAGATGATCATCGACCGGGCGCCGCAAGGCATGTCGAGGGCCTATTTCGGCCTCTCCGGCTCCGACGCCAACGAAACCAACATCAAGCTGATCTGGTACTACAACAACGTGCTCGGCCGGCCGGAGAAGAAGAAGATCATCTCACGCTGGCGCGGCTATCACGGCTCTGGTGTCATGACCGGATCGCTGACCGGGCTCGACCTGTTCCACAACGCCTTCGACCTGCCGCGTGCGCCGATCCTGCACACCGAGGCGCCCTACTATTTCCGCCGCGCCGACCGCTCGATGAGCGAGGAACAGTTTTCCCAACACTGCGCCGACAAGCTCGAAGAGATGATCCTGGCCGAGGGCCCGGACACGGTCGCCGCCTTCATCGGCGAGCCGATCCTCGGCACCGGCGGCATCGTGCCGCCGCCCGCTCTGTACTGGGAAAAGATCCAGGCGGTTCTGAACAAATACGATGTGCTGCTGGTCGCCGACGAAGTGGTCACCGGCTTCGGCCGGTTGGGCACCATGTTCGGCTCCGACCATTACGGCATCAAGCCCGACCTGATCACCATCGCCAAGGGCCTGACCTCGGCCTATGCACCGCTGTCGGGCGTCATCGTCTCGGATAAGGTCTGGCAGGTGCTGGTCCAGGGTTCCGACAAACTCGGCAGCTTGGGCCATGGCTGGACCTATTCGGCGCATCCGATCTGCGTTGCCGCCGGTGTCGCCAACCTGGAACTGATCGACGAGATGGACCTGGTGACCAACGCCGGTGAGACCGGCGCCTATTTCCGTGCCGAACTGGCGAAAGCCGTCGGCGGCCACAAAAATGTCGGCGAGGTGCGCGGCGACGGCATGCTGGCGGCAATCGAATTCGTCGCCGACCGGGACGACCGCGTGTTCTTCGATGCCGCGCAAAAAATCGGGCCGCAGGTCGCGACCGCGCTTGGCGAGCGTGGCGTCATCGGCCGCGCCATGCCGCAAGGCGACATCCTCGGCTTCGCGCCGCCGCTCTGCCTCACCCGCGAAGAGGCCGACATCGTCGTGTCGAGGACGGCCGATGCGGTGAATGGCGTGTTTGCCAGCATCTAATTATCGACCTTGGTGCCGCCCCTCATCCGCCTGCCGGCACCTTCTCCCCGTGAACGACGGGGAGAAGGGACAAGCTCCAGCGCTGGCGACCCCCTCTCCCCGTTTTTCACGGGGAGAGGGTAAGGGTGAGGGGCAGCGCGCACCTGGAATATCTGGAAGCAACATCAATGACCTCCAAAGCCCTCCCCGCCACCATGGCCGCCGTGCAGCTAACCGGCCACGGCGGACCGGAAAAGCTCGTCTACCGCACAGACGTGAAAGTGCCCTCGCCCGCCCCAAGTGAAGTGCTGGTCAAGGTCACGGCGTGCGGCATGAACAACACCGATGTCTGGGTGCGCCAGGGCGCCTATGGCACGGAAGAAGATGCTGCCGCCGTGTCGACCTGGCGGCGTCAGGGCAATACGCTGACGTTCCCGCGTATCCAGGGCACCGACACGGTCGGCAACATCGTTGCCGTCGGCGAGGGTGTTTCTTCGGCCCGCATCGGTGAGCGGGTGATGGTCGATTTCTCGATCTACAACCGCGACGATGATTCACTCGCCGACATCGACTATATGGGCCATGGCCGCGACGGCGGCTATGCCGAGTACCAGACCGTGCCGGCCGAGAATGCCCATGTCGTCGCCACCGACCTGACCGACGTCGAACTCGCCACCTTCTGCTGCGCTTACCTTACCGGCGAACAGATGCTGGAACGCGCCGCATTGAAGGCCGGCGAGCGCGTGCTGGTCACCGGCGCGTCGGGCGGCGTCGGCTCCGGCATCGTGCAGTTGGCGCGGGCGCGCGGCGCCATTCCCTATGCCGTCGTCGGCAAGGGCAAGGAACAGGCGGTGCTCGATATCGGCGCCGAGGCGGTGATCACCCGTGGCATCGCCGATCTGCCCGCCGCCGTCAACGACGCGACCGGCGGCCAGCCGATCGACGTAGTTGCCGACCTCGTCGGCGGTGCGATCTTCAACGACCTGTTGCGCATCCTTAGACCCGAAGGCCGCTACACCACCGCCGGCGCGATTGCCGGCCCGGTCGTGCAGCTCGATCTGCGCACCATGTACCTCAAGCAATTGCAGCTGCACGGCTCCAGCCAGGGCACGCGACACGACTTCCGCCGTATCGTCCGCTACATCGAGGAGAAGAAAATCCGGCCGCTGGTCGGCGGTGTCTACAAGCTCTCCGATTTCCACCGTGCCCAAGCGGATTTCATCGCCAAGGATTTTGTCGGCAAGCTGGTGGTCGTTCCGGACGCCGTTGCGGATCGTCGATAAGATGAAGCACGTAGTCTCTGCATAGAGAATTTGGTCCTTTGACTGAGCCTGAAAAGGCCCGTGGGTGGTCGCTGCCCGACCAGACTGCAGCCGATCTCCAACGCTGGCGATTGGCATAAGCCACCACGACTTCGCATCCCAGCTAGTTTCCGCCCATAATGCTGCGGCTCAGAATAAAAGCGCTCTGTAGCGATCCTTCGCGCCCCCCTCTGTCCTGCCCTCTTTTGCCAAAACTCGACATCTCCCCCACTTGGGGGGAAGATCGGCAGCTTCGCGGACAGCGTCCTTTTTGCAAGGTTGGTGGTTGGCGAAATCAGTGATGAAGGCCAATCTCCCTCCTTGTGGGGGAGATGTCCGGCAGGACAGAGGGGGGCGCTGTCCCTCCACGATCAAAGGTTCTCGTGACGGCTTTGTTTATCTGCAAAACCATTCT